>JAGFJA010000075.1 GCA_024103005.1 Saprospiraceae bacterium
TTTCCATAGATTACGGTATTCCCTATCGGGTATTTAACGATTTTTTTAAAAAGTTGCGCAAAGATAAAATATTCTTTTATATAATTAATTAAATACATCATTGTAATTTAGCACCTTTGTACATTTATACAGTTAAAATCAAAATTTTTCCCGGATGAACAACACATGGATAGTCGCAAGGCGGGAGTTTGTTACGAGAGCACTT
This sequence comes from Saprospiraceae bacterium, assembly GCA_024103005.1. Classification (GTDB taxonomy): domain Bacteria; phylum Bacteroidota; class Bacteroidia; order Chitinophagales; family Saprospiraceae; genus Parvibacillus. The sequence continues at coordinate 206 of JAGFJA010000075.1, forward strand.
AAAAAGAAATTTTTATTGATTACTTTCTTTATGCCGCTCATAATAGCCATATTCTCAGGCTCTATCGGGGTGATTATGTCGTACAAAAGTGATTCAGGCTTCAAGGTTTTATTGGATGATTCTACACATATCGTTCCTCGGGATATGAACAATTGGGCAAACCTGAATTTTACCCGAATTGATTCCAATGACAGTGTTTCTAAGGATAAGCTTGACCATGGCTTTGACGCTATCCTTATCCTTCCCGGCCTTCCGGAGGATCTGGAGACAATATATACACCCATAATCCAGTCCAAGAAAAAAATCGACCTTGCCACCAAGGCAACTTTACAGGACTTTATACAGACTAATGTCAAAAACAAAAAACTTGAGCGATTAGGTCTGGATCGCAGTAAACTGGACAATATAGATAAAGGAATCCAGCTTAAGGATGAAAATATTAGCGGCAAGGAAGAGAGTGGCAGTGAAGTGGCAGCCGTTATAGGCGGTATCTTCGGATTTTTTCTTTATTTACTCCTGACTATCAACGGGTCAATGATCATGCGAAGTGTCATGGAAGAAAAGACCAACCGTATTGTAGAAGTGATGATTAGTACGGTTAAGCCTTACGAATTAATGTTTGGTAAGATACTCGGAGTCGGACTCGTAGGACTCTTTCAAGTTATAGTGTGGTGTATCACCACTCCCTTGTTTATCCTTGGCATAACTTATTTGTTTTCAGGAGGAATGGATATGTCTGCCAATGTTGCAGCAGGTCCTGCCGGTGAGGTCGTTCAGGCAGACCTTGCCAATTCAATGATGGGCGACATCCTGACACAACTTCAGGCAGTGGACTGGTGGGTGCTGATTCCTACTATATTCCTATTCTTTTTACTCGGTTATCTGATGTACTCGTCCCTTTTTGCAGCTATTGGTTCGTCTATGGGTGATGATCAGGGTGAAGGGCAAAGCCTTACTTTTCTGGTAATTATGCCGCTTTTATTTGGATTCTATATATCTATTTCTGCTTTGCAATCACCAAATAGTGAACTGGCGGTATGGAGCAGTATGATACCATTGTTTTCGCCCATTGTTATGCCGGTGAGGATGGCGTTTGAACCGCCCTTCTGGCAGGTTTTGATAAGCCTGATCCTGTTGCTTCTGGCATCACTGTTTTTTGCATGGCTTTCTGCAAGGATTTACCGTGTAGGCATCCTCATGTATGGCAAAAAAGCAACATTTAAGGACTTGGTAAAGTGGTTTAAATCGAAGTAATAGACAAGACACATCGTCAATAAAGGTGAAGTAAAGGATTTATTGTCTTGAAAATGATTGATTGAAGGCAGTGAGTAAAGCTCATTGGATTTATTTTATACAAAAATACAGATGTAGGTTTATCTGAAGTTCTTTTTAAGGATATTTGCAGTATAAACGGGGAGTCAATGAAGAGAATTTCTTTTATAATTAATCCCATTTCAGGCAGCGGAACACAAGAGAGAGAGCTCAATGACGCAGTTATCGGCGGTTTTTTTCCCTCAGACCAATTTGCCATAGAAAGGCTCGTCATCCGGGGAAGGGGTGAGGCAACCATCCTTGTCAAAGAGGCTGTCAACCGCGGATCTGACATAGTGGTGGCATGTGGTGGTGACGGTACCATCAATGAAGTGGCAAGACAGATGGTTCATACAGAGGTGAAACTTGGGATTATACCCAGGGGCTCAGGTAATGGACTTGCCGGACATCTCAAAATCCCTTCTTCTCTGGAGAAAGCGCTGGAAATCATCCGCCAGGGCTCCTTTATAGATATTGACACGGCACTTGCCGGAGAGTTGAGATTTTTCAGTAATTGCGGAATAGGCTTTCCGGCACAGTTGATCCGCCACTATGAAAGGATTCCTCAGCGCAAGCTACTGGGATATTCGATGGCGGGACTTGCATCTCTGAATGCAATCAAAGATGCACAACTCCTTGAAATCACCTGTAATGGCCGGGTATTTACCTCAGGACATATATTTATATCCAACAGCAATGAGATGGGCTATTCCATGACACTCGAACCTCAGGCCTCTCTTCAGGATGGACTACTGGACGTTCAGATAATTCCTTATGATACAATAGCCGGATTTACAGTTTTTGGACTTGCGGCTCTCCTGCGGCAACTGCAGACATTGAAAGGGGTGACCCGTCTGCAATCTGATCGATTGATGGTCAAGGCTGAATTTCCGCTGGAATTGCAGGTGGACGGAGAGTTTCACGCATTGCCGGAGAGGGAATTAACGATTACCAATCAACCGGCTTCACTTAAAGTGCTGGTTTCAGACAAAATAGATATTCAATGAAAGCAATAATTATAGCAATAGGTGATGAATTGCTCATAGGGCAGGTTCTGGATACCAACAGCCAATGGATCTCGCAGCAATGTAATGACCTTAACATAGAGGTAATCGGGCACCGGACCATTCCGGACGGTGTGGCCTCAACTACAGACGCAATTGACCGGGCATTCAGGCAGTGTGATCTGGTTATTCTTACAGGCGGACTGGGGCCTACCAATGATGATTATACGGCAAGGGCATTGGCAGCATATTATGGGATGGAAATCGTCTTTCATCAGGCTACATGGGATAGACTTACTGAATATTTTGCTTCCCGGGGCAGGCAGATAACCGATGCCTTAAAACCTCAGGCGATGCTGCCGGAAGGAGTAACATTTCTGGAAAATGATATGGGCACTGCACCCGGAATGTATCATTGCAGAGAGGGCAAACACCTGGTTTCATTTCCCGGTGTACCTCATGAGATGAAGCACTTATTTTCCCGACGTTTTGTGCCGTTAATCCGTCCCTTTTTAGGGAAGTCCAGATTGATTCAGCGCACTGTGCTGACGGTCGGGCTCGGAGAGACGGATATTGCAGGTCGGATAGCAGATATCGAGTCCGCCCTTCCGAAAGAATTGAGTCTGGCTTATCTTCCGGATATAGGCAAGGTAAGGCTCAGAGTCAGTGGGAGAGGAGAAGACGTAGAAAATTTGGGATCTATCGTAAATCAGGTAGCAGATGATATCATTGAGCGACTTGGTAGTGCAGTATATGGTGAGGGTGAGATCTCTCTTGCAGAGGCAGTAAAAGAACTGATGGTAAATAAAAGGCTGACCCTCGGACTTGCTGAAAGCTGCACAGGGGGAAATATTAGTAGAGAAATCGTGTCTGTACCAGGAGCATCAGGCTATTTCAAAGGTAGCATCGTATCTTATGCTAATGAGATCAAACATCTCATATTGAGTGTAAGTTCCGAAAGTCTTAACAACTATGGTGCTGTCAGTGAAGAGGTTGCTCGTGAAATGGCTGACGGTGCCTTGCGCATCTTGAATACCGATATGGCAGTAAGCGTCACCGGGATAGCAGGGCCTGATGGCGGAAGTGAGTCCAAGCCTGTGGGTACATTCTGGGTCGGAATAGCCATGAAAGGCCGTCATACTGAAACCTATCAGATCAATTTTAACAGAGACAGAGAACGAAATATCCGGTTTGTGACGGTATATGTGCTGAATAAGATAAGACTTTTGGTAAATGAGTTCTGAGTTGATTTAACTAAAAACTAAAAACCAACACTATTCTGCCTCGACTATCATTTCCGCTGCCACAAACTTTCCTGAACTGAGGTGACTATATATTTTTGCTACGGTATAGACGTCTTTCTGACAATAAGTCTTTATCCTCCCGAGGTTTTTTTCTTCCCAATAAACTTTTCCGACCAAACTTCCGTCAATATCATCCTTAGGGGTGGGAATGCCGAACAGATCAGCAAGTAAAGCCAAAGAAATATAGTGTTTGAAGTCACCGAATTTCCAGTATTCCAGTGTATCGACCAGATGATTGACCTCCCATGGTTTTTTGCCACTTAATTGAAGCGTATCCGGTAAATGCAGTCCGTGGACCAAAGCACGGCGACAGATATAGGGAATGTCAAATTCTTTGATGTTGTGACCACAAAAAGTGTGCTTGTTTGGATTATTAAAGTGCTGGGTCACTAAATTGAGAAAATCTGTTAGAAGCGTTTTTTCATCTTCTCCGTAGAAGGATTTTATTCTGAAGGTAAAGTCTTTAGTAGCGGGATCATAGGCGTTGTAACCAATGGAAATACATACTATTTTGCCAAACTCGGCGAAAATAGCTGCCTTTGACTTATATAGCCGGTCAAATAATTCTTCATTAACCTCATCAGACTGCCTGATCCAGGCATTGGACTTTTTCTGCCAGAATAATTGCTTTGCTTCACTCAACTCAGCATAGGAAGAAGTTTCAGAAACAGTCTCTATATCAATAAATAAAACAACGGGTGTATTCATATATTAAAATATTTGTAATTTTGAGAAAGGAATTTACCAAATGTAGTAATAATATTGTATTTATGGATTCATGGTTTACCATTAATTTTATTAATTAAAAATACAATACCTTTACATTATGAAACTTTTAATCATTTTTATAAATTATTGATAAATAAATTAAATATGGAAGAGCAAAAGGGTAACAATACTTATAAGGTTGTAAGTATTTCTATTATTGTTTTACTTTTAACATTAAGCAGTTATTTGCTTTATCAAAAAAATCAGAATTCCAATGTGATTGCAACCCAGGAAGCAACTATCCTTGAGAAAGAGAAAAGCAGAGCCGATCTTGAAAAAACCTACTACGAAGCTTTGGCCAATCTCGAGCAAATGAAAGGTGACAATGAAGAATTAAATGCCCGTATCGATAGTCAGAAAGTTGAACTTACCAAACAAAAGGACAGAATTGTTGCTCTGATGAAGACCAGTAAGGATTATCAGGCTATCAAGGAGAAAATAGCAAGTATGAAAGCCGAATCTGAAGAGTTTAAAAAGCAGATTGAAGCTCTTCGGACGGAAAATCAGGCTCTTTCCAAAACGAATCAGGAATTGAATACGGAAAAACAGTTACTTGCAGGACAAATCAATCAAGAACGATCGACAAATGATGAATTAGCGGCAAAGAATCAATCACTTGAAGCTGCAAAGGCTGACATTGAAGCGGAAAGACTGAACCTGAGCAAGAAGGTAGATAAAGCCTCGGTAATCAAAATATCGGATATTTTGGTGGAAGGGTTTAAGCTTTCTTCCAGAGGAAAGGAAATATCAAAAAGATTTGCTAAAAATATTGACGGGCTCAAGATATGCTTTAAAACAACTCAGAATGATTTGGTTGAAGCCGGGAGAGAAAAGTTTTATATCCGTATCATCAGCCCTTCCGGTGAGACTATCAGTGTGCCGGCAGCCGGGTCAGGTGTCGTAAAAGCGGCAAACGATGGGGCTGAAATTCCATATTCCGTCTTGAAGGAAGTAACCTATGAAAAAGCAGATGCCATTACCTGCGCCAATTGGAAACCAACTTATGAATTTGCAAAAGGCTCATACGAAATCCACATTTATAACAAAGGTTATCTGGCAGGCAAAAGCTCCTTTACCTTGAAATAAAAAATTAAAGTAGCAGTAAAAAATTAAAGCCAACCTGGTGAAAAAAGGTTGGCTTTTTTATTTTCTTTAATGAAAGGCAGTCTAAATCAAATTGGTAAAATTCTACAAATAACGATTAAGGAAGTCGGATGATAAATTTTTTGCCCTTTACCTTAGGCAGGTCACGATCAGTTATCCATGGATTTAAATACCTGAGCATCTGATAGGTCGAACCATGACTCTGGGCAAATGAAGTAAGGTTGGTTATGGCCGTATCAACCTCAAATTGTTGACTGGTTTTAAGGGGTTGATATAACTCGGCAGGACTGATTTCATAGCCGAAGTCTTCCGGATAACTCATTATTTCTTTCACAGCGAGGATCCGGAAAATATATTTCGATGTTTCCGGATTGAGATATAAGTCATAGAAATTACTAACATTCTGAGCTTTAAGCTCCCGGCTTATCCTCGTCCCACCGCCATTGTATGCCGCAGCAACCAATGTCCAGCTGCCAAAATGCTCATATTGGTCTTTAATAAACTTACAGGCAGCACGAGTAGCCAGTTCTACATTATAGCGCTCATCAACCTTATCCGTGACTACAAGACCAAGCTCTCTGGCCGTGCCGGACATAATCTGCCAGAACCCTTTAGCACCTGCAGAAGATGTGGCATTGGAAAAATTACTTTCCACCGGAACCAGATATTTAAAATCTTCCGGAATACCTTCTTCTTTCAAAATTTTTTCAATTAAAGGAAAATAACGCCCGGCTGACTTCAGGTTTATGAGCGTTGTTCTATGCAGATAGGTGTTCTTAATCAGTTCAAAGTCCAATCTGTCCAAAACATCCCGGTTACCCATAGGTACTGGTTCGCCTGCAAAATCAAATGGTCGGTTGATAGAGGGCGCTTTAATTTTTTGGGGTAACGGCTCTTGCCTGAATGCTTCGTGGATGGTAATGGATGCATAAGAAATGCCACAGCATGCCATGACATACAAAAAAGTCTTGGAGAATAACCAGCGAAACATATTAATAAATTAACTACACTCTTAAAGTGGCCAACAATCGCTTTACACTATAACGCCCTGACCCATTGACGATAATAATAAGTAAGCCGCCTATGATGGCCAGGTTTTTCATAAACATGATGGCCTGAATACGCTGCACCTTCACGGGATCATTCCAAAATGAATGAACAATCAAGGTTACGGGTATGTAATACAACAATAACAGTATGGCACCAAAAGATGATCGATATCCTATCAAAACCATCAAGCCACCTAATAACAGCAAAATAATGGCACCGGTAAGTAAAAGATCCTGACGCCAAGTCAGACCATAAGAGGTCATTGTTGCCTTTGTCATATGGAAATAATAAATAGAATCATAAGCCTCATACAAAAATATAGTCGAAATCAATATCCGACCTATCAGGTCCACAATGTCCTTCATGTCTTAATGCTTGATAAATTTTAAACGCTGCCTCCTGTCCATTCCCACTGCGTGAAATTAGATTTTTAAAATCGGTAGAAATACAAAGATACTATTTCTGAATAAAAATGACCTGACTCTGTGGAGTTGGAAGTATGCACCTATACCGATTTGATCTTAAAGTGAATTTTTCACAAGTTTTTTTTGCGGCAAATACATTATCATAAAATAATATATGTAGTTATTATACTACATATTAAATATATAATAAAAGTATAAATAATTAATAACAAATAGAATATAATTTTAATTTTTTCTTTATCTATAAAAATTATAAATATTTGGAATGGTTTTTGCATAATATTTTTTGGATGCGATGAATTATTTTCGACCGTTTTTTTAAATAAATTTTTTGTTAAAAAAAGCTAAGTTTTTCCAACTAAAATAGTGCATTTTGCGTCTATTATTATAACAACAATTTTAATCCTTATTAAGAACGAGTATTATGTATTTGGTTAAAACTCCGACATTTATCAAGCGTCTGGTTGTCAATGCCCTATGGGATATTCCGACCGGAGAAAATAAAATTTTTCTGACTTTTGATGATGGACCTATACCTGAAATTACGCCTTGGGTTCTGGATCAACTGGATGAATACAATGCCAAAGCTACTTTTTTCTGCGTCGGTGACAATATCAGAAAGTATCCCGAAATTTTTCATGATGCTCTAGAACGTGGGCATACCATGGGTAGCCATACCTTTAATCACTTAAATGGATGGGAGACTGATACGCTGGGTTACCTGCTCAATGTCAAGAAGGCAGCCCAATTAAGCCATTCTATATTGTTCAGGCCTCCGTATGGCAAACTGAAACCTAAGCAGGCGCAATTTTTGCATAAACATTATAAGGTGGTAATGTGGGATGTCCTGAGCGGTGATTTTGACCCGTCTATAAGCAGTGAACAGGTGTATAAGAATGTAGTGAATAATGTGTCTGATGGCTCGATTGTAGTTTTTCACGATAGTCTGAAGGCACAAAAGCATCTCGAATATACGCTGCCACGCATCCTTGACTACTTTACCTCCAAAGGATACAGTTTCAGCCAAATTGAAGAGAGAGAAGTGGTTAAATCGGATTTAATAGCTCAAATAGCGTAATTTGAAATTCTGTAGCATCGGGGATTTCAGTACTCAAAGCTCAAAAATGCCGTGAGGCAGCCGGATTTTTATTTCATGCAGCATCGGATTGACTTCCTCAATTAAAGCTTCTGCAAGTGGAAGCAGAAATTCCCTTCCTGATAGGCTTGCTTTTGCCATTATCTGGCCCGGTAACTCTATTACCGCATCTATTTTAACCCGGATATCAGACGTAATATCATACAAGTTCCAACCGATAAGGTCTTCAAAATCTATGGGCAATTGTCGGTCTGTCGGATGAATCATTGTTTCCACCACTTTTTTATCCATGTAAAGTTCCTTTGAGGCCATCTGTCCTGCGCTTTGCGGATCGTCGATGTCTTCAAATTTGATTTGATAATCCTCTCCTTCACCTTCTATCCATTCAATAAAAACGGGCAGTTTCTGACCATGTGTATGAATAAAAAAATGGGTCGCCTTTAAGGCAGCATCTAAGGTCCGCGGGTAAAGGGTGGATTTTAATATTCCATCCAACCCATGACTCTTTCTGACCTGTCCGATGGAGATGTATTCTTTAATGTGATTGCGTGCCATCAGTGAAAGTCTATCAATACCTGAGAGGTTTCAAATCCTATATCTGCTTTTTCGCTCCATGGTTTGTCGGCAAGGTCAGTTCGCTGACTTGTAAAAAACGCCTGTGATTTACTTATCATGCCGATGTCCTTAGCATAGGTTCGCCGAGATGATTTGTACAGGATGATGTTGTCATCCTGCAAAACATCAACCAGGTTGATCGTCGGATAATCTTTACCTTTGAAAGTATAGGTGCCTGTCTGTTCAATATAGGTGCCCGGCCAGTCTTTAAAAAGGTTGATTACCTTTCCCTTTATCAGATAATTGGCATTTGGGTCTATGAGGATAGTCGGGTTCCAGACTTTATTTTCATCAATGGGGAATACTAAGTCAACCAATGGCGTATTTTCTTCTGTACGTATAAGGTTGGTGGCTGACGGACTAAGGCTGTAAACACGGAGAATAGTCCAGGATTGATCGGGTAGTTGTTTTTCTTTAAGACAACGGAAGACCAGCCGATTGGCGCCGTCTCTGAAGGTATCCGTTAGTGTTTCGCGATATATTCCGCTGACTTTTTCCGTTTCAATAGTTCCTAAATTATCGAAATAGTATGTTGAGTCAATGCTGTAAGTCCAGCTGTTGCCTATTTTCAGCGGATAATATCGATATGAATCCATGAGTTTTTGCTGATACCGTTGTGCGGCATTGGTATCAAAATCATTTTCACAAGAAGTTAAAAATATACCCAAGAGGCATAAAAAAAAACCGTATATCACCGCATTTTTCATCAATGTTCGCTTTGATTAATTAAATCGGCGTAAAATTAAGCAAAAATGTGACTTTATCGGACTGATCTGCCGACGTATTAATCCACTTTATGACCCTTGAAGTCTGAATAGGCGTCTTCAATGTATTTGTGCACTTCTTCAATATTTGAAAATTGTTCAAAAAGATCCGTGACTTTTTTGGACTTACGATGTGGATCAGTTTGTACAAAATTGATAATATCGTCAGCCATAATCTTGTTTCCGCACAGGATGATCAGGCGTTCTATGACATTTCTCAGTTCCCTGACATTGCCTGTCCAATTATATTTTTCAAGGATGGCATAAGCCTCAGGAGTGATGGTTTTTGCCGGGATCCCGTATTCTTTGCAGATATTTTTAATAAAATAGTCTCCCAGCAGGCGGATATCACCGGTTCTTTCGGAGAGAGAAGGCACCCTGATGATGATTACTGCCAGTCTGTGATATAAATCCTCTCTAAACCTTTTCGCTTCTATCTCTTTGAGGAGATCCTTATTGGTAGCAGCGATGACACGTACATCTACCTGGATATCTTTTTCGCCTCCGACTCTTGTGATACGCTTTTCCTGGAGAGCGCGGAGCACCTTTGCCTGGGCCTCAAGGCTCATATCGCCGATTTCATCGAGAAACAAGGTGGCACCATTAGCCTGTTCAAATTTGCCGATTCTTTGCTTGACGGCTGAAGTAAAGGCGCCTTTTTCATGACCGAATAATTCACTTTCAATGAGTTCGGATGGAATGGCAGCACAATTGACCTCTATGAGAGGAGCGGTATTTCGGTTGCTTTTGGCGTGGATGAGTTTAGCTACCAATTCTTTTCCTGTACCATTGCCACCTGTGATAAGAACTCTGGCTTCGGTAGGAGCGACTCGTTCAATGGTTTCATGTATCTTAGAGATTGCAGGAGACTGACCTATCATTTCAGGAGACTTGCACCTTGAAATTTTATTCTGCAAGACACGAGTTGTCTGAACCAGACTGTTTTTATCAATGGCATTTCGTATTGTAATCAGGAGACGGTTAAGGTCAGGCGGTTTGGATACAAAATCGAAAGCACCTTTTTTGACAGCATCTACTGCCGTGTCGATATTGGCGTGACCTGATATCATTATGACCGGGGTGTCCGGAGCCAGTTCATTTATTTTTTCGAAAGCTTCCTGCCCATCCATTCGAGGCATTTTAATGTCCAGCAGGATGACATCAAATTTACTTTTTTTTACCTTTTCAATAGCCTCCATTCCATCGCAGGCTTCCAAAACATCATACTTTTCAAACGAAAGAATCTCTTTGAGTGTTCTTCGGATACTGCTTTCATCATCTACCAGTAAAATACTTGCCATATTGTTTAATAGGTTTTATCAAAAGGATGAATAATTAGTGCAAATATATCTATCAAATATCACATTACAAAAAAATATAATATGTAAATTCAATATTCATAGATATTAATTGATAAAAAATTAAATATGTCAGCAAAAAAATGATAAGGATTTGGTAATTTAGACCCCCTCCTTAAATAGTGAGTGGTGAAGTGATGATTAAAATAAATTCAAAATCCTGAAACTACATTTTAATTTTTTAGAAGTTAAGATATATAATACATATAAAATTATTAAATTTGTGATTACGATTATCAAACTTGTACACCGAAATAGGAGTAACAAGCATTTTTAAATTTAAAAGGTAAATAAAATGAAAAAAATTTTCTGCACACTTGCTGTTGTTTTTGCATTCATCACAGTTACGCAGGCTCAAAGTGATTACAAAAATGCAATTGGATTAAGGTTCGGAAGCGGTTACTATGACGTTGTATCAGCTTCTTACAAGACATTTATTTCGGATCCGGGAGCTCTTGAATTTAATGCCGGCTTTCGATCTTACGGTAGCTGGTTTAACCTGAGTCTTGCCGGTTCTTACCAATATCATTTTCCTATCGGTGCTGTTGATGGATTGAAGTGGTTTGTAGGTGGTGGAGCGATTGTCAATTTTTCTTCTTCTTCTTATGATGCATACAGGGGTGTTTCATTGGGAATATTTCCTACAGGTGGAGTAGATTATAAGTTTTCAAATATACCGCTCAACTTAACCGTGGACCTAAGGCCTACTATTAATATCGTTGAGGCCTATGATTATTACAACAACTTCTTTGTCAGTGGCGGCGTTGCGGCAAGATATACTTTCTAAGTTGGATAATTAGTACAGAAAAAATAGCCGTCTCAATAGATTTTGGGGCGGTTTTTTTTATGCAATGCATATCATCTTGCCCATCATAAAAGGTGCAGCATATTGTGGAAAGCTATTTTTCGGGAGATTTTATAGAAAATGGAATATAAAAAAAAAGGAACTGTTATTACAACTGCCGTCTGTTGTTTTTCCACCAGATAAATCCAATGGTGCCCACGACCAGGTATGGTACGACCAGCATATATAGAATGCCGTAATTCAGGCCTTTTGCAGCGGAACCGCCATTCTCCAGATTTGATTCGGCGGCCATCCGGCACATAGGGCACTGAGCCATGATGTCAGCCGAAAACAGAGTGGTGATGATGCAAACAAGGACGATAGGTAATATATATTTACGTAGAGACACCTCTTTTATTTTTTTACAAAGTTACTCATTGTCACTAAGAATCCCTGTTTTTTTGATATTAAATTTTCAATATCAATTCATTTCAACCTGATAATCCAATCCTTTTTGGGATACAATATCTATCAGCAATTGATTTATCGAGATATTGAGGTCAGATTCCAGCCACAAGACCACTTTTGATTCTTCATCGGTAAGAGCTATTCTTAGCTTTTGATAACCTGAATTTTCAAGAGTATAACTATGGAGCATGTCGATGGTGTCCTCACTAAGTATGGCTACCGGTATTTTGATAGTCAGTGCTTTAAAATATAGCTCTCCGATGGTTTCAAGAAGCCGGATAGATTGGATCATCAATTCCGGAGGCCCGTCCTTATATCTTGCCTTGTATTCCCCCTCGACAAAGAGCTTGTTTCCTTCATACAGGAAGGCCTTGGCATTGTGATACACTTCCTTGGAGATAAAAAAGGAGGAGCTGCCGCTGTAATCGGTCAATTCAAATTTGCCATAAGGGTCGCCTCTTTTATTGAATCCGTGATAGACTGATGTCACCATCCCTGCTATTTTTACCTTAGTTCCTTTTTCAGTAATATTTTCCAATTCTGCCATGGTAAAATTGCATAGGTGCTTTATCTCCATCTGATAAGAATCAAGAGGATGACCGCTGGCATAGAGGCCGATCATTTCTTTTTCTTTGTCTAATTTAAAGGAGGTGGACCATGCAACAAATTTATCCGGCTGGGGTGGAGTAATTATCTCACTGATGTCGTCACCGAAGAGACTCATTGTTCCGCCTTCTTCTATATCTTTGACTGCTGAGGCATAGCGGATCAGGTTTTCGATAAAGGTCACCTCCTTGTCATTTACGCTGAAATAAGCTTCTCTGGGTATATTAAATCCGTCCAATGCTCCGCTATAGACCAGACCTTCCAGTGTTTTTTTGTTGACTGAGCGACTATTGACACGTACTGCAAAGTCGTAGATATCTTTAAACGGCTTATCGCCTCTGGCGTCCAGGATATCCTGTGACGGCCCATCACCAATCCCTTTGATGGCATTGAGCCCAAACCTGATTTCTCCTTTCTTGTTTACTGCAAATTGTATTTTACTTTCATTTACGTCAGGACCCAATACTTTGAGCCCTGCAGCATTGCATTGTTCTATGTATTGGGTGATTTTTTCGATATTTCCCTGATGTTTTAAGTTGGCAGCCATAAATTCAGGCAGGTAATTGGCTTTCAGATAGGCAGTCTGGTAGGCTACAAAGGCGTAACAGGTAGAATGAGATTTGTTGAATGCGTAAGATGCAAATGCTTCCCAGTCAGTCCACACCTTGATGGCCTTTGCCTCTTCGATGTTTTTCTTCCTGATACCTTCCATAAACTTATCTTTCAGTGAGTCCAGGGTCTTTTTGTCTTTTTTACCCATGGCTTTTCTGAGTATGTCGGCATCACCTTTAGAAAAGCCTGCCAATTGCTGAGCCAACAGCATGACTTGTTCCTGATAGACGGTTATTCCAAAGGTTTCTTTCAGGATTTCTTCCATCTCAGGAATATCATAAGTCACTTCTTCTCTGCCGTGTTTTCTGTTGATGTAAGAAGGGATATATTCCATCGGTCCCGGTCGGTATAAGGCATTCATCGAGATAAGATCTTCAAACCGGTCTGGTTTCAGATCCTTGAGGTGTTTACGCATACCGACACTTTCAAACTGGAAGGTTCCGAAGGTGTCACCTTTTTGAAACAAGTCATAGGTGGGTGCATCATCCAGTGGGATATTATCTATATCCAGGGTGATACCATGATTTTCATGAATATACTGAAGACAATCTTTTATGATGCTGAGCGTCTTTAAGCCTAGAAAGTCCATCTTGATGACACCTGCAGACTCTACCACTTTTCCTTCGTATTGTGTGACCAATAAGTCAGAGTCTTTAGCTGTCGCAACAGGCAAAATGTCCATCAGGTTGCTTGGGGCTATGATGACGCCTGCAGCGTGGACGCCCACATTCCTGACTGAGCCTTCGAGTTTGAGGGCTTCCCTGAGTACAACAGATCGATAATCTTCCGGATTATGGTAGATTGCCCTCAGCATATCCACCTTTGCCATATCGTCGGTACTCAATTCTTCCACTTCTCTTAGACTATTTTCTCCGGAGAGCGGGGCTGTCAGTACCCGGTTGAGTGAAATGCCCAACTTCTCAGGAAACATCTTGGTTAGTTGATTGGACTGTTCCAGCGGAAGATCCAGGACTCTTGCCACATCCTTGATCGAGCTTTTGGCAGCCATGGTACCGTAAGTAATAATCTGGGCTACTTGGTTTTTGCCGTATTTTTCGATGACATAGTCGATAACTTTCTGGCGACCTTCATCGTCAAAGTCGGTGTCGATGTCCGGCATTGACTTTCTGTCGGGATTAAGAAATCGCTCAAACAGCAGATTATATTTTATCGGATCTATATTGGTGATGCCGATGCAATATGCAACCACACTTCCGGCAGCTGATCCGCGCCCGGGACCTACAAAGACACCGATATCCCGTCCTGCCTTAATAAAATCGGCTACAATGAGAAAATAACCTGCAAATTCCATTGACTCTATGACGCCCAGCTCAAAGTCTATACGCTCTTTAATCTCAGGTGTCAGTTCTTTATATCGTTTGATTGCGCCCTGGTAGGTCATGTCACGCAGGTAATCATCCTGTGAGTTAAATGAAGTCGGGATAGTATAGTGGGGTAATAGAATATTTTTATGCAGGTCAAGTATTTCGACTTTGTCCACTATTTCAAGTGTGTTTTCGATGGATTGGGGTACATCGTGAAAGAGGCGGCTCATCTCATCCGTCGATTTAAAATAAAATTCGTCGTTGTAAAAGCCAAACCGCGTCCCTCTGCCATTGTTTTCATCGACATTAAATTCGTCTGCTTTAGGAGTGGACTGTTTTTCGCCTGTATTGACGCACAATAAGATATCATGTGCATTGCTGTCTTCGCGATCTACATAGTGAGCGTCATTGGAAGCGATTATCTTTACCTGATATTTTTGGGCAAAGCGTAGTAAGACCTGATTGACTTTCTCCTGATCGGGTATTTTGTGTCTTTGAAGTTCGATATAATAATCTTCTCCGAAGATGTTAAGCCACCATTTGAGTTCCTGTTCGGCCTCGTCTATCTTATCTTCCAGGATAAGTTGGGGGATGATGGCACCAAGGCAGCAGCTGGTGACGATCAACCCTTCGTGGTACTTTTCTACCAATTCTTTGTCGATACGAGGATATTTGCCGTACAGGCCTTCGATAAATCCCAGAGAGGATAATTTACACAGGTTGGTGTAACCGATATCGTTCTTAGCGAGCATCAGCTGGTGATAACGCTTGTCCCGAAGGTTTTTGGTAAATTGTCTTTTAAACCGATTTTCTACCAGATAGAACTCACAGCCAACGATGGGTTTGATGACGGTAGGCCCGCCTTTTTTATTATATTTGCCTGCCTCGGCGACAAACTTAAAGACGCCAAACATGTTACCATGGTCTGTAATCGCTATGGCCGGCATCTTGTCATCGACTGCTTTTTTGTACAAAGCACCTATTTCGGATGCTCCATCCAATAATGAGAACTGAGTATGACAGTGTAAATGTGCGAAAGAGGCCATATTTATCAGATTGATAAAAAGTAAAGATAAATGTTATTCCGGTTAAACTCAGGAATAATTTTATTTTTTAATATATGAAAAGTGAAAATGTGTGTAAATTAACCTACTTTTTAAAAGGTTAGTTCCTCTAATTCCGACTTTTTTGAATATTCTCTTAAAAAATTAGTTCAGAAATTTCAGGGTCTTAATATTCCCTTTTTTATTTACAAAAATCAAATTTATCCCCATCGAACAAACCCAAATCGGTCATTTTGAGATGCGGAATTACCGGCAAAGCCATAAAAGACAATGACATGAAGGGCGACCGGAGGGTAGAGCCAAGAACGTCTTTAGCCATCATGTCAAGTTCTGTATAAGCTGCACTGACTTCCCACACATCCCGGTCACTCATGAGTCCGGCTATGGGCAAAGGAAGGACCTTCGTGTTGCCGTCAGCAGTGGCTGCAAGTCCGCCCTTACGGCTTATGAGTGTGTTAATTACCTCTGTGATGGTTTCATCATTGGTTCCCACTGCAATGATATTGTGACTGTCATGTGCTACAGTAGAGGCCAGTGCGCCTTTTTTTAGACCAAAGTTTTTTATCCTGCCGATAGCCGGTTTGGCGGAATTGTATCTATTCAAAACTACAACTTTGAGTATGTCATTTTCAGGAATACATGATGAAGCAGGTAGTCTGAGATGATTGGTAATTAGTTGGCCATCGAGGCATTCTATGACAGAGACCATATCCGGCAATTCATCTTTGATGGCTTGTTTTTGGATGGGACCGATATTAAATTGATTGATGTGATTGATAGGGCGGGAAGGTATATAACTTTTTCCATTTTCAGCTACCAGTTGTCCCCGGATATATGTCTTGGTTACTTTAAAATCCTGCAAATCCTCCACAATGATTAAATCTGCGTAATCTCCCGGATTGAGCTGTCCGTGATCCAGACCATAATGCAATACAGGGTTGATACAGGCTGATTTCAGTGTATCAAATAAGTCGTATCCTGACTTTACTGCCCTGCTGACTAATTGGTTGATATGTCCCAGCTCCAGACTATCCGGATGTTTGTCATCCGAACAAAACATAATGAGTTCAGGATGGTGTGCCAGTGCCGGAATCAAGGCTTCAAAATTTCGGGCGGCGCTGCCTTCTCTGATGAGGACGTGAATACCAAGGGTCAGTTTATCTAATGCTTCTTCAAGTGTAAAACACTCGTGGTCGGTAGTTATTCCGGCCTCAAAGTATTTCCGAGCGTCGTCTCCCCTCAGTCCGGGTGCATGTCCGTCCACCTTTTTATTCAAACGATGGGCAAGATTTATTTTTTCCATTACCATAGGGTCTCGATGGATAACGCCGGGAAAATTCATCATTTCTGCCAGATACTTAATTTCCGGTTTTTCCAGTAATGGTCTCAGGGCGTCAGCTTCCAGGTCTGCTCCGCTGGTTTCAAAGTGTGTCGCCGGAACACAACTCGGTGCACCGAAATTAAAGTAAAACGGCACTCCGCTGGCATTTTCAATCATATATTCCACTCCGGCTATTCCGCATACGTTGGCTATTTCATGGGGGTCACTTACGGTAGCTATCGTGCCGTGGATGACTGCCATTCGGGCAAATTCGGAAGGAACTACCAGTGAGCTTTCTATATGCACGTGGGCATCTACAAATCCGGGGAGAATGAATCCGGTTACCTCCCGGTCAATTTTCCCTACCTGGCTGATACGACCATTTTCGATGTCAATACTTACCGGATAGATTGAGCGATTGACTATATCTACAAGATTGCCTGTGATCCGGAATTGCATGGTTTTTATTTTAAATTATTACATGATAGATTCAAAATACAAATTTGGATAAGCATACATTATACCAGGCAATGTACATAAATTTTTTCCATTTTCCCGATTTTAATAACAGAATCAGGCTTTTCTAAATGCACCGTTAGCTTACCTTCCCATACATTCAAAAAATACCGGTCTGTCTTTAATCCTGATATCTAAGGCAGGATTGGTAATATCCGGGAATATCAGGTCAGAACGGTCTCTTAGTTATTATCACCATCATCTTCGATGTATTCGATCCGATCTATTAATCTGCTGCTGATGCGCAGGAAATCCATTTCGGTGATGATACCCACAAGTTCGTTCCGGTCCACGACGGGGAGACATCCTATCTGCTGGCTCCTCATTGTTTCAAGTGCCTCAGTAATGGTTGCGTCGGGACTGATGGTTACCGGTTTTTCAATCATGACATCCTTGACGGTAATAACTTCATTCCCTTTTACAGCTTTGCGGCCGGAAAAGTGGCGGAGAAGTAATCTGCTTGTGACCAGGCCGACGAGGTTGCCTTTTCTGTCTTCTACAGGCATATATCTAATTTTACGCCAGTCCATCATTTCTGCCACGAGTTCGACGAGGTCATCACGCTGGACTGTAAACAGATCTGTTTCCATAAATTCTTCAACTTTTAGGGTGCCCGGACGGTATTCTTCCAAATCTTTCAATTTTGGTGCCTTCCATTTGTGGACAGGGACTTCATGTTCCTGATTTTTAATGATGGATTGTGTCAGTACTGCCATCGCTTCATCGCGGGTTACGTGTTTAATGAGTGAGGTGAAGGATCTGAGTTGCCACCTTGCACCTGTCATCAATTTTTCGGCACGACCCCGAATAACGTCCAAATATCGGCTGATATCGGTGTCATTGACTCCTTTTAATTTGAGACCATGCTCTGCCAGCGGGATCAATTCCTGAAGGGCAAGTTCAGATGGCGTAATTTTGCGGTCTTTCAACCACGTAAACTTGGTGTCTATACCGAATTGTGCTGCCTTGCCGAAGTTGTCTCTGACGTCTTCCCACGAAATATGTTTGGTAATATCCTTGTACTGGTCGTCCATGCCTGCCATGGCGCCCAGCCAGAATGCTGCATTTGAGATTTCGTCCAAAACGGTGGGGCCGGATGGAATGACTCTGTTTTCGATGCGCAGGTGTGGCATACCATTGTCGCTGATGCCGTAACAAGGGCGGTTCCAGCGATAAACGGTAGAATTGTGTATCTGCAGAGCCGTAAGTTTAGGTATCTTTCCTTTGGCTACAAGAGCAAGCGAGTCGTCATAATCGTCTCCGGTCATGATGACTCTGAAACGGCTGATATCTTCCTTATATATTTCGAGAATTGATTTTTTTAACCAACCTTTCCCGAAGCTTACACGTGGGCTTCTCTCACGCATGTGTTCGGTAGAGGCTCTGGTGTCGAGGGCTTGTTGGAACAGAGCAATTCTGGATTCGTGCCACAATCTTCTGCCGAAAACAATGGGTGAATTGGCAGCAAGTGCGATCACCGGGCCGGTGAGTGTCTGAGCCATGTTATAATGTTTAACAAAATTGGCGGGAGTAGTCTGCATGTGCACCTGGAAGCTGGTGTTGCAAGCTTCCAGCAGAGGAGAATCGTGTTTGACAAGCAATTCGTCAATACCCTGTAGCCTGAGTTCATACCCGGATCCGATAAGCATGTTGTTGAAGGCCTCCATCAGGGCATAATATCTGTCCTTAGGCGTCAGATTGGTCAGTTTCAGATCAAATTTATTGAGGGTGGGTAAGATTCCGGTAAGGATGACTTTGGCGTCATATTTTTCGAGAACCTTCCTGATAATGGCCAATTGTTCATTGTTTTCCTTTTCCATGTCACTGAAGCAACTACCCGTAAACTCGCGGGGTGACAAATTGGTCTCCAGGTTGAACTTTGCAAGCTCTGTACCTGCCCATTTATATTGCTCCATTTCTTTTAAGACATCGACAGCAATCAAAGCAGGTTTGAAATAGGTATTATCCACCATAAACATCTCTTGTTCGGCGCCAATCCTCATCTTATCTTTTTCAAAGCAGTCATTTTCAAGCATAGTTTCCAATGCTTTCACATCATTGAGGAGGTGTTTGACAAAGAGCTGTAATTCCTCCTGACTGTTTAATTTGTTAACTTTCTGTTCGCCCATGGTTTTTTTATTGCATTATTAGTAATTGCCAAATATTATTTTATTCATGAAATATAACAACAATAATACTACAATATTATCATAAAAAAACAAGAGAAAATATATTTTCGAAATTTTCAACATTCAGGCCCTGGCTTTCGTTTTATTCTCATGAGGTTTACTTCGACTTTTTATTGGTTTATGGCTGTATTGGCCTTCCTGAATCTATCTTGTAACAAGGAGATTATTGCCAAAAAATTTACCATTAGGCTTGAAAGGAGCTTCGATGTGCCGGCCGGATTGGATTATCTTGATGCGCATTATTTTGTGTTGGAGGAGATTCCCACTTTTTACGAACAAGTCATCAATCAGCAAAATGTCCCTCCCGGGTCCACCATCACGCTGGTACCAGAAAGAGCTGTCATCACCTCTCTTTACAACAACATTGATTTTGATTTTGTAGATAAGGTCTCTGTAAAGATTTACACGAATAATAATAATAAAGATAAGCCCGAAGCCTTCTATATTGAGTATGTTCCGACGACGGTGGATGATGAATTGCAATTGATTCCTACTAGTTTTGATGCTCAGCCTTTTTTAAAGGACGGAATTGTCAATGCAGAAGTAAAGTTCTTTTTTAAGCGAGCTACGCCTCAATTGTTGAATCTTCGAATTGTGATGGACTTTAGGGGTAATTTCTGATTCAGGACTTTCCTGTTCCTGCTTCGGTTAGCTCCGGATTATCTGGATTTTTAAAAGAAGGAATTATCGGTATAAAATAAATATTTCCTCCGCAATTAATCTTTTTTAATACAGGTCAGGACAAAGGCAGGTGGAATATTGCGAACTTCCATAGATGTCTTTATATTTCCGAAGATGTTTTGATAAATATTCCTTGTCTTCAGGCTGTAATGAATCTGGACGAATCTGCCATTGTGCTTCAGCAGCTGGTGGCTCATTTTGACGATGGACTGTGTTAATTGTTCAGGGAAAACGGAAAAAGGAAGGGCGCTGGCAATCACATCTACTGACCGGAAGCCGGCAGCTTCGAGGATATCCGGAAGTTTTTCTGCCGAATCATTGATTATCCTGAGGCGGCTATCTTTTATTTTACTCATTTGTTGACAGAATACCTCGTTGATTTCAAATGAAAAAAGAACGGCATCTTGTGGCATCGCCTTTAAAAGATGGCGGGTCATGACACCGTCTCCTGCTCCTAATTCTACGATAACTCTGGTATTTTTAAGTTGAGCTTCTTTTACAACAGCCTGGCAGAGATACCGTGAACTACGGGTTACAGTTCCGACTGATTTAATATTTTTAAGACTTTCAATAAAAAAAGCGAGCCTGCCCATGTGTTGTCTTCGGTTTTTTATTCTATTTATTGTTTGCGTTGATTCCATCTATAAGTCGAGATAATATTTACGGAGGTCCGGATAAGTATTAAATAAGGATTCTGGAATGTTGGTCTTGCTGAACCTTTGATTATCAATGTAAGGTACGATAAATGCATCTTTCAGTCCATGATTGATCAATGTTTCCCTGAATGCCCTTGCTTCTGAGTATGTCTTGAACAAGCCGGCCATGTATCGATATCCGCTCACTTCATCCTGGCTTTCTATCATCAGATCAGAATTTAATGCCATGATATCTCCCGAATACATCTGACGGAGTGTGATAAATTGCACTCTATATGCAAGACCTTTTATAAGATTTTTATATCGGTCATTATCATCGGCTTTCAATAATTCACTGACGAAGGGTTGTTTAAAAGTTATCTTAATCGGAAGAGAGTCAATATTATTAACTGAAATTTCAATCCTTCTGTTGAGATTCTGGCCGGAAATGCTCGCTTTTCCATTGATCATATTTTTAGCAATAGGATACAAACTTCCGACACTCTGGACGACTATTCTGGAAGGCTCGATGCCCTTGGATACCATATAATTACGGAATATTTCTCCTCTTTTGATACCGAAGTAAAGTTCGATCTCCGGAGAAACATTGGCATCTGTATTTACCAAAATATTGAAGGTGGCGGTAGGAAATTTTTTGGCCAGTTGGACTATCTGGTCTAATTGTTGCCTGTTTTTGGGTTGGACGATATTGTCATCATTGGCATAATAGAATGGCTCTATTGTGATGGCATAAATTTTACTTGCAAGTAATTCATCCTGATATTCCCTGGTATTCAGTCTGTGTGCAGGCACCTGGAAAAAAACCTGAGGATTGGCCTCTACCTGTTGTTCATTGCGGATTTCCTTAAAAAATCCGGTATAGAGATCAAAGCCACCCAGGCTGCTTTTACGATTGGAAGATAAGATAGCTTTTTGTCCATCCCTGCCCAATTTGAAAAACATATCATCTCCCGGAGAGTTAATCGGCATACCCAGGTTGACCGGATGTTCCCATTTCATTGTTTTATCTAAATAATATGTGCTGTACACATCATAACCGCCAATACCATCAAGACTATTGGAGGAATAATAGAGTGTTCTGCCATCCATTGCTAAAAACGGACACCTTTCATCGTACACAGTATTGATTTCAGGACCAAGATTGATAAGCTGTCCCCATTTCCCATCCTTATATTCCGAGTAATACAAGTCATAGCCTCCAAAGCCACCGGGCCTGTCTGATGAAATCAAAAGAATCATCTGAGTAAATGGGAATAGATCCATGATGCTTCCTTCATCGGCAAAGGGTGCGTCAATGGCGGACAATCTGTTGGTATCATCAACCGGTAAATTGGTGTTTTCAACAAAGACGGATAAATTGTTCAGACCGTTACCTCTTCCGAAATAGAGCATCTTTCCGTCTTCACTAAATCCAAATAGTTCCTCATCCTGGTCTGAAATAAGTCCCGGATTAAGCGGCCTGCCCTTGCTCAGGATTCCTGTACTCATCTCTACTTCCGATCCAAACATATTGAAGTTGCTCGTGCTGTATATTCCGGCGGGAAGTTCTACTTCACTTGTGTCAATGGTCTGATTAGAAGTAAAATACAATCTGTTGAAATAATTGGGACTCCAGATGGGATTAAACTCATCTGCCGTGGTGTTGACGTCGTGCCCGGCGTTTTCAATGATGGCAAGTTGATCCTGATATTTTATTTTTAGGGCATTTCCGCATTGCTTTATTGCTGCAATGACGCCGGCATAATTGGAGTTAGAGGGTTTAGTCAGTGACAGATAGTATTTATAAAATTCAATTGCTTTGTCAAAATTGGAATTATGATGGAAGGTCTGACCGAGATAGTAAACAGCTTCCAGGTCTTTTGGATTGGCAGAATAATATTGATAAAGGGTTGATTCTGCTTCGGATAATCTATTGGTTTTAAACTGAGCAATACCGAGATTTTTGTTGGCATTGGCATTACCGCCACCTTGCAGGTATCTTTGGTATAGGGGAATGGCAGTATCATATTGTCCTGCTTTGAAATACCTGTCTGCCTCATCTCTAAGTTTGCCGGATACACCCTGACTATAACTGCAAGTTATGCCAAGTATTACCAACAGGAAACCACCAAGAAGTCTCAACTGTTGCATTTATTAAATTGTCTGGTTGGTATCAAATGATTCCAGGTAGTCGGCTGTTCTCCTTAAGAATGAACCGCCTAAACTGCCGTCCACAACCCTATGATCATACGACAACGACAAAAACATCATGTGTCGTATTGCGATAACGTCTCCATCCGGCGTTTCCAGGACGGCAGGTTTCTTTTTTATTGCACCGACAGCCATGATGGCTACTTGCGGTTGATTGATGATAGGTGTACCCATGATGTTGCCAAAGGAGCCTACATTGGTAAGGGTGAAGGTGCCACCCTGAATATCTTCAGGTTTAAGCTGGTTGTTTCTGGCTCTTGTTGCAAGATCATTGACGGACTTGGTAAGGCCTATCAGATTCATATTGTCTGCATCTTTGATAACCGGAACGATCAGGTTGCCTGATGGAAGAGCGGTGGCCATGCCGATGTTAATATTTTTCTTACGAATGATGGTGGACCCGTCAACCGAGCAGTTGATCATCGGATAATCGTGTATTGCCTTGACTACAGCTTCGATGAATATAGGAGTAAAGGTGATATTCTGGCCGTACTTTTGCTGAAACTCTTTTTTTACCCTATCTCGCCATTTTACGATATTGGTTACGTCAACTTCTACGAAGGATGTAACGTGAGGAGAAGTATGTTTGGACATAACCATGTGATCGGCTATGAGCTTTCGCATACGATCCATCTCAATTATCTCCACATCACCTTCCAGTGAGACAGCATTTGGCTTTGATGTTTGATTTTGTATATTTTGAGTTTGGGCTGTTGGTGTAACGGGCTGAGATGCCTGTTGTGGTTGAGATGACGTTTGTTTGGCAGTCCTGGTATTGAGGTAATTCAATAAGTCATTTTTGGTCACTCTGCCATCCTGTCCACTTCCGGCTATGCTATCCAACTCTTCGACGGTCACACCTTCCTTGGATGCGATATTCTTAACCAATGGACTGTAAAAACGGTCACTTTTAACAGTTGAAGTAGATGCGGAAGGCTGATTGACAATAGGGGTTGGAATATATGGTACTTCCGGCTCAGGTTGAGCGGAAGGGATATTGTTGTCTTCTGAGGCTGATTCACCGCTTTGTCCACCTGTTTCGATGAGGGCGATTACCGTGCCTATCGGGACGACGTCATTTACATTAAACAATATCTTAGACAAGGTACCTTCCACAGGAGACGGAATCTCGCTATCCACTTTATCTGTGGCTATTTCAAGGATTGTCTCGTCAACATCGATATGGTCACCTATATTTTTTGCCCAATTGAGGATAGTAGCTTCCATTATACTTTCTCCCATCTTAGGCATAATCAGCTCGTACGTAGCCATAATATTATTTTACTTTCGAAAACTGTCGCAAAAATAAGATTTTAGCGTATAATATTCTTACATTTGGTCAATCTTCTCATATTATCATTTATTTATAATACAAAAATATTTGTAAATCAGATTGGTATATTGAATTGCATCTTTATTCTATCTGCACCCCGACTAATTACCAATTGATTAATATTCTGAAATCATCAATAGAAAGAGGGGAAAGATTAATTGGTCGGTTTTTCATTATGAAATAAAGGTAAATTTCGTCAAAATCATTTTATAAACTTTTTTCAGCACTCAAGTTCTGATAAAAACTAAATTATCCGATTGAAAAAATATTGACTTTCAGCAAAAACAATACTGAAAGTCAATATGATCAGGTATTTTGGGGATTTCCTGTATTTCAGCTATCAATGCATCTTAAATCCCAGGGTTAATACAATGGCATTTTGTGAAAGATCCTGTGTGACGATGGTCTGGCTTGCCTGACTGATAAAGTAGGGTTGATATCCGCTGGTAGATTCCCATCTTCTGTAGCCAAGATCCAGGAAGAAAAAATCGGAACGGTAACCAAGCCCAAATCCGAAGTTGGGTTTAAAATCTCTCTGGTTTACATAAGGGCTTTGGTCAAATCCAATCCCTGCTCTCATTCTGAAGTGTTTGACGGCTGCTATTTCCAGACCTAGTCTGACTTTGATTGCAGAGGTATAGTTGGCTTTGATTTCATCATTTATTTTATCTTCTACTTCCTTGTCGAAGAGGTTGTCAGACACAATTCTCATGTGTCCCTGAGCATAATCCTGATATTCTACCTCGGCATTGACAAAACCGAACTTACCGATGATACCTCCCAGGCTACCCGATAGTTTCATTGGTGTCCTTATCTTATAGTCGATGGTTCCTTCGGGAGATTCGGAATAAAGGCTGTAACTATCACTATTGTAGGTGAAGTTATATCTGAGATCCGTACTGAAATTGTCAGTCACTTTGATGAAGGAAGGAGAATGGATGGCAGCACCGATAATCAGGCTGTTGACAGGCTTAAACATCAGACCGAGCTTGCCATTGATACCTATGCCGCTGGCAGCCTTGTATTCTCTGAATTGCAACTGGTCAAAAAAAGGTATGGCTTCCTGGTCATCCCTTTCTTGATAGAGTTTTCTTTCGTTGTACTTAAAGGTGGGTACACCGATGGTGGCACCGACGAGTAATTTATTGTCGAGATTTATTCCTCCCGAAAATGCCATCTCATTATATCGTCCGCTTGCCTGGATGGATTGATATTTATTCAGTTCGACATCCTTATAGTCTTCATAATCATAGGAGTATGAGCCATCCGGCCGACGCTGTACAAGTGCCTGGGTATTCCATGCAAGTCCGGCCTCAAACGGGTCGAGTTGTGAAGTGTCCAAGCCATTGGCCAGGGCGGCAAAACGCTCTGTAATAGAACCCTGGCTTTTGCCTCTAAAGATAGCGTACTGACTGTGATCCAGATAGCCATTGATACCTGCTCCAAAGGCATAACTGACTTTTTCATCACCGTTTTTTGCAAAAATCAAGCCTAGGTTGGGAAGTCTGAATTTTGTCTTATTATCCGTAACTTCCGGACGTTCACTCCCTGATGTTAGTTGCATCTTTGAGTTGGTACTGATCACGGTAGGAGACAGCATGATTTCAGACATTCTGTATTGTGCGATGCCGGCCGGATTGGAAGACAAAGTGGTAAAGTCAGCGCCGATACCGCTCATGGAAGTATTGGTGCCGGCCGCTCTGCCTGTGCCGATGAGTGTCTGATCTGAAAGGCGCAAAACGTCCAGTGCAGACTGGCTGTATAAATCTTGCGACAACAGCCAGCTTAGTGTAATAAATATTGCAAATTGTATTCTTTTCATGATCATTTAATTTAAATGAGTAAGGGTGCGCCATCGATGTATGAGACGCTGTTGAGGGCGAAATGTTGAATCCGTTTTGCCAAAATTAAACTTTATTAACTCTTTTGTTCCTTCTTTTTGATTTTTTAGAGGCTAAATAAAA
The DNA here is from genome assembly GCA_024103005.1 of Saprospiraceae bacterium. GTDB lineage: Bacteria > Bacteroidota > Bacteroidia > Chitinophagales > Saprospiraceae > Parvibacillus. The sequence continues at coordinate 26,714 of JAGFJA010000075.1, forward strand.
GAAAAGTTTCTGTTTTATTAAAAGTCAAAAGGTGGTAAAACAGCAGCAATACCACCTTTTTCTTAAATTTTTATTTATCTGAACTTATTATACTTTGCAGCAATAATTTTATCAACCCCTGCCTCTTGATCTGGGTGAGGAGCTTGCAGGACTTGAGGATCTGTTGTTAGAATTTCCGCTGTCGAATGAACTATTAGAGCGGGAAGGACTGAAGTCAGAACTGCTTGATCTCGTTCTGCTTGGTGTTTCGAACGAACGATTAGAGCGGGACTCATAGGTTGGTCTGGTCTCTTTCTGTGGTGTGGTACGCGTTCTGGTTGGTCTTGTTTCACTATTGCGTGAAGGTGACAGGTTGCGGTCTCTGGATGGAGTTGTAGCTCTTGTATTATTTCTGTCACGTGAGCTTGTAGTGGATCGGCCTTCGATAGACTGGTCAGATGAAGGATTCAGCCTGTCTCTGCTATTGTTTGTCTTCGTACCTTCATTTGAACGGATGTGTGTTTTATAACCTGAATTGCTTCCTACGACTGCTCCACCATTTCTGGCACCGTACACTCTGTTGTTTTTGCTGTTATTCCATCCATAGTCATTGCCCCAATAGTTATTATAGTATGGATAACCGTAATAACTATAAGGATATCCGTAGCCATATCCGTAACCATAACCATATCCATAATTGTATGGATAGCCATAGCCGTAACCCCAAGGGTTGTTATAGCCGTAATAGCCGTAAGGGCTGCCATAGAAGCTGTCATACATAAAAGGATCATTCCAGAATCCTGCATTGTAATATCTGTTATAACTGAAGAACGGATCATACATAAAAGTTACACTCGGACGGAAAGCCCAGCTATTGTATCCAAATCCTCCGCTGTACCATGGATCGTAATAGCCAAAGCCACTGTTATTGTATCTGTGGAATCGGTTTATCCTATTGGTATAGTAATAGTCATCATAATTGCCGTCGTTGTAGTCATAACTATCATCGTCGTAACTACCGGAAGAGATGGCATTATTTCCTTCATACCCTCGTGTACTCCCGCCATCGTCATTATATGAGTTATAGTTGTTCGAACCGGAGGTATAATTATCTGCCTGTGCATAAGATGCAGGAAGTTTATCCTTTTTCGGATTAAAATAGACGTCATCAAATTGTGCCTGCGCAGAATATGATTGGATAATCATAAAAACTGCCAAAGGAACTAAAAATCGCAAAGCTTTCATTTTATAAAAATTTAAGATTAATAACTTATTTACTGTAAACAACGGCTAAAGTATTACTTTTATCCCTGAATTTTAGTTAAAATATTAATAATATTTATTTTCAATTAGTTAAATACTGCGTTGCTAATCTATACTATAACAATTATTTATTGCATAAAGTTAAGAAATTCATAGAATCAAGTTTTATAACAGATGAGTAAAGAAATAACGAGCAGAGAAGAGAATTATTCGGCATGGTACACAGATATTGTTTTGAAGGCAGGTCTGGCTGAGCACTCAGCAGTTAAGGGTTGTATGGTTATCAAGCCTTATGGATATGCGATATGGGAAAAAATGAGAGACCAGCTTGATCTGATGTTTAAGGAGACCGGCCATGTCAATGCCTACTTTCCACTTCTTATTCCCAAGAGTTTTCTGAGTAAGGAAGCACAGCACGTCGATGGATTTGCCAAGGAATGTGCCGTGGTCACTCACCACCGACTGATGAATGACCCGAATGGCAATGGGGTTGTAGTGGATCCGGATGCAAAACTGGAAGAAGAATTAATTATCCGTCCGACTTCTGAGACCATTATATGGAATACATACCGGGACTGGATCAAGTCATATCGCGATCTCCCCTTACTGATCAATCAGTGGGCTAATGTCATGCGCTGGGAGATGCGTACCAGACTGTTTCTCCGTACGGCTGAATTTTTGTGGCAGGAAGGTCATACCGCCCATGCCACTGCTGAAGAAGCTATCGCAGAATCCAGGACTATGCTGGATGTCTATGCCGAATTTGCCGAAAATTTTATGGCAATGCCCGTCATCAAAGGTGTCAAGTCGGAAAATGAAAGATTTGCCGGAGCAATAGATACCTACACCATCGAGGCGCTGATGCAGGATGGCAAGGCTCTCCAGGCAGGAACATCCCACTTCCTGGGACAAAATTTTGCAAAGGCCTTTGATGTGCGCTTTCTCAATGATAAAAATACGGATGAATACGTATGGGCCACCTCATGGGGTGTATCCACCCGACTCATCGGAGGATTGATCATGACCCATTCGGATGATCACGGTCTGGTTTTGCCACCTAAATTGGCTCCTATTCACGCGGTCATCGTGCCTATCCCTAAAGCTTCTGCAGAAATAGATGATGTGGCAAATAACCTCACGGCACAATTGAAACAAAAAGGCTTTACCGTCAAGTATGATAATGATGAAAAACGACGACCCGGTTTTAAATTTGCGGAATATGAGATGAAAGGTGTTCCGATACGGATCGGTATTGGCGCACGCGACCTGGCAAACGGTGAAGTCGAAATGGCACGCAGGGATACACTTGAAAAGTCACAGGTAAAGTTGGATCATCTGGCGCAGACTGTTGAGGAGACACTTGAAGCCATACAGCAAAACCTCTATGCCCGCTCCAAAGCTTACAGAGATCATCACATTACGGATGTTCGGAATTTTGATGAGTTTAAGGAAGTGCTGACTCAAAAAGGCGGATTTGTCAGGGCATTCTGGGATGGTACGACCGAAACAGAAGAAAAAATTAAAGAAATGACCAAAGCTACCATAAGATGCATACCTTTGGACAGCAAAGAGGAAGAAGGTGTGTGTGTTTATTCAGGTAAAAAAGCTAATCAAAAGGCATTATTCGCCATCGCATATTAAATTATTATTTCTATGAGTTTTGAAATATCAGGCAAGTTAGTCAAGAAATACGATACTGAGTCCAAGACGGCAACCTTCCAAACTCGTGAGTTTGTCATCGTTACTGAGGAAACCTACCCTCAGTATATCAAGTTTCAGCTGTCACAGGAAAGAGTTAATCTGATAGAGCCTTTTGAGGAGAATGACGTCATCAGGGTTTCATTCGACCTGAGAGGCAGGGAATGGCAGGGGAAATATTTTACCAATCTGAATGCCTTCCGGATTCAGGGAGCAGGCAATGATGCACCCAATGTTCATCCGGGAAATGACATTCCTTTTGAAATAGATAATCAGTCAGAGACGGATCTGCCTTTTTAAGGGATTGAATTTATGAGGATGCGTATTTTTTATATATTATTTGCCGTGGTCTGCATTCAGACAATGTATGCCCAGCAACAGGACGATGAGATGCCTTTGACTGCCCTCAGCCTCACACAGGATGACGACTATACCGAATGGGATTTTTATAGTGAGGGTGAGCATGCGGTCGGTTATCTAAGATTGAGATGGAGGCATCTGAACGACTGGACGGAGTGGGATTATCGCATTGGTGAGATCACCGGACAAATCAAGCAACGCACCAAGGGCGACCCAAATATCTGGGAACTGCGCAGTCAGAACACGGTCCTTACATTGAAAACCGTATATAGCGGCGATTTTAATCAATGGCGGATTACGGATGACAGCAAGACACTTACCTTCAGTACCGAATACGCCAATGTCTATGACGGCTGGAAGACCAGCAGCAAGGCAGGAGAATTTGAAGTCTATACCCAGTGGGAGATGGATCCCAGGGACTGGATTATTTATGACAGGTTGAAGCCCGAGTATCACCAGCCATTTAAGGTAGCCATGGTTTTTTTGGCGAGTTATTATTCAAGTCCTAAGTATTGAGCCATTGTACAGTAGAAGTGCCAGTCGTCCGGGACTATAGTTACGGCAGTCCGTGGTTGTTAGTGGTTAGTGGTTAGTGGTTAGTGGTTAGTGGTTAGTTGTTAGTTGTTAGTATTGAGTTCTTCGTTTGGCATACTCCAAACTTAAACGGTGTATGCTGAATAGCCAAAAGGTCGCCCCTACAGGACTTGATTTTTGCGCTATGATTAACATGCTACTACCAAAAGGTCGCTTCTAAGGAAGCTTTATATTCTGATAGATTATTTTACCTGTTGATGTTAATCTTATAATTTTTAACTCAAACTCTTACCCTCTCTGTGGTATGAATATCTGATTAGGTGTGATACGCAGAGGTCGTGCCTTCCTTTCTGTCATCATGTCTCTGAACAGGTCGGTATATGAACCCGTATGTTGAATCATATTGCCATTTTCAAATGAATATCCTGCATATTTCTTTAAAAGGGTGGCATCCTTTTTGATTTTTTTGTAAAATTCAGGATAAAAAATGATGGGATGGTTTTCAAAACCCTTGCCGCTATTGGATTTTAAAAAAAGGCGTTCGATAGAGGCGCGGTTGATTTTCCGCTGGTCAATAGGAGTATATTCATTGCTGCTGTCATCATTCAGCACCATAAAATGAGGTGCTAAGTTCTTGATATTCTTCAGTACAAGCTGCAGGTTTTCATCCATAGCTTTTAATACACGAAGATTTATACCTACGATCAGACCTGAATTCTTTATCTCATTGATAAGCGTAAAGAGAGGGATGTTATTATAAAGGATATTTTCTTCATTGATGCGGTGAGTAGTGGCATCACTCAGATTAAGGATGACGCCTTTGACGCCTTTTTCCACGAGGGACGGATAGTTAAATTGATAAGTGTCTTCCTGCAGAACCAGCCATGGCTCCGTATCCTTTTTACAGATATTCAGAAACCGCCCCAACATATAATTCATCGTACGGGGTTGGTGCCATTTGATGTAAAGCTTGTGGGTCTGCGGGCTCCACTTGAATTTTTCGGTGGCAAAAAGATCGATGGTCGTGTTGAGCCTGCTCTGACTGCCGCAACTAGTAAGGTCAATATATGAAACTCCGGGCGAAAGAAGGCTTTGGTCATCTTTGAGATGCTCAAATTCATGGATGATGTATCGCTCAAAAGCCTCGCCAAAAAAAGTAGGGATAAAAGGATTCCAGAAAAATTTGCCATTGTGTTTCAGGACCTTGTCAAAATGAAAAGGACTTGCCGAACCACTGTATTTTTTGTCTAAATTTTTAAAATACTTTATCGCCGTATTCAGACTCTTGGTCTCACCCAGTCCCACCATAAATATGCGTGTCGTGAGTGCCGACATTAAAAAATTTTTTTCAAACTTGCCTGAGCTGAGTATCTTCGATGAATGCTTTATTGGCACAACCTTTGACGTATCCTTATTCCCCATAAGTCAAAAAACAAAATCTAATTATACAAAATTGTGTAATTTGCGACAGGATGCAAATGGAATATTGGTTTTGCGAACAATATTTCCTATAAATTAACAACATTTTATATTGATATCTTTGAAATATACTCTTAAATATTTGTTAAATTTAATATATGCGATTCGTTAATTTGTCAGTTCGTGCATGTATAGGGCTTTTGTGCCTTTTGAATATAACAGCATATAGCCAATCGGTCGTTTTGTCCGGAGAGATTAGCATGAAGGCTGAGCATAACTTTGACTTAATCGGATATTTCAACAGAAAGATTACCCTTCTGGAAGAAGACGGTCGCAATGTCATCCTCCACCAGTTTGATGATCAACTTAAAGTGCTTGGCTCTCCTTCGATTACGGTAGATAATCACAAGGCCCGCCTTTTTGGTTACGTGCCCCAAGACAGTTTGCTTTCGCTTTATTATAAATATACCGAAGACGGGCAATATCTGATTTCTGTCGTCAATTATGATTCGCGACTCAATCTTGCAGGGAAGACCATCCTCCGAGCTTATCCCAGAAATCAGGTAAGGCCTCTGACTGTCAGTGTCTCCCGTGATCACGCATGCCATCTGATTACTCTGGAAGAGTCACAGGAACGTGCTAACCGCTACATCATGTATCATGCCCCGACCAATACCATCCTATGGCAACAGCAGGATCCCCTCGCCGATGAAAAAATCTTTGAAGAAGACCGGCGGGGCAGAATAGTCACCAATGACGGCTTATATTTATCTCTTTATGTCAGGGGGCATAATCGCCTGAAAAATGATTATTCCCTCCTTGTCATAGATCAAAACGGGTTTAAACAGACGACGCTGAAACTTTCGGATGTGCCACTCACTGATATCAGGCTGAATTATGACAATCACCTCAAACAAATTATTGTGACAGGAATATATCTCGATCAGAATCTTACTGCTCAGGAAGGAATCCTGCTTATCAGACTTAGTGATGATCTCAACTATATCGGTGAGGTGAAAAAAATACCTTTTACTACCCAGACAATAGTTGACTACTTGGGTCAGAGGCAGCGTTCAGGCGCAGGTATGACGGATATTTATATCAATGGCGTCATTGAACGAAAAGACGGGGGCATCCTTATTTTATGCGAACAGAAAAAGGAAATAAGTCGGGTCAATAATACTGCCCGTAGTGCCTTTGTCCCCATGAGTACCAGCATCGACTACTATGTGGAAGATATCGTCCTCACCAGCCTTAGTGTGGGAGGCAACCTTGAGTGGCAGAAACTCTTGCAGAAAAAGCAGTATTCCTATGATGATAATGCCGTGTATTCATCGTATTTTATCCATGCCAATCCATCACAGCTCCGCTTGCTCTACAATGACGAAATAAAAAATGAAAACACGATCAGCGAATATGTCGTCAATGCTCTGGGTAATGTGGATCGGCGAGTATTGTTTAATACGGTGGGAAGTGAAATCCATCTCCAGATCAGGAACTCGGTGCAGATCGATGCCAACAGCAGCATCCTGCCCAGTATCCGCAAGGGTAAGCTGCGATTAGTTAAAATTACTTATTAAAAAATTGAAAAAAAGTTGGTGATAATATAAAAAGATATATCTTTGCAACGCTTTTGAGAAAAAGCACACCTAAAGGGAGCATAGCTCAGTTGGTTCAGAGCATCTGCCTTACAAGCAGAGGGTCAGGGGTTCGAATCCCTTTGCTCCCACTATAATATAAAGGGTTTCAAGTGATTGAAGCCCTTTTTTTATTGATTTAATGCGCCTCTGATACGACATTCCGTTATTTGCCGGAATATTATACACTGCAAATTTCCTTTATCCTATAGCAATGATCTTCAAGTATTTATCATATTATATATAACAATATATGTTAATTGCGGCATAGTAATTGTTCTTTTATTTGGCAGATATGATAATTTAGTTTTTTTTATGACTTATTTATTTTTTATTGTATGCTTCTGATGGAAAGTCAACCGACCTTCTCTGAAGACATCACAACCCGTTAAACACACGATACTACCCGGGCGACAGGTGTCGTCTGCGCTTTTGAAATATCTTTTAATATCTGGTGGACAAAGGTCCTTAGATGACAGGACGTTGCCGAAAATCCTTTAAAGAACAGGTCGGAGAGCGTAAATTGGAGCATCATCTTAGACCCCAAATAAATGTAGTGGGGTTGGAATATATAAAAGATGCCCAAATACTATCTGAATCGACCTTTACAAGACTATGAACTTAACATTTTTTGACTTATTAAACCTTTAAAATATCATTTATGATGAAAATCTTTACAAAACTTTTACTTACAGGACTGATGTTCCTCTTCGCGTGGATGGGGGGAGCGCAGGCTACCACTTAAGGAAGTGCCACGACCATCAACCCGGCGTCCCTGCCCATTTCAGGCCAGAGTGTAGTCTGTGGTGGGGCAAACGATATTACTTATGCTGCAACTGCCGCTTCGGTTAAGACCGGCGGATGTACCAACAGTAGTTATTATGAAGGTCAGGAAGCTTTGTATGTTTTTACGCCTACAGCATCCGGACTATATAACATCAGCTATTCAGGGCAAACTTGGACAATGATAATGGTAACATTGGGATGTCCTACTACAACCGGATCTACCTGTATAGGTGGAATTGCGAATTCATCCTCAAGTAAGAATATTGATGTTAATCTTACAGCCGGGCAAACCAACTATATCATGTTTGATACCTGGCCAACACCTGACAGCCCATGCCCCGGGACGTTTTCAATGACGCCAACTGCGCCCCCATCAGGTTGCGGAGGCAATTTTTATGACAGCGGTGGAGTTGGTGGAAATTATTCAAACAATGAGAATAAAACTACAATTATTTATCCGGATAATTCGGGTGATGTAGTTTCTGTAAGCTTCACAGCTTTCGATACAGAACAAGGATGGGATGGTCTGATAATTTATGATGGACCGGATGCATCTTATCCTGTTATATCCTCAGGATCTACTTATAATAGATCTACATGCCCCAATGGTGCATGGACAGGAATAGGCACATATTCTGCAGAGGGGTTGACTTTTACCTCGTCAGATCCATCTGGGGCTTTAACTTTTGTATTTACTTCAGATGCTAGTGTTAATTATTCTGGTTGGGAGGCAAGTATATCTTGTGCTCCGGGGAATGATGAATGCTCCGGTGCTATTAATCTGACTCCTACACCAGGTATATTTACTAATCCTGGTACACAATCTTGGGGTACAGCAACTATGACGGGCTCTCCTGCACCTACTTGTTCCTATACTTATAAAAAAGATTTGTGGTATGTATTAACTACTGATAGTGATGGCAATCAGGGAGAGAAGATAAAATTGGCTGTTTCACCATCTTCAGGCTATGATATTGCAATCGAGCTGTACACAGGGGATTGTGTTGGCGGTTTAACTTCAGTAATGTGTAAAGATACGGCATACAATGGCGGAACTGAAATTATTTATTTTCACGAGCCCAATACTCCACCTGAAATTAATGACGAAATTGAAACCAGAGAAAATACAAAATATTATTTGAAAGTTATGCTTTGGACTTCCTCGTCTGGGGGAACATTCGAGATTTCTGCAACAGGTTCGACTGCTCTCCTGGTCAACCTCATCTCTTTCAGCGCCCGCGCCCTCAACGGTAAGGAGGTAGGTCTCAACTGGAAGGTGGCTGCCGAGTCGGCTCTTGACGGCTACATCGTCGAGCACAGCACCGACGGCCGCAACTTTGAGGCGATCGGTAAGGTCAAGGCAGCACAGATGAGTGCTTATGCTTTCGTACACGATAATCCTGCACATGGGATCAACTATTACAGGCTGCGTATGCTGGACGACAACGGCGCGTTCAAGTTGAGTGAGGTGCGTCAGGTAGTGTTTTCCAATGGTAAGTTGCTGACACTCTATCCTAACCCGACTTCAGGTTTGGTATATATAGCTGGTCTTGAAGTGGCGAAGGGAGAGGCTGTAGTAGTGGTATATAATGAGATGGGGCAGGAAGTGTGGTCAGGCAAGATCGGCGGCGATGAACTGGCATCCAAGGGTATCGATATGAGCATGTACCCTGCCGGTGCTTACATGATCCGTGTCATATCCGACGAGGTCAACTCAACCATGCGTTTCGTGAAAGAGTAAACGTGTTATGAAGCATAATTTAAGGAGGCAGTCGCAAGATTGCCTCTTTTGTTTTATGCAAGTCATTCTGAATTCATTTCGGAATATGTTGAAACGCGGAAGAGCAAGGGCGATTGGGTGATTTTCAGTCTGACTGAAAAGTTCGTGCAATTAGTGATTCCGACAATTTTGCTGATTGCATATTCGGGTTGGTCCCAGGCGGCAGTTGCTGAAACGAGTTCAGCAGGACGGGCATATTGGGCATTATGAGTGTTTTTTCAAAATAAGCTTTTATATAACAAATTTTAATAGAACCGGTCATTCCGAATTCATTTCGGAATCTGATGAACCTTGGAAGAACAAGGCGAGTGGGTGATTTTCAGTCTGACTGAAAAGTTCGTGCAATTAGTGATTCCGACAATTTTGCTGATTGCATATTCGGGTTGGTCCCAGGCGGTAGTTGCTGAAACGAGTTCAGCAGGACTGGCATAATGGAAAAGGCAGTGATTGCATATTCGGACTGTTCGGTCAGAGGCGAAAGTTGCTGAAACAAGTTCAGCAGGACGGACAGCGAGGAGAGTTTATTGAAATTAGCACTGTTTTTTAGTTTTATAATAAAAGTTGTTAAATTTAACTCTAATTAATTCAATTATCGATAAAATATCTTCAATGAAATCTGGCTTTGTATATATCATGACCAACAAAAATCGCACAACCACGTATATTGGTGTGACCTCTAATCTTCATCGTAGGGTGCTGGAACATAAAGCAAGGGTTGTGCCATCCTTTACTAAAAGATACAACCTGCTTGACCTGATTTATTTTGAAGAGTTTGACTCTATAATAGAGGCGATTGCCCGAGAAAAACAATTGAAAAATTGGCATAAAGAATGGAAGTGGAATCAAATTAAATCAACGAACCCAGAATTGAAAGATATTGCTCAAGATTGGTATTCCAAGAATGATATTGAAGAATGTATCGCCATTTTAAAAAAGTATAAAGAGGATAGGAAAATGCGAGAGGCAGGTGGATTATTTAAAAAATGACACATAATCCGGTTAAAATCGTGTCTTTTTTCGTATATAGTGGATCAAAGAATTTGAGGGTAAAAGATACTTTTTTAAGAATACTGACTCTTCAGCTCCGGGGGGGGCAGTTACTGAAACGAGTTCAGCAGGACGGACATATTGGAAAAGGCATTGATTGCATATCGGACTGTTCGGTCAGAGGGGGCAGTTGCTGAAACGAGTTCAGCAGGACGGACATATTGGAAAAGGCATTGATTGCATATTCGGACTGTTCGGTCAGAGGCGGCAGTTGCTGAAACAAGTTCAGCAGGACGGACTTGTTGGATATTATGAGTGTTTTTTCAAAACAAACTTTTGTATAACAAATTTTAATAGAACCAGTCACTCCGAATTTATTTCGGAATCTGTTGAAACGTGGAAGAGCAAGTGCGAGTGGGTTACCTTTATTCTTGTATTCAAGAAAGTAAAATATTAGTCTTCTATGGCCTAAAAAAGTAACTTTCTTTTGGATATATTCATCCGTAGGCCAAAAGAAGCCAGTATCTCTCTCGTATTGTGTTCAGACAGCTCGCTGATTTTTTTACGATATAAAAAAGAAAAATCGGCAAACAAGTTGTGGTAAATACTATAACTCATGTCGATACCGGCCAGTAAGATATCTGCACGGTAGCCATTGGGTAAGTTGACGCCATATTCTGAAGTGCGGCTCGTATTCAGTTTTAAAATATTGCTTCCGCTGTTGATACCATTGTAGTCTTCCCCGGTTACTTCATAGATCACATAAGGATTACATTCAAATCTTGAAGTTGGATTATAGGTAAGTTGCAGGATGGTTTCATAAAAATTAGCTCCAAGTGGGTGTGCCAGGGGTTGATAATTGTGTGAATAATTGGCAGAGCTGTCACTGTCAGAGTAGGTATAAGGCCTTACTAGATTAAACTCAAGTCTCATATCCAGATGGTCAACACCTGCCACATTAAAATATTGCATTCCAGCCTGGATGCCGTATTTATTGCCCCACCAGCCATTTTGTTTAAGAAAATTTTTGATAATCAATTCGTCTAGCAGGAATTGGCCATACAATCGGATGGAGCGATTGAGCCGGATGGTCATGTCTGCTCCCAGCATGGCATTATCCGGACTGCCGACTATCTGCTCGACAGTCCGGTAAAAGATGACAGGATTGAGATATTGTAGTTCGAAATGACTAGGTCGTTTAAATACCACGCTTTCAAACAAGCCGACATTGATATGATCAGTGATATTAAGGCTCAGATGATGTGTCGCAAAGTATCTTTTTGGAATCAGTTTATCTCCGGACTTTTGACCTACTGCATTTAATTCTGCAAAGATGTTTTGATAGTCAAATATCCACACCTTGGTATTGAGCTTTAGATAAAAATAATCGGCTGCAAAGTCCGACAGAAACAGAGATCTGTATCCATTGCCGATGAAATTGCGGCCATGACCCAACTGGAGGCTGATTTGTGGGATGACGCGCAGGCCGATGACGCCTTGAGAACGGAGATAGTCCCAGCCGGTGACGTTATTCAGGAAAGAAGGATTGTAGCGTTTGGTGAAGATGGCACCGGGAACGGACCCCATGCGCCCGACCCATTCATTGGCGTAGGCAGGTAAACCTTCCTGGACCTCATGGAGGTTGGAATAAAACCATACTTTGTTGCCTATGCCGCCGCGTATTTCTACACCCCTGATGTTTCTGAACGTAGTGGAGATGCCCGCTCCATCACCTTTTCCGAAGTTAAAGTCAAAGACCGGATTTAGCCTGAGGTACACGTCTTCCCTATCGGCCTGAAGTGCATTGGCAGGAGTCTTGTAAAAAGTATTCAGAATGGGTGAATTGTTCCAGTGTGGTTCAAAGTTTTGATAAATGGAAGAATCTTTCTTAATACAGTTGAATGTTTCGCCTTCCATGTTTTCGTCCACCAAATATTGAATGTCTTCAAGGTCACGATTGGTCAGACCTTGGAGCGTATCTGCCCTCAGGAGAAGTTGTTTTATAACGTCTCTGGTGATGGGGCGATGCGAAGGGTGAAACTCAGAATTCTTATCCAAGTGCATGACAAGCCGATCAGCAAGATTTTGTGCTTTATCTTTTTGAAATATCGGAATGGGTTGGCCATGGAGAAAAGCACCGCCTGTTAGGTATATAAAGAGAACTGTTAAAATTATTTTATTTGCGACAAAAGTCATTTTTTGATTTAATTTTTCCATTTAAATGTCTTTATCATGTGTTGGATATCCTGCTTCATAAAATTAGCCACAGGTTCCAGAGAGTCCTGATTAGTTCTGGCATTAAAATAAAGGGCACCTCTTAAAAAGTGTCTGGTGCTGTCTGTAACAAAAAATTGATAAGTAGAAGCTACAGGGCCTTCGATGGAAAATATGGTCCCATAGACCTTACCGGGTAGGTCTATCGGAATTTCATCGATAAAATTAGCCTTTTTGTTGTGGATACCTGCAAGCTTATACGCATCATTCAGAACTTTGAAAAACTTATTTTTTGAACCCAGCGGGTAATAAGTGCAGAAAATCAGACTTTGGAATTGAGGAACATAGATATTAAACCAGCATTCATCAACCGGTTTGTTGCCAAAAAAAGAAGTATCCTGAATGATTTGTGCATAGGCCGGATATTCAAAGGTAAATTCACAGAAATTAGTATCAAAGGCAACATACTTTTTCTCCGGATAAATAACACGCGGATATGAACGTGGCTTGGGTGTTGGCAGATTATCACTTTTACAACTAAATAAGGCTACCATAATCAAAAGAATGGCTGCAATGGAAATGCTGTTTTTCCTGATCATTATTTATAATTTAAAGACAAAAATAGACTTATAATCCCTAATTTCCATAACAATAGGGATGAGTGGCTCCATTTCATCGCAAATCAATGTATTTAATGAGCTTTAAAGTAGGGAGAATAGATTACAAAATAAATTTACAGGAAATTCCGGGGTAAAACAAAGTTATAGTCCGGACTAGTTTTTTACCGGTTTAATTCGATTGGAGTATTTTAATTAGGAAGAAGTAATCAGGGCAATTTGATATACCATAATACGGTCAGTCCAAGGGTTAACAGCAGCCATGGAATGAATTTCCAATAGGTTTCAGTTGATGCCTGAGTATTTTTATCATTTTTTGGGATCATATTTGGGAAGAAGTTAGAGAGATTTATTTCAACTTATTTTTTGCCATATTTTAGAATCAATTTTTCAAAAAAACTGACTTGTTCTGCATCCAGATATCTTTTTGGTATCAATGAGGCCAATTCCCTCAGGTGGAAGATATAAATATAATCGTTGTCTTGACGGATATCATAACGGGATGCCCAGTCCACCTCAGATTCAGAAGTGGCTGTTTTGACACGATAGTGATCTTCATAAATGTGATAAATAATTGGTTCCCTGAAATTTTTATTTGAATTAAACTGGCTGCTGTAGCGAGATCGGGTTAGTCGTGTCATGGTACTTCCAAAAATCGCAACCAGCGCTAGTGACATGCCGATCGACAGGTAAAGGTCGATGTGGGATATCCTGAAAATAAGGATGAAAAGAGTTATTAAAAAAATATAGAGAATAACAGAACGAACCTTCCTCCTTTTTAGGATGTATTCGCAAAGTGCAGAGATGTCTTCTTTTTTAATTTCTACGGTTATCGCAAATAGTTCCATACCTTGATGTTCAATTCATGGGTGAAGGTAAATACTTTATTTTTGATTCAGATTATTTTCATGCAATTCGTGTGGATATCATATTGAACAGTTAAAAATTGTCAGATATCGGGAAATTAACAAAGTATCTTTTTTGTCAAGGGAAAAGCAAATAAAATTATTTTCTTTCACAATTAAGCAACCTTTGGGATTGAAATACAATCCTGTAAAATGATTTAATTATTTTGGTTTGGACTGATATAACGACTACCTTTGCAGCTTAATTGGATACCATGATTTATTTCTTTCAGGGCAATCAAAAGAATGTTTTTGCCGTCCAGGCTCTAAAGGAGCTTTCAGACGATGATTCTGAAAAATTATCCTGGCTATTTGGCGAAGCTGACTTAATTTCGGATGATTTTGTTGAAGGGATTTTTATCGGTCCGAGGGCTGCTATGGCGACTCCCTGGAGCACCAATGCGGTGGAAATCACTCAGAATATGACAATTTCAGGAATTGTCCGTATCGAAGAGTTTTTAAGGGTGGAAACGGAATCCGCAACTTTTGATCCGATGCTCAGCCAGAAATATAAGATCCTCGAACAGCAAGTATTTTCCATTGATATTCAACCGGCGCCCATTCTTGAAATTAAGGATATTGCCGCTTACAATGAGACGGAAGGTCTTGCCCTCAGCGATGAAGAAATAAGGTATCTCGAAGAATTGGCAGACAGGCTGGGACGTTCATTGACCGATTCGGAAGTATTTGGATTTTCACAGGTCAACTCAGAGCATTGTCGTCATAAGATATTTAATGGAACCTTTGTCATAGACGGCGAAAAGAAGCCTTCATCCCTGTTTCAGCTGATTAAGAAGACATCACAGGCGCATCCCAATGGTATTGTATCGGCATACAAGGACAATGTTGCCTTTCTCAAAGGTCCTAAAATAATGCAGTTTGCTCCGAAATCGGCTGAGGGACCTGATTTTTTTGTAAAGAAAGAAGTGGACTCTGTCTTGTCTCTGAAGGCGGAAACACATAATTTTCCAACCACTGTCGAACCTTTCAATGGCGCAGCGACGGGTTCGGGAGGTGAGATAAGAGACAGGCTTGCAGGTGGTCAGGGGGCCTTGCCATTGGCAGGGACAGCCGTTTATATGACAGCATATTCAAGGCTAGCTGACAACAGGTTTTGGGAAAATGCTATGCCTGAGCGGAAATGGTTGTATCAGACTCCGATGGATATTCTTATAAAAGCATCCAATGGAGCTTCTGACTTTGGAAATAAATTCGGGCAACCCTTGATTGCCGGTTCTATCCTGACCTTCGAACATCTGGAAGAAGGCAGGATGCTTGGTTACGACAAGGTCATCATGCAGGCCGGAGGAATAGGCTATGGAATAGCAAGTCAATCACTGAAACATCATCCCAAGATCGGGGATAAAATCATTGTCATGGGAGGTGATAATTACCGCATTGGTATGGGAGGGGCGGCTGTGTCATCTGCCGATACAGGGGAATTCGGTTCTGGTATTGAACTTAATGCTGTCCAGCGATCCAATCCGGAAATGCAGAAAAGAGTCGCTAATGCTATCCGAGGCATGATTGAAGGTGATGAGAACTTTATCGTTTCCATCCACGATCACGGCGCAGGAGGTCACCTCAATTGCTTGTCGGAATTGGTTGAAGATGTGGGTGGTCACATTTCATTAGATAAGTTGCCAGTAGGGGATCCGACACTATCTGCCAGAGAGATCATCGGGAATGAATCACAGGAAAGAATGGGCCTTGTCATTGGTCCGGAACATATAGAATCTCTCAAAAAAATAGCAGACAGGGAACGGGCACCGCTGTATGTCGTAGGTGAGGTAAGTGGTGACGGAAAGTTTGTGATAGAATCGGATGCCACAGGCGAAAAACCCATGAACCTTGACTTGTCAGACATGTTTGGCAGTTCACCCAAGACAATTATGCAGGATCAAAGTATAGAAAGAAAATATGCCGATCCGGAATATGATATAAATCAACTGAATCAATATCTTGAAAAGATGCTCCGCCTGGAGGCAGTGGCGTGTAAGGATTGGCTGACAAATAAGGTGGATCGTTGCGTAGGTGGGTTGGTCGCTACTCAGCAGTGTGTCGGTCCCCTGCAGCTACCACTCAATGACTGTGGCGTGATGGCACTCGATTATCAGGGGAAGGATGGTATTGCAACTTCTATTGGGCATGCCCCAATTTCAGCCCTGGTAGATCCGGGTGCAGGGAGTAGAAATGCCATCGCCGAGGCATTGACAAATATTGTTTGGGCGCCCTTGGAAGAAGGCATAAAGAGTGTTTCTTTGTCTGCCAACTGGATGTGGCCATGCAAGAATGAAGGGGAGGATGCCCGATTATATCAGGCAGTAGAGGCTTGTTCTGATTTTGCCATAGGTCTTGGTATTAATATACCTACCGGTAAGGATTCGCTTTCGATGAAACAAAATTATCCGGATGGAGAGGTGCTGGCTCCCGGAACGGTTATCATCTCAGCAACTGCGCACTGCAGCAATATCCGTCAGACAGTCGAGGTTATAGCCAAGAATAAAAATCAACCCATCTTCTATATTGACTTTTCAGGTACGAAGCCGGAATTGGGCGGTTCGTCCTTTGCCCAGATACTAAACAGCATAGGAAACAGAGTTCCTGATGTCAGGGATGCAGGGCGATTTGCACATTATTTTGATACCGTTCAGGGACTGATAAAGAAAGGTTTGATATCGGCGGGACATGATATCGGAAGCGGTGGATTTATTACCACGGTGCTGGAGATGTGTTTCGCGGATAATAATATCGGTATGGAGATTGATTTGACTCCATTACATGGGGCAGATATCATACATAAATTGTTCCATGAAAATTCAGGAATTGTTTTTCAGGGCGATACTTCTGTAAGCCGTTTATTGGATGCTGCCGGGGTGGATTATTACATTCTGGGTCATGTTATAGAAGAAGGAAGGTTGAAGGTGAGGGACGGCGAGTCGCAATATAATTTTGATATACCCCATCTTAGGGATGTATGGTATGAAACCTCATATTTGCTGGATAAGAAACAGAGCGGCATCAAAAAAGCAGAGGAGAGATACCGTAATTTTAAGAATCAACCACTGAATTTTGTCTTTCCTTCACATTTTGACGGAAAATTGCCTCAGATCCCCAACTCCAGAATGCGCCCAAAAGCTGCAGTAATCAGAGAAAAAGGGAGTAATTCTGAACGTGAACTGGCAAATGCCTTATATGTGGCAGGTTTTGATGTCAAAGATGTACACATGACTGACCTTATCTCAGGGCGTGAGACGCTGGAAGATGTCAGGTTGATAGGTGCAGTGGGCGGCTTTTCTAACTCTGATGTACTTGGCTCGGCAAAGGGCTGGGCAGGGGCATTTATATACAATGAAAAAGCAAGAAGGGCACTTGAACGCTTTTTTGAGCGGGAAAATACACTATCCATCGGAGTATGTAATGGTTGTCAGTTGTTTATTGAATTAGGCCTTATCAATCCGGATCATCAACAAAAGCCAAAGATGGCTCACAATCAGAGTAATAAACATGAATGTGTGTTTACTTCAATGACCATAGCGGAGAATCATTCGGTGATGATGTCTTCACTCGCCGGTTCGACTCTGGGTGTATGGGTTTCACATGGAGAGGGAAGATTTTGTCTGCCTTATGAGGAAGAAAGATATAATATCGTGGCAAAATATGCTTATGATGCCTATCCTGCCAGTCCCAACGGGTCAGACTACAATACGGCGATGATGTGTGACGATACGGGCCGCCATTTAGTTCTAATGCCTCATATCGAAAGGTCTGTATTCCAATGGAATTGGGCTTATTATCCCGAAGGTAGAAATGATGAGGTGTCTCCATGGATAGAAGCCTTTGTCAATGCACGTAAATGGATCGAAGGTAATAGTAAGGAAAAGGCAAATTGACACTAAAATTTGCCGGCTGAAATTAGAAAGCGAAATTTAACTCTGCAAAAAAGCAAACTTAAACTATTAGCCCGGATATAACCTATGGACATTATCGAAAGTACCGGTAATCAGAAGTTTAAACACTTACTCAGATTGAGTACCGATAACCATTTCAGGCGAAAGAGCAGATTGATTTTTGTGGAAGGGAGGAAAGAAATCGAAGTGGCGCTCAGGTACGGATATGAGATCGATTCTCTTTATGTGGATGAAAGATGTCCGGAAACTGTATCATTGGATGACATGGGAATCGGCAGAGCGATCGTGCTTCATCATAAGTTATTTAAACAATTGGTTTATAGAGAGGATGCAAGTAACATGGTTGCATTGTTCAAAGAGCCTGAATTGCCCTTATCCCGCATCCGTTTGCCGGAGTTTCCGCTCATTGTGATACTGGAAGGTGTGGAGAAGCCGGGAAATATCGGTGCGATACTTCGAACCTGCGATGCTGTCAAGGCAGATGCAGTTGTAGTTACTCAGAAGAATCACTCCTTTTTTCATCCCAATACGATACGCTCGAGTGTAGGTACGGTATTCTCCCTGTCGATAGCCTGTGCAGAAGAAGATGAAGTTTTGACATGGTGCAGGGACAACAGGATAAAAGTTTATTCTGCAGCACTTCAAACTAATCTGGACTATACGATGCCTGATTATAGGAGTGGAAGTGCTTTTGTCATGGGTGCGGAGGATAAGGGATTGAAGCCCTTCTGGCGGCAGTCCTCTGATGCTATCATCCGGATTCCGATGCTTGGGCACAATGATTCTCTCAATGTCTCAGTAAGTGCTGCCGTTTTACTGTATGAGGCGTTGAGGCAGAGAAGGCAATTGGGTGATGGTATTGAGATGAAGGGTATATGAATACTTAGGTCAGGAAAAAATTGTTAAGAAATAAGAGGCATCTTTTCTTTTTTTTAAAATTTCAATGATAATCTTTAATGAAATGAGGTAAATTGATGAAAGCCGTATTTTAATAATTCTCCTATTTCTGATCTGCCTAATGGATTGTTAATTCCGAATCCGACATCAAAATTCTATTTTATTTCCACTAAATTTTTCCCGATTGCATTTCCTTGTTCAATAGAAATTTTGTTATCTCTTTAAATAAAAATCAAGTATAATTTATACATTATTTAAAAATGTTATATGTTTGTGCTTCGTTTCTTTGATAATGTGAATTATATTGGTTTCGTTACGGGATGTTTTAGTGAAGCGCAGAATGATTTTCCGGCTTTGAATCCTCTCTGTTGACCTGATTGTTGTTGCTCGAAAATTCATCAAAAGAGCGGTTACGACTATTAGAATGTTGTTTTATCCGGTTCTTATTGATAATTTTTAATGTTAAATTCAGATGAAGCCGATTGTTTTCATGTATCAAATGCGTTATATGTAAATGAATTATATGCAGCTGATTAGAGTGAAATTTTTTGTTATTATTTTTACGGTTTTATCGTTTTTCATGCCGGACAGGCTTTTATGTCAGGCAAATAAGGATGTTATCAATTATATCGAAACCTACCGGGAAATAGCAATCAGTGAAATGCAGCGGACGGGAATTCCTGCCAGCATCAAGCTCGCCCAGGGTATTTTGGAATCCGGTGCCGGTAAGAGCGAACTGGCTGTCAGGGCTAATAATCACTTTGGTATTAAATGTGGTGGAGACTGGACCGGTCCGACTTACAGCAGGGAAGATGACGATTACGACACTACGGGAGTTTTAATAAAAAGTTGCTTTAGAGCATATAATGACCCAACCGAGAGTTATATGGCACATTCGGATTTTCTTCGTAATCCTGCAAAAGCAAGCAGGTATGGATTTCTGTTTAACCTTGATCCCCGGGATTATAAAGAATGGGCTTATGGACTAAAAAAAGCAGGTTATGCAACCAATCCGAAGTATGCAACCCAACTGATCAAAACGATAGAAGATTACAAGCTCTACCAATACGATCAGGTTTCTGTCTTTGATTATGTGGTCAATGATAAGAGTACTGAGCCGGTAGCTCCTGCCGGCGTAAATGGTGATGGCAAGACAAGCCGTAATATCAACAGACTGAACACCATCAATGACGTGAAAGTGCTCCAGGTTAATGACGGTTCTTCACTTGAGGAAATTAGCCAGCAATACGACATCTCTGTCCATGCTTTAATGAAATATAACCGGGATATTAAGTCAGCATCAGCTTCCATCGCACCGCACGAAATCGTCTTTCTTTCACCTCGTCGTAACAGTTTCCGCGGAAAGGACAAATGGTATTATGTCAAACCGGGTGATAACATTGCTTCTATAGCACGTATGTATGCCGTCAAAGAGAGTTATTTGATGAGAAAGAATAATCTGAAAAAAGGTGAAGAACCGGCCATCGGTGAGCGGCTTGCTCTGAGAGGTTGGTCTATTTTCAATAAAAAACCTGTCCTCAGATCAGATAGACCAAACATCCTGCCAAAGCAACCCGTCAAACCGATTCAGCAGGACATGGACCATTCTACGGGTGTAAATCCTGTTATATCCCGGGCACAACCCAAAGCATCGGTAACAGGCGATAACGCAACTGTTGGGTCACGTCCTGTCTCAGATGGTCAATGGACTTATCATCAGGTTGAAAAAGGGGATACCTTGTATAATCTTTCAAAGAAGTTTAATACGACGGTGGGTCAGCTGAGGGAATTGAATAAACTGACCGATGAAGGTATTAAAATCGGTCAGACTATACGGGTCAAATAATTAAAAAATATGCCGACAGTATATAGGTCTTTGTCGGCCTAAATCCTCATTTTCTCACGCTTGATAAGATAGGATTGCAGGATCTGGTCATAGTCCTTATTGATATCCACTGAAACGAAGTCAATATTATACTGCATTGTCCTGAGACGCAATTCGTCCAGATAATGGTTCATCCGGGTAGTATATTCCTTTTTCAATTCATTGGACTGAAGACGAAGCTTTTCTCCGCTTTCCATGTCGATAAATTCATAAGGGCGGTTTTCAAATTCAAAGTTCAGCTCCTTGGAAGTATCCATCACGTGAAAGAGAATAACCTCATGTTTGTTGTGCTTGAAGTGTTGAAGTGCGCTGACCATGGGTTCTATTTTTTCAGGATCTTCAAGCATATCACTGAAAATAATAACAAGTGATCGCTTATGGATGGCATCGGCTATCAGGTGTAGAGACTCGGTCGCTGCAGTACGCTTATTGACAGGTTGGTTGTAAATGTATCGGTCAAGCTGGGAAAAAAGCAGTTTTTGATGAGCACTGCTGGACTTAACTTCGCTGTGATAAACCATTTCTTCGTCGAAGAGGGTCAATCCATAAGCATCCCGTTGTCTTTTGAGTAAATAAGTCAGAGCTGCCGCAGCGAGGCATGACCATTGGAGTTTATTCATCCGTGCATCATTGTACACTTCTTTTCCGGGAAAATACATAGAAGACGAAACATCAATGACAATACGGGCCCTCAGGTTGGTTTCTTCCTCATATTTTTTAGTAAAAAACTTATCAGATCGTGCGTAAACCTTCCAATCGATATTGCGAATATTTTCGCCGGGCTGATACAGCCTGTGTTCGGCAAATTCGACTGAAAAGCCGTGAAATGGACTTTTATGTAATCCGATAATAAATCCTTCAACAACCTTCTGGGCTATGAGATCCAGATTGGTATGCTGTTTCAGGTCAATGGTATCAAAGAATGACATAGATATCAGAACGAAGTATTGTGCTAATTTGGTGTACAAAGAAATAATTCTTTCCTGCAGCCACAACTGAATTCCAAATGTAAGACTATTTTTAAATTCGGAATAAATTTGTCAATCAGTGCAATGTGAACGGCTCATGTGACCTGCACTTTTGATGGAAAATAGTTTTGCAGTTGGATTAAATAAAAAAATCCCTTATTCGCAATTTTGAATAAGGGACTCTTTTAAATTTTTCAGAATCAGATATTCGCTTCGATTTTTGAAGCAATGACCTGTCGTGAAGCAGCACCCACGTGCTTTTCCACCACTTCGCCATTTTTAATAAATAAAATAGTAGGAATACTGCGGATACCATATTTAAATGATACCTCCGGATTTTCATCCACATTCAGTTTACCTATAGTTGCCTTTCCTTCATATTCTTTAGAAAGGTCTTCAATAATCGGACCAATTGCCTTACAAGGACCACACCATTCTGCCCAAAAATCTACTACTTTCAATCCATCATTACCGAGTGCTTTTTCCTGGAAGTTACTATCCGTGAATTCGAATGCCATTTTTAAAATTGTTTTTTAAGTTGTTTTGAATATTTTTGTAAAAACATAATAGACCTTAAAAGGTTTAGCAAATTAAATGAAAAAATATTTATCCACAGGTGTTTATATATTTTCACTCCTGACTTTAGTTTGTTATATCCTGTTTGCTCTAAGGCCGGATCTGTCATTTTCCATTTATACTACAAGGATATTCCCCGGTATCAGCAGTGTTTTAAATTTCACTTCCACCGGCTGGACAGCTATCGCCTGGTTGATCCTTATATTTACATATTTTAAATACAGAAAGGTTTCCGATGTGCATAAATCCCTTGTTCGGTGGGGAAAATTTCTGGTTGAACCACTCTTGTGGATAATTATTCTTTATTTCTGGCTCTGGGGATTTAATTACCTCTCGCCGAGACCTGAAAATTTCATGTTTAAGGAGGAAATGTCTGTTCCAAAAAGTGAATTATTGGAAGCTTTACAACATCAGACCATCCGGGTAAATAGTTTGAGAGACTCTCTGGACTCTGATTTAATCAAAGACAAAACGAGGTTTTCCAAAACGGAAGTTCAAAACTGGCAGGAAAAGGTAGATAATGCCATCAGGCAATACCGGTATAAATCGAATCACGAGATAGACTTGTGTGAAGCGAGGCCGATGGGATTATTGCTGAGGTTTGGCGCAGCGGGCTTGTATAATTTCGTATTGGCAAGGCCGACGATCGACCCCGGATTGCATATTCTTCAGATGCCCAACACGTCGTTGCATGAAATAACGCATGCTTATGGTGTTGCCAATGAGGCCAGCGCAAATTTTATCGCTTATATAGCCGGAAATGAGAGTAATGATTTAATCACAAAATATTCGGTTAATCTTTCTTTCTGGCGTACGCTGCGAATGGCATGTATGGATGCCGACAGCGCTACAACGGCGATGATAACGAGCTTTCTCAATCCTTCCGTCCGTCGGGATATACGGGAGATACGAAAGCAGATGGAGCGTTATCCTGACTGGCTTCCTCAATTGAGGGACAATTTTTATGATTTCTTCCTGAAAAGTCAGGGAATAGAGGAAGGAGTAGAGAGTTATTCGATGTATGTGCCGCTTGTTCTGAGGTGGGAAAAAGAAAAAAAACTTAAAATACCCTCAAAAATTTAACAATTCCTTAATTTTGGAGCAATACCTTTGCCACATGATATTTAATTACATACAAGAACTTCCCTTTTTACCGGCAGCACTAATCGTACTTTGTATAGTTTGTATATGTATTTTTGAATTCATCAATGGATTTCATGATACAGCAAATGCCGTAGCAACAGTTATCTACACGCATGCTTTGAAACCATTGCAGGCTGTGGCATGGTCTGGATTGATGAATTTCCTTGGTGTCGTGCTCGGTGGAGTAGGAGTGGCCATGAGTATCGTTAAACTTTTGCCATTAAATGATCTTTTGGAGCAGTCACTTCATGTCAATATTGCGATTGTGCTGGCGATATGCTTTTCAGCAATATTGTGGAATCTTGGCACATGGTATGTCGGTATTCCCTGTAGTAGCTCTCATACGCTGATAGGTGCTATACTTGGGGCAGGACTCGGATTTGCTTTTATGTATCCCAGTCATGGTGTCAATTGGTCAAAGGCTCAGGATATTGGTGCAGCATTGTTGTTTTCACCTGCCTTTGGTTTTACCTTTGCGATTATGTTTATGTTTATCCTGAAGAAGATACTCAAGATGAAGTCGCTTTTTCAGAGTCCTCAACCCGGAGATACGCCACCCAAAGGAATCCGGGCAATATTGATAACTACCTGTACACTTGTAAGTTTTTTCCATGGCAGCAATGATGGTCAGAAAGGCGTAGGATTGATGATGGTCGTCCTGATGGCCTTCTTACCTGCACACTATGCTCTGAATGAGCATTTTGATCCTCAAAAGGCCATAACTTCCCTGCAAAATATAGAAACTGTCCTGGTGGCCGCTGCTCCGGGCAATATTCTTGAAAAGGAATTGGATAAAAATATTTTGATAATAAGGGAACTAAAAGTCGATATTTCAAAAAATTATAATTCTACTGAAAAGACAAAAAAATTCCAGATCAGAAAAAGGATTGAATCTCTCTCCAAGAGCATCAACAAGTATGTGGACGATCCCGAAATATTTAAGAATAGTCATAGCAGGCGGGTTTTGAAGCATGAGGTTGCTGTATTGGCTGATTACACGGACTTTGCACCGATATGGGTGGTCTTGATGATAGCTGTTTGCCTTGGCCTAGGTACGATGGTTGGATGGAAACGTATCGTGGTGACCATTGGTGAAAAAATAGGCAAGACCCATTTGACCTATGCGGAAGGAGCAACTGCGGAATTAATAGCTGCTTCCACCATCGGTTTATCTACCTTCTTTCACTTGCCGGTAAGTACCACGCACGTATTGTCATCTGGTATTGCAGGAAGTATGGTTGCTTCAGGCGGTGTAAAAAACCTGCAGAAGAAGACAATGGTCAATATCGCACTTGCATGGATACTTACCCTGCCTGTCTGTGTGTTGATGGGCTTCCTGCTGTTTTTATTGTTCAATGCGATTGCATAAGCTAAAGACATACCAAATAAAGGAGAGTGCCCCGGCATCGAAGGATATTAATTTTTCAGCCGAATATGTAAGGGTCAGCGGAGCCAGATAAATATCATTTGTTTTTGTATGTTTTCATACAATATTCAAGATTTTGGATTTAGCTGTTTTCAAAAGACATTTGTCAGAGCCATCTGAGAAGACCTTTCGAATGGGGCTTACAAAACAGATAAGATTAACATATTGGTATTCACCCGCAATTGACTTTTGAAAAATCTGTCATTAATCTGCCTATCTTCTTTACTGAAACCTATCTTGCCAAATGAATTGGATGAAATCAAACGTATTTTTACACATTTGGTCCAATTAGTTCTACCATTTAAAAGTCATTTTTAATAACTAATCTCCCTCAATAAATCAACAATCCGGCCGACCCCGGCAATCATTTTTCTGTTTTTTTCATTATTTTATTAATATTTTGTATTTTACCAATTAGTGATAATAATATTATGATTCAAATAAAATTTTTAAAATTCAATTAGGTTGTTTAACTTTATTGCAATAAAATTCTATTATCATGCAAATGTCAAAAACAGCATTCTGGATAATTACCATTCTGTGGTTTTTAGCCGGAATCTTCTGGTATCGAAGTTGCAGCACTTGTACCTCCTGTGGTAATCAGGCTGCGGCTGCCGGTGTAGGTGCCGGTGAGATGGATTTGCCGGCTTTCACGATAAGTGATGGCTCCTGGTCTTTGTCCTCTCCCGTCAACTTCCGCTTTTCAGCCTCTTCGGCTACTCCCGTGATCAGCGATGAAATGTCAGGCCTCCTCGACAGTATCGTCGCCCATGCCAAGAATTTTCCGGGAAAAATGATTAACCTGACCGGACTTTACGGTAGTCATGAAAAAAATAACACATCCTACCCCGATCTTGGTATCGCACGTGCTCAGGAAATGAAGTCCGTTCTGGTATCCAGAGGTCTCGACAGTACGCTGATTACCACCCGGGGAGTACTTTCAGATGCTCTTACCTTTCATCCGGCTGATACGCTGGTGGGTGGCGTCAATATATTTTTTGCTCCACCAAAAGATATAGCCCAACCTGAACAACCTTCGGAACCAAGTCAACCATCCCCGCCTATCGATGATGAGCTGTTCAAGCCAAGAACCGTGTATTTTCACACCGGCCAAGGTGATTTGACAGTTGAAGATGCTTTGCTGCAATATATTAGACAAGTGAAAGATTATATGGATACTCATGAAGAAAACAAACTCATCCTAAGAGGATATGCTGACAATGTGGGTGACGATGAAGCGAATCAACTGCTTTCTGCAAAAAGGGCGGAAGCTGTGAAGAATATTCTTACTGCGCACGGTATTTCCGCTAACAGGATAGACACTCAGGGTTTAGGAGAAAATGATCCGGTGGGAGATAATAATACGACCGATGGGCGAAGTAAAAACCGACGCGTCACTATTCAATTACAATAATCTTAAAAAACGAATATCATGAAAATATTATTTATTTTACTCAGCATAGACTGGAGTTGCTGGCTTCCAATGTTATTCTGGCTGCTTGGCGCCTTTTTATTAGGTTGGCTGTTACGCCATCTCTTCGGATCACAAAGTAATGGAGAAAATAATCAGGATAACGATGCCTTACAGTTCCAGTTTGACAATTACAAGCGAGATTCGGAAAATAAATACAATAGTCTTTTGGCAAAATTTGAGGGCAATAAAGAAGATTCCGCTAAGTTGGCGACAGAATTATCACAGATTGATGCATTGACGACTCAATTACAGTCAGAAAGCAATAAAGCTCAGGCAGCTAACGTGGTAGGTACATCATCCGACACAATGTCAGAAAAGTATTATAAGGCAATAAGCGCATTTTTTGGCACTAAAATTGTCCGGGATGATTTAAAACTTGTAGAAGGGATAGGTCCTAAGATTGAGGAAATTTTCCACAGGGCAGGCTTGACTACATGGCTTTCAGTTGCAGAAAGTACGCCTGAACAACTAAGGGCAATTTTGAACGCTGAAGGAGATAGTTATAAGATCCATGATCCGGGCACATGGCCTCAGCAATGCCGGATGATGGTGGATGACGAATGGGCTAAACTTAAGGCATGGCAGGATGAGCTCGATGGAGGAAAAATTCATTAAATAAAGTAAGAGGCATTGGTTGCGACCTATGCTTCTTTACTTTGTTTCTTTTATAGGAATACTGAATTGTAAATTCGATATTTCGGATAAGGGTTGGGGTATTGTAATAAGATTATTTATTATTTGTGAGATTTTGACCTTAGTATAACGAATGAATGTAGCTCTGTAGAGTTATCATAAATAACCTGACACATTAAATTCTTTGGAAAATGTTTGCTATGCCTATATTTGCACCCGAAATTATTGCCGTTAGGACTAGATGAGTGAGATAAATAACTTTGTTGATAGAGCAAGGAAGGTCTTTGATGCTGAAATTCAATGTCTTGAAGCAGTTAAAGAACACATTGACGATAATTTTACACGAGCAGTACATTTAATCCTGAATAATCCGGGTAGATTGGTGGTCACAGGTATTGGAAAAAGCGCTATTGTAGCCCAGAAAATGGTCGCAACACTGAACTCTACAGGTAGTCCTTCGATTTTCATGCATGCTGCTGATGCTATTCACGGAGATCTCGGCATAATACAGAAAGACGATATCATCATCGTTCTTTCAAAAAGCGGAGACACTCCGGAAATCAAAGTGCTGACGCCCTATCTGAAATCCATGGGAAATAAAATCATCGGCATGGTATCCAATCTCAATTCGAGCCTGGCCTATGATGCTGATATCACGCTTTACCTTCCTGTCGAGCGGGAAGCCGATCCCAATAATCTCGCACCTTCCTCCAGCACTACGGCACAGATGGCGATGGGCGATGCACTGGCAATAGCATTGCTCAGTGAAAAGGGCTTTTCTGACAGAGATTTTGCAAGATATCATCCGGGAGGAAATCTAGGAAAGCAGTTGTACACATGTGTACGAGATATCTGCCGCTTTAATAATAAGCCTTTGGTTGGCCCTGATGCGACTATTCGCGAGGTCATTGTGGCTATTTCATCCGGCAGACTGGGTGTCGCCGCCGTGGGAGAGGAAGCTCACATCGAAGGAATTATCACGGATGGCGACTTGAGAAGAATGCTCGAAAGAAATACGGATATCAATAACCTTCGGGCAAGAGATATTATGACTCATTCCCCAAAGACAATACAAGGCAGTCAACTGGCTGTAAACGCATTGCAGATGTTGAAAAACTTGAACATTACCCAGCTTTTAGTGATGGATGGGGACATTTACAGCGGAGTCATCCATATTCACGACTTATTGAAAGAAGGTTTTGATTAGATTATATAATGAGATCATTCAAAAGTATTAATTTCACAAAATAAACGAAAAAATATGATAAAGGCAGGGATTACAGGTGTGGAAGGTTATGTCCCGGACACCATTCTATCTAATGCTGATCTAGAAAAGATGGTAGATACCAATGATGAATGGATAAGGACCAGAACCGGTATCAAAGAAAGAAGAATTTTTAACAGTCCGGGCAAAGGTGTGAGCGATCTGGCATTACCTGCTGTGATTAAACTACTCGAAAGCACAAATACCAAGCCGGAAGAGGTCGAACTGGTGATCTTTGCAACAGTTACCGCGGATTTTGTGTTCCCGGATACTGCCAACATATTGTGTGACAAGGTAGGTATGAAAAATGCCTTTGGCTTCGATGTTAATGCCGCCTGTAGCGGATTTTTGTTTGCACTGACGACAGCCGCACAGTTTATTATGACCGGTACTTACAAAAAAGTTATTGTAGTGGGTGCCGACGTAATGTCCTCTATCGTGGATTATACGGACCGGGCGACTTGTATCATCTTTGGGGATGGTGCCGGAGCTGTGATGCTGGAACCATTTGATGACGGTACCGGATTACAAGATTCTATTTTGAAAGGTGACGGTGCCGGAAGACACGTACTCCACATGAAAGCCGGAGGTTCGGTGAAGCCTGCCAGTCACGAAACAGTTGATGCTCGTGAACATTATGTGTATCAAGAGGGCAAGCATGTGTTTAAACATGCAGTCCAGGGAATGGCAAGTACAGTAAGTGAGATCATGAAACGCAACAACCTCACAAATGATGATATCGCCTGGCTTGTTCCGCATCAGGCAAATATGCGCATCATTACCTCGGTGTCAGAACAACTGGATTTTCCTCTTGAGAAAATAATGATAAATATCGAAAAATACGGAAACACAACGTCAGGAACTATCCCTCTTTGTCTTTGGGAATGGAAGGACAAAATACAAAAGGGTGACAATATTATCCTTACAGCCTTCGGCGGCGGTTTCACATGGGGCTCCACCCTGATAAAATGGTCTGTATGATTTGATAATTAATCCGATCAAAAAATTTCCCGCATCTGGACTGTCATAGCTTAGATGCGGGATTTTTGTTAAAATATTTTGTAATAAGGCAAGTAAAAAGTATGTTATATTCGGAATAATATCTTCCGTTTATACCGGAAATTGCATTACAAAGATCCATATAGCAATGAGGATAAGTACAATCGCCCAGACACGTACATCTCGTAAAGCTTCCATCAATAATTCTTTGACTTCTTTTGTTACTGGTTTCATGACTCAATTTTTTATTTGTCGTCAATCGGCTAAAAAAAGGGACTTAACTTATACCTTAATATAATGCAAAAATGATACCATAACATTTATTTTTAATATTTGTGCAGAAGTAACCGCCCTGCCTGCCTTATGTTATTTTTTTCTATGTTTGAATATCATGATATTAAAGTATTTCAGATTTGTTTTTGATGACTTACCTTTGAGGTTTCCAATTTTTGTTATTCAGATTAACCAACCACCAATCTGACTTGAATTATGAGAATAGTTTTCATACTGCTTTTTACCGAAGTTCTCCTTTCTTATGCATGTCATGCACAGAGTAATCAGGTGACCTTTCACGGTATAGTTACCGACAGCCTCACCGGAGAGACCCTGATAGGTGTGAGGATTTCAGCACCGGGAACAGAAAGTTCAACGGCATCCAATGAATACGGATTTTATTCCCTCTCCTTTCCTCCCGGAGATTCCGTCCGGTTAACAGCCAATTATATCGGTATGCAGACCTGGTCGCGAAAGCTGCCAGCTTCGTCCGACCTAAAGATTAATATCAGTATGAAACAGGGAAGCATCGATCTGAAGGAAGTGGTCATTACTGCCGGCCAACTTAAAGAACGACTGACAGATACCCAGATGGGCTTTGAACAGATTTCTGCTAAGACAAGCAAAGTCCTGCCTGCGCTGTTCGGTGAAGTTGACATCATCAAGACCTTACAGCTCAAAGCCGGTGTCTCATCAGGTTCTGAAGGCAGTACCGGTCTCTTTGTAAGAGGTGGGGCTGCTGATCAGAATCTTATTCTCCTGGATGAAGCCACGGTATTCAACGCCAACCATCTATTCGGTTTTTTCTCGACATTCAACGCCGATGCCATCAAGGATGTGCGTATGTATAAAGGCGGCTTTCCGGCTCAGTATGGCGGGCGCCTTTCTTCGGTGATTGA
This sequence comes from Saprospiraceae bacterium, assembly GCA_024103005.1. Taxonomy (GTDB): domain Bacteria; phylum Bacteroidota; class Bacteroidia; order Chitinophagales; family Saprospiraceae; genus Parvibacillus. The sequence continues at coordinate 57,241 of JAGFJA010000075.1, forward strand.
TGTGCGAATGAAAGATGGTAACACCCAATCTTTCTCCGGCTCAGGCGGCATAGGTCTGATTACTTCCAGATTAACCCTTGAAGGTCCGATAGGCAATGAACACAACGCCTTTATCGTGTCCGGCAGACGCACCTATGTCGATCTGATAACCAATGCCATCAACCATAGTAAACGCAACGATCCCGACTGGAACAAAATCCCGGGATACAATTTTTACGATCTGAACGCCAAGGTCAATACGAAGCTGAGCGATAAAGACAGACTGTATCTGAGTGGATACTTTGGCAGTGATAATTTTGCACTAAAAGACAGTACCTTGGATCTTGGCTTCTCATGGGGCAATGCCACCCTGACTGCAAGGTGGAATCACATCTTCAGTCCAAAGTTGTTTGCTAATACTTCCTTTATCTTTTCTGACTATAAGTATAATATATCCAATGAAGTTAGTGGCTTTAATTTCTCTTTGGGAAGCAGGATTAAAAACATAGGCTTTAAGACGGATTTTGACTATAACCTCAATAGTAAACATTCATTAAAGGCAGGGCTCTCTGCCACACACTTTGCTTTTACGGTGGGTCGCCTCAAAGCCGGTTCGGATGACGGCAGCATCTCATTTAGCAGTGGAATAGACAGAGCAGGCAATGAATTTGCGGGCTATGTCAGTAATGAAATGCAAATCATTCCGAAGATGAAGCTGAATGCGGGTGTACGTTTGTCTGCATGGAATCAGAAAGATTTTTGGGATGCAGGTATTGAACCCCGGTTGTCTTTAGTCTATGAGGCGGATACAAAATGGTCTGTCAAGGCCGGTTATGCCCGTATGAAGCAATATATTCATCTGGTCTCCAATTCCGGTGTGTCTCTGCCGACCGATGTCTGGTATCCTTCCACTGATATCGTCCGGCCACAGCGGTCCGACCAGCTGTCTGTCGGCTTGAATTACTTACTGGCGCCCGGTCTCCTCCTTACCAATGAATATTATTATAAATGGCTGAAAAATCAGGTGGACTTCAGAGATGGGGCCAACCTCTTTCTGAATGACGAGATAGAAAAAGAGTTTGTTTTTGGCCGCGGTTATGCCTATGGAACTGAAGTGAGTATCGAAAAGCAGGGCGGACCCTTGACCGGTTGGATCGCCTATACACTTGCCTTTGTAAGACGTGGTGATTTTCCAGGCATCATGGATGGGCGATATTTTTCACCCAAATATGATCGCCGCCACGACGTCAAAGTGGTTGCTTCCTATGAGATAAACCGAAGGTGGACGGCCTCCGCTTCATGGGTCTTCGGGTCGGGTGATCTTGCCTGGCTTCCCGGAGGAAGAGCCGTTTTTCAGGACACAAAGGGCGGAACCTTTAGCCCGGTAACGCCTGTTTACGGCGATCGCAACACTTTCAGGCTGCCTCCGTACCACCGGGGTGACCTGAGTATTATCTATACAATGTTTCCACGGTGGGGGAAGAGCAATCTTAATCTGAGTATTTACAATGTATATAACCGGCGCAATCCTTATTTTCTCACTTTGGAGACCCAATATGTTACAAGGGTACAGGATGGGGTGACCATCAGAATACCTGAAAAAATCGTCGCACGACAGATTTCATTATTTCCGGTTTTACCATCTATCACATGGAACTTTACTTTCTAAAGTCATTATCATGAAGCAAATATCATTTATACTGATCATTTTCCTTGCCCTAACTTCCTGCAACCTCAATAAAATCGTCGAGATCGAATTGCCGGCATACACCGATCAACCCGTCGTGGAATGTTACCTAATCCCGGGGCAGCGGTATGAACTGCTGCTCACCCACAGCAACAGCTTTTTCGACCCGCTGACAGGAAGCGAACCGGCTGCCTTCCTGCAATCCATCCTTGAATCCGGCGCCCGTGTAACCATCATTCATGGAGGAGATACCATTGAACTGAAGGAAAAACTGGAGCTGAATTCCATTTCCGGATTTGTATCTAATTATTCCAATGATACCCTTGTTCCTGAAGATTTTACAGACACTTTTCATTTGCATATTGTCCTTTCCAACGGCTCAGTGATTAACTCTTCTACCGTTATACCGCATATTGCATCCCTCGACAGTACCCGGGTTGATTATGCCAATAACCGTAAAACCCGGGCAACCGTACTTGCCTATCACAGGGATAATCCGGACACTGAAGATTATTACAGGAGAATGATACACATCAATTCACTTGACAGTCTGCCATTGCAAAATTATACGACAGATGATAAAATAAATCATTCAGAGGAAGTAGCCTTTGGTGCCATCTATGAGAGAAAAGATAAACAGCCGGTTATTGGCGATACCATGATAATTTCGCTTAGTCACATCACAAAGGAATATCATGAATTTTTTACAAGTATAACCAATGCCAACCTCGCCAATGGCAATCCTTTCGGACAGCCGGGTCAGATTAAATCCAATGTTGCAGGCGCTTCCAACCCGATTGGAATATTCACCGGCTTTGTCAGCCGGAGAGATACAGTGATTTTTCAATAGTGAATTTATTCCGCCTGTTTGTTGCCAAAATGGAAAGTACAAGCATTAGGCAATAGTAAGTTCTGTGGGAAACGGACTTTATGGATTTAGCGAAGGAGTTGGTGAACCGCCAAAAATTTGCGATGAATTATACAGTGAAACGTCAGCGGATCCTTTTGAACCGGGCTTTAAGTATTTTGAGTAATTCATTGTCGAAGAAACGTTAAGAACTCATCGCGGTACCTTTTTTATCAGGCAAAAAGTAAATATGTTCAAGGTGTCGATTCAGTTAAAACCGACTTGCTTTGATCTTAATAGATGATAGCTTCGCATCTTAAGGTATAAAAGTGCAATTTCTTAAACATGGAGTTTCTTAATCAATTTTCTTTATTTCTTCTTATTGTAAATAGAATCAGATTTTTGGCGGCGATCTATTTCGTTGATAGTCTTAATATTATTTTCAAATGAGCGATCAAATACCTCCTCCGTATTGCGTAACAAGGCAGTGAAGCCCTGATCGATTTTTTCTACAACGGGAAAGATAACGGATTGGTCAAAAGCAGATTTTTTAAGTATTTTTAAATTAATTAACCTGCCTGAAACAAAACTGACAATCAATAAGATAAACATCGACAATATCAAGCCGCCTGTAATCTTAGTTACCTGCTTCATTGAGTTGGCCTTGACCCATCCTTCTATTTTCTTGGATAAAAACCTGTAAACCAAAATGACGGTGACCAGGACGAGCAAAAAGCCGATCACAAAATATACCAGAGTTATATTGGCAAATGTATTTTCCATGAACAGAAAAACAATGGGAAATAGTTTTAATGCAAGCAGGAAAGCACCGATGAGCAGCAAGACCTTTAGCACGACTCCAAATACGCCATTTGTATAACCTGCATAGAATACCAGGCCTATCAGCAATACCAGGACAATATCGATTATCATGACCTTTCTTTTTTAACGTGATTATCTCTGATATGAACGGATTGGCTCATGGGTATATTTGTTTCGTTATAGCTGTATGGGTCCGGCGCCTACCTTGTCCGGAATGTAGGCACCATTGACGCAGTGTGTCAGGAGTTGATTTTGGATAAAATTCTTGACAGTAGATGCACATTCGTCGGGATACAGGAGGTGTAGATTTGGGCCTGCATCCAGTGTAAAGTACAGCGGTACTTTCTGTTCGTCACGCCATCGAACCAATTTCTCAATGGCAGCCAGGGTATTGGCCTTTATGAGCAGGTAAGGCGGATTGGAAAGCATCATGAGCCCGTGCAAACTATATGCTTCCTGTTCGACTAAAACACCCATGGCTTCTACATCGCCTGCTTTCAGGATTCCTATCAATCGTTTCAATCTGGCATTGACGGTCATATATCTTGTTTCGGCATAGGGATTATGATCCATCAGTTTGTGCCCGGCAGACGATGAGATACTTTTTTCATCCTTACTGATAATCAGGATATCGTCGTGAAACGTTGTAAATACAGGATGCAGGTGATGTCCCCAGCCGATTGCATATTCATTTGATGAGTCTATGGCATCCGGTGTCTCACCCCAGAGTGCTGCCCTTGCGAATATCGATCTACAGGCACTGCCTGAGCCAAGCCGAGCAATATAAGACGCTTTTCGTTCAAATTCCTCATCACTGCTCAATGTACCGAACAGCTCGTCTTCCATGGTACACAGACAAAGGGCAAGGGCGCTCATGGAGGAGGCAGAGGAGGCTATTCCGGCTGAATGAGGAAAGCTATTGCTTGAGAATATCGTGAGGTCAATCTGACTTAAAAACGGGTAAATAGGCAACAGGGAAGTTAGGAATTTTTCAATTTTCTGGCTGAATGCCTTATTGTGCTCCTTGTGGAACATAAAATCCACAGCTACACCGGGGCGGTCACTCATCTTGGGACCATATTCCAGAATAGTCTCCGTATAGGCGGCATCCAGTGTAAAACTCAGGGACGGATTGCGAGGCATCTGCGGTTCGTACTTACCCCAATACTTGATTAAGGCTATGTTGGATGGACTCCTCCAGGTGATTTTGCCGGATCTTACCTTGCCGGGTTGAACTACGAGTTTTGGATTGTGATAGTCTGTCATCGGAGTAAAAACTTTCCAAGGTGAAAGGTAAGGAAAATTTAGATTAGTTGACTGAAAATTAGAAATCAGAATTGTGCTGTCTTGTCTTAGACGCCGGAAAAAAGATGTGTTTTGATCGATCACATTTTCTATGGACTCATGGCATTATTAATTTTTATCAGATAGTTATATCTTTGAGAAATATAATTTTTTCAAAATATTAAAGTTTAACTATGCCCAAAAATATCAAACTGTCAAAGATTTCTACCAAAGCGCCCAAAGGTCTGAAAAAAGGTAAAATAAAGGAAGTATGCAAAGAGCTCTATGATCAGATAGGTCACCTGCAGCACTTACTTTATGCAGAGAAAAAGCATTCCGTCTTAGTTGTTTTTCAGGGTTTGGACGCCAGTGGAAAAGATGGTGCGACCAAAAATGTCTTTTCAAAATGCAGTCCTCAGGGCATCCGTCTTGAGGCCTTCAAAAAGCCAAGCGAGGAAGAAATGCATCATGACTTCCTTTGGCGCATCCACGCCAATGCGCCCGAAAAAGGATTTATCCAGATATTCAACAGATCACACTATGAAGACATTCTGGTTCAAAGAGTGCATCATTGGATCGACGAAGATCGTGTTCAGAAGCGGATGGCTGCTATCAATGCTTTTGAAGAACTGTTGCAATTTGATAACAACACTACCATTCTCAAATTCTACCTTCACATCTCCAAAGGTTATCAGCTCAAGCAACTCAAGGAAAGAATCGATAATCCTGCCAAAAACTGGAAGCACAATCCCGGCGACTGGGAAGAGCGTAAGCTATGGGATGAATACATGAAAGCTTATGAATACGCCATCAACAACAGTTCCATCCCCTGGCACATCGTCCCTGTAGATGACCGCTGGTACCGCAATTACGTCATTGCCGACATCATGGTTAAGGAATTGTCTAAACTGAATATGAAACTTCCTGTACTTGACAAAAACAGTTTACTTATCGAAAATCCTACAGATTAAATGAGTTCTCCCGAAAAGACACGTATCGATAAGTGGCTGTGGGCTATCCGGTTTTTTAAAACCCGCAGCCTCGCTACTGATGCTTGCTCAGGGGGAAAGGTTAGAATCAACAATGCTCCCGCCAAGGCATCGAGCCTTGTCAAGGTTAATGACGTCGTACAATGCAATAAGGATCATATCAATTATCAACTTGTCGTCAAAGGAATCATCGAAAAAAGGGTAGGTGCGCCCATAGCCGTCACATGCTATGAAAATATCACCCCTGAAGAAGAACTCAACAAGTTTGAAAAATGGTTTGTAGGTAAGTCTCCGACAGAGGTGAGAGACAAAGGAAGCGGCAGGCCGACTAAACGAGATCGCCGCGAAATAGACGAGTTTAAAGGTAGGTTTTATGAGGATGAAGAGGAACTGTTTTAGTGAAAATCGGGAAGGATTCCGGGTTAGGCAGCCTTTAACCCATGAAAGTAAAAATTATATGTTATTTGTTACTTAATAAATAGTAAATTGATTAAAAATGATTTACTTTGCACTCTTAAAGAAAAATTAGGTATAGTTTTAATCCCGCTAAATATCTGACATCTTATGACTTATTCAACTTTTTCGTCTTTTGATTCGGAAGAAGATGTTTTATTAGCTGAATCAACCACTGTTAATCAACAGGAATTAATTGTGTACAACGACGATTACAATACTTTTGAATGGGTGATTAATTGCTTTGTAGAGATACTCAAGCATACCTTTGAGCAAGCAGAGCAATTGTCTTATATCATTCACTTTACCGGTAAGGCTTCTGTAAAAATCGGTTCTTATTATACCTTAAAGCCCCTAAAAGAAGCACTTATAGACAAAGGACTTTCGGTTGTCATAGAATAATTTTTCGGACTTGGATATTGAAGATCATGACTCGTTTGTCGTCAGGGACATGACCTTCGTGCATCCCACTCAGGCTGATGAGCAGGGCTTGGTTGGTTTGTCCTATTATCTTGACAGCATGGACGTCCTGACAGCCTATCGCTTTGGAATCTTTCCGGTGAATAATCCGGCTGATCCTATTTTGTGGTGGAGTCCGGACCCGAGATGGGTACTTGATCCCCACAAGGTTTATATAAGTAAGTCCATGCGGAAAATTGTCAGAGAGCGTCCCTGGCGGGTGACGTGTGACACTGATTTTCAAGGCGTCATCAGCAAATGCTCAAGGGGAGAAAAGCGCAAAACTCAGGAACCATCTTGGATTACCCCGGAGTATATCCATGTTTATAAGGAAATTTTTGCTCAAAACAGAGCTCACTCATTTGAAGTGTGGGACGAAAACGGGACATTGATTGGTGGGCTGTATGGCGTCATTACAGGTAGGATTTTCTCAGGTGAAAGCATGTTTGCCAATATCAGCAACACCAGTAAATACGCCTTTATCCTCGCCTGTGAGTTTTTGGTACGACAAGGCATAGTCCTCATTGACTGCCAAATGCACTCCGATCATCTTGAAAGCCTGGGCGCATACCCGATGAGGAGGGAGGGTTATCTCAACTGTGTCCGTCAAAACGGATTTGACATTCCATCCCTTATCGTCAACATGAAAGACCCCTTCAGTGAATTTATGAAGGAAAAATATCCTTAATACTGAATTATGATTAGAATAATCTGATTGAGGTTTCTAAAAAATCACCTGCCATATCCTTGAGAAATAAATTATTTTCTAAGCGTTCTCTAATCGATCACCGTCTCAGCTCTACCTTATTATTTGTCTGGACAAGGAGTACGCCATCCTGTCTTTTGAGGAGGTTGATTAGTTGGTTCTGTTCGATGGTTGTCTTGTCGAATCCTAAGAGGTAGATACCGGACTTAGACAGTTCTGCCTTGATAAACAACTTGTATCGCCAGTTTTCATCGATGATGTCCTGGACATTCTTACCCTCCTTGACCTGGATGATGACTTCATCGGGATTGACTGTTTCGGCATTGTGATCATGCTCCCAGCCGAGTTTGCTGATGTACATCCTCATTGCTGAGGAAAGGTCTGAAAGTGGTGGCGGATATACGCCTTGAGTAAATATTTTCTTTTTTACGGCATTGTATTCATCGAAGAAATAATAGGTTACAGCTGCCAGATCGACGATGTTGTTGGTATAGGTATTGCCGAAAGTGTCCAGTTTTACTGCCTTATAGAGATCCATCAATGTGTCAAACTGACCGCCTGTCAGTTTTTTAAAATAGTGACCCTGATAATTGACATAGGTCTTGCCGTTCATGCGGAGGGTAGAGTCGCTTTGGAAAGTAATTTCATACACGGCACACCGACCGAAACAGGCACCATTGTCGATGGTAAAGTATTTGCGTACGGCCGGTAGTTCACCTTTGGGTGTTTCCGCTGTTTTTGTAGAGGTTTTGCATGCGCTTAACAAAAGAAGGAGCATAGAAAGGGTGAGAATATTCTTGTGTGCTTTTGTGTAATTAATCATAAATAAATAGTTTTAAGGTCGTCTGATCACCGGCTGTGCGGATGCGAAGAAAATACATTCCGGAAGCTAATGAACGATTATACTGCAAATTAAACTCACTTTGTGCAATTTTAGTATATTTTTTTATCAATCTTCCTGCCTCGTCGTATAATTCTATGTACAAGACCTCATTGAGTCCCTCTGCCTGAATGAGGGTAATTTCCCCATTGACAAGGGTATTTTTAAGCCTGATTCTGTCTTTTAAAGGCGTGGTGGTTATGCTGTCATCGGAGCAGTGGGTATTTTTATTGGTGAGTAATCCCTTCCTGAAATTTTCAAGAATGGAGCGCATCCTGGCTCCCTGGCCTTTGGTAAAAAAATACATACAAGCGTCATCGACATAATCCATATAGTTCATAAACATATTGGAGGTCATACATGAGATCTGCGGATAATCCGGACATCCATAGTGAGGTGTACCCTGAAGCGGTGTATCTTCAACTAAGTCGTCACCGCATCCAGACGAATTTTTTCCCCAGAGATGAAGCAGGCCGAAGTAGTGCCCTACCTCATGTGTCGTTGTTCTGCCCATGTTGTACCGCCCATTCGGGTCTATTAAGCCTATGTTGCCGAAGTTGGAAAAATTGATTACCACTCCGTCTTCATCCGGAAACAGAATATTGTCCGGTCCGGTTGCATAGCCAAGGTATTCATCCAGACGACAAACCCAGATATTCAGATATTTGTCGGTAGGCCATGCATCGGCGCCACCCAGGCTGCTGTGGTGGATACGTTTCCTTCCCATAGCATCTGTCTTGATTCCTATATTGGAAAAGTTGGTAGAATTATATGTTATTCCTGTAGTGGGATTGCCTTCAGGGTCCTTACTCGCCAGGCAAAACCGGATATTGACATCCTGGTAAGCATGGGCAAATTCATCCGGGATGGTTCCTGGGATGATCAGGTGTGCAAAGTCTGCATTGAGTACTTCTATTTGAGACCGCACCTGAGCTTCAGAGATTTTTTCAGTTTGGTCATAATATACGACGTGGACGACTACCGGAATATAAAGCGTATTTCTTGTCTGGAGTCGATCTGACTGAATATCCGAGGCAATGACTGCTTCCATAGCTGCTGATCTTTCTTCATAATCAGGCAGATACTGTCGTGCCTGAGCGGTAATATAATCCTGACCGCAACGTTGCTGCGCAAAGGCACTGAGACGGAAGATAATTACCCAGGCAATGAGGAGGAATATTTTCAATCTGTTGTTCAATCCGAATCTTTCAATACTATAATTTATTCCAACAAAATGATTTTGACAAAGGTTGCACCTGCATTTTTTTTACTGAAATACAGATTAACTATTTAAGCCTTCGCGAAGGTAGCTATTTTTTCTGCTAAATTTCATTTGAAGAACAAAACCCGCATTGCCTGATTTACTGTCAAACACAGCGTCAAATTATCACCATTGCAGAGCAGCCGGTAGTAGTTGGTTTGCGGATGCTTTTACGTAGTATTATGATAGCTTCGACGTTTATTAGCTTTGCCGTTTGATGGGCTTTTGCCTGTTTGATTTGTCGGATATAATAATTACCAAAGTGCCTGTGGTTGAGATTTTAGGGTCAATCCAAGAGGAATTATAGATAAGAACGAGTTGCGAATTATGAATTACGAATTCCAAATCTCCTTAATGCGCCTTGTCCAATAGATTCGGCATAAGTGGGATGAATTCTGTTTCTTGTTCTTTGCTTACTGTTTACCTGGATAATGGTATTTTCATAACTTTCAATCGTAGAATTTTCAACTTATCCGATTTCTTCAGTTCATTGATTCTCATATAACCTGAATAGTACATCCTTTCTGCCGGTGGCTGGGGTCAACGTCTTGGTCGTCCATATTTATATTTTTTCATACCTTTATTTATCCTTTTGTTGTCGAAGAACTGGTGTTAAACGCTGTGTTAACTGCCATTTTGCTCAAATCAAATCATTCAGAAAATAATTGGCTGATAAAGTCATTTTCAAACTTTCCGCCGGGATCCATTTCTGCCCTTAGTTTAACAAAATCGGCATAATTAGGATATTGTTTTTCCAGATATCCTTTGCTGACATTAAACCTCTTGCCCCAGTGCGGTCGTCCGTTATGTCGGGTGGCAAACTCTTCAAAATGTTTTAGTCTGTTTTCAAAATCTTCATGCCTGAAACAGTACAATCCAAGCCAGATGGTGTTGCGTCCGGTGCAGCCGCTTAACCAGAATGAGTCATTTTTAGTAAATCTTATTTCCTGAATGAAATTGCTGTAATATTTATTACGGATAAACCACTCGCTGTATTCCTTCAGCAATTCCTTTGCATTGGCGGCATCAAATGCCCATTCTGTCTCATAGTGATAAGGAGGATCCGGGACGGTAAAACCAAGATTGCTTTCAATAATTCTGTTTAAAGGACCCTTCATTTGAGACGTCAGGAATGCATTAAAAGGCCGTGCAAGACGGGGAAAGACAGAGGCAATAAATACGAGCGTCCTGTACACTGCTACCGAGAATACCCGATCTTTCAGATATCGTCTTGTATTGCTGTCATTAACTTCTTGTCGCGTACGGTTGTAAGTAAATACGACGGCATCGTCGGTAGGTGGAAGCCACCAGATTTTGAAGTGATCGGAGCTGAGATACAGCTTGTCGATTTGGTTGATGACTTCATCAAAAGGACGAGTCGTAGTAATATCGTGGAGGTTGAAGGAATCTACTGCCTGTATGACCATCTCGGACATAATTCCCAGACATCCAAGGCTAACAATGGCAGCATTGAATAATTCCGTATCCTTGTCTCTATGTACTTCGATCAGGGTTCCGTCAGCACGGATGAGTGTAAATTCAATAATCTGATCCCCCAGGATGCAGAAATCTATGCCGGTGCCGTGCGTGCCTGTTGAGACGGCGCCTGAGATGGTCTGATGATCGATGGAGCCCATATTTTCGAGTGCCAGGCCATGGGCAGACAGTTCATCGTTGAGGTCGCGTATTCTGATACCTGATTGCACACGGATGGTTTTGGTTTTCTTGTCCAGGTGGATGACTTTGTTGTAAAGGTCGAGGTTGATAAGGATACCATCGGTGTCGCAAATCTTTGACCACGAATGACCGGCGCCGACCACTTTTACCTTAGGATAATTTTTGACAAGTTCGATGATTTCTAATTCGGTTTCAGGCTGAAAACAAGCCAGTGGGGGCGAAATGACATTCTTAGCCCAGTTTTTAAAAATAAAGCCTGAATGACGTTTCATATTTTTATCCTAAGTATTTTAGACAAATATAGTATGGATTAAAATAGGATTTTGTTAAAATTTTAATCCAAAGTTGATTTGTAGGATTCTTTTATACAAGCCGATGATTTAAACTTCCCGTCCTCTTATAAAGACTTTTGAAACAGGGTGATGCCCAAAGGAATAAGGGAAATATGCGAGCGATGGCATAGTATGTGTAAGTATAAAACTTGCTTCTTTCCCTACCGTGATGCTGCCTGTCTTATGTTGTAATTCCATGGCAAAGGAACCATTGATAGTTGCTGCATTGACGGCTTCTTCAGGCGTCATTTTCAGCCTGATACAAGCGAGCGAAACCACCATATTCATATTTCCTGAAGGTGCAGTGCCTGGATTATAATCCGTTGCGATAGCAAGTTTAGCGCCTGCATTGATCATTTTTCTTGCCTGCGGAAATGGAATTCCAAGGAAGAAGGCACAACCGGGAAGCATAGTGCCGATGGTGTCAGATGCAGCCAGGGCTGCAATGGAATCGTCGTCCATTTCTTCCAGGTGGTCCACGCTGATGGCTCCATGTTTTACGCCGATCTGGACGCCGCCTGATACAGCAAGCTCATTGGCGTGAATCTTTGGCTTTAATCCGTATTTGGCACCGGCTTCGAGGATTTTTTCTGTTTGTGTGGGAGAGAAAAAACCTCTGTCACAGAAGGCATCTATGTAGTCAGCCAGCCCATGGTCGCTGATATAAGGCAGCATTTTCCGGGTGATCAGGTCGATGTATCCGTCATGGTCATTGCTGAATTCTCTCGGGAAGGCATGGGCTCCGAGAAAGGTAGCCTTAACGGGTATTTCATTGGTTTCTTTTAGTCGGCGGATGACTTTGAGCATTTTTATTTCACTGTCGAAATCGAGACCGTAACCGCTTTTGATTTCAATGGCCCCTGTCCCCATACGCTGAATATCACGAAAACGTCGGTAACTCACGTCATAGAGCTCTTCTTCGTCCATGGCTCTGAGTACATCTGCAGAGTTGAGGATGCCTCCGCCTGCAGCGGCTATCTCTTCATAGGAGCGACCTTGCAGCCTCATCTCGAATTCTTTTTCTCGGCTTGTTGCGTGTACGAGGTGAGTATGGCTGTCGCACCATGCCGGAAGGACATGACCTCGTCCGGCATCAACGATGTCCACTCCTGCCGCCGGCTTAAAGTGCTGCATGGAGCCTATTTCCGTAATTTTACCTCCAGCGATACGGATATAACCATCTTCGACAGAAGGAAGGGTAGCAAGCACCTTGCCTGCCAACGGTTTGGACAGGTCGGCAGAATGGCATCCCCAGATACGGTTTATGCGGGTGAGGTAGAATTCTTCCATCATCAGTTAATCGATTTGATAAATGAGTTGATACCTGATTCGGCGAGCTTGGTGATGAAGTCTCTTGCTTCCTTTTCGGTATAATACCTTCCTGCGAATACTTTATACAGCGTCTTTCCCGCCTGATCTATCTCTTCGATAAAGGCCTTGCCACCCACTGCATTGATTTTTTCTACCAGAGAAGTTGCACTTGGATGGACGCTGAAAATACCTGCCTGCACTACATATTTGTATGTTTTCTCGGGTACATGATTTGTAGTGGTCGCTGAAGCGGCTGTAGTCTTGGGCTGAGGAGTTTCTATTTTTTGCTCAGAAGCCTTTGTAGCCGGCTTTTCAACTTCTGCAACCTTTGTATCCTGTACCTGAGCAGGCTTGGCAGGCTCCGTTTTAGCAGCAGGCGTCGTAGTTGCATGCGTTGTAGCCGGTGCATTGTTATCTTTAGCCGTCATAGCCGGTTGATCCGGTTGGTCTTTGTCGGCATCATCCGGCCCCTTGTATCCGTTCCAGCTATCCACTGCAGACGCCCAGGAGTCGTCCCGGTAATCAGCTGTTTTGTTGTAATTGGTAGGTGAACTGTAAAATAGGAGGAATTCGATGAGTTTATTTGCTGTCATGCCATAGTTGGCTCCGGCAATCAGTTTGCCATCATGGTCCATAAGGGCCAAGGACGGAATACGGGTGAGCTCGCACCGTTTCATCAGGATTTTGCCGTCAAAGTCAGCTTCGTTGGCAGCTGCGATGTGGTAGTTTTTTAAAATGATGCTTTTTACCTCAGGATTATTGAAGACTAGCTGCATATTGAAAGCACTGCTTTTACTGCGGTCATGGTAGAAGACGATGATGCTCAACTTGTTGTCAACGCTTGATTTTTGCCGGGCATCTAAGTAGTTTTTCTCGAAATAATCAGGTGTTTGCCCCTGTGTCAGGGTCATTACATAGCTTAAAATAAAAAGGGAATATAAAATACGCATAAAATCGATTGGTTTTAATGAGTAATGTTGACCAAAAAATCAGATCACATACTGAAAATCTTTACAAAGATATTAGGTCAGCGTTAATAAAAGAAACTTTTGACAAATATATTACAATATTTTAACATGTATAAAAATAAGATTCACTTGTGGTAAATTCTAAATAGGGATAGAATGGGTGTTTTCGGGAATGAAATACCTGTCAAAGGATGACAGTTCTTACCAGTTCGAAGGCCTCGGCGTATTCCTTACCTATCTGTGTTCCCCTCACTCTGGCGAGGGAGCGGATGAAGTCGGGGTCCATATAGTCTCTGCCTTCCTGAGTTTTGTAAGCACTCAGAGCGGATATTTTCCTGTTGATGTGTTGTTCGTTGAGGACGATGAAGGCATTCGTGCGGAAGTCGATATTGTTCCAAATGAGTTCATAGCCATAGATGGTTCGGGTTTTGAATGCCCGCATGGCTTCGTGGGCGATGGTGCTGTGATCCTGGTGGATATCGCGGCTGGAGGGAACGAAGATGATGTCGGGATTGTGCTGGTTTCTGAGAACCATGAGCAGTTCGAGCAGTTCCTGGCGGACATAATTGAGTTTGCGCACTTCGTATTTATAGACAAAGAGGTTTTCGGGCTTGATGCCGAGGAGGGCGGTGGCTTCGCGTACTTCGATTTCCAGTTGGTTGGAAGGATATTCTTTCGGTACGGACTTGTCTGCAGTGGAGAAGGCGATATAATATACGTCGGCACCTTCTTCTATGGCGCGAGCGATGGTGCCGCCGCAGCCAAGCTCGCCGTCGTCGGTATGGGGGGCGAGGATAAAAATCTTTTTTCCGCTGAACATAGATTCAAAGGTAAAAAATAAATGTTTGATGGTGGTGAAATAAGAAGATAAAACGCAGAGTCAGATGATAAAGGTGTGATAAACAGGCGCATTAGAACAAATTGAATATTGAAAACCACGAGGGATAAATACCGGATTCTTTTCCGGAAAATTGAATAAATAAATTAGATTTGTGGATACAGTAATAAAAATGCCCCGCAGATAGGCGAGGCGCTAAATGTCTTCAAAACACTTTGAAGTATGTCGAACCTTTACTAAATGCTGTGACAAATATCATTTTTTCAAAGAACAAAAGCAATTCACAACCGAGGTGTTATGCTTGATTTCCTCTATCCTTGGTTTAAAGTTTTGACTTTGAATGCAATATAAATGGATGCATAGAGCAGGAAATATTGGTATGATCATCCTTTATGAGTTTATTGACGGCGCTTTCCAACTATTATCATTGGTTTGTGTTTTATTAAGATAATTTTTTCAAATGAAAGTAGAAATATGGAGTGATATCATGTGTCCTTTCTGTTACATTGGAAAGCGGCATTTTGAGGAAGCGTTAAATAGGTTTGATGCAAAAGACCGGATTGAAATTGAATGGAAGTCCTACCAGTTGGATCCGGAGATTCCGGAAGAGATATCCAAACGAAAGACGGTTTATCAATATTTGAGTGAAAGAAAAGGAATTTCTCCGGAGCAATCCGAGCAGTTGCATCAACATGTGATTAAAATGGCGCGGCAGGTCGGATTGGAATATCGATTTGATCTCGCTGTGGTGGCCAATTCATTGAAAGCACATCGAATCATTCAGCGTGCGAAAGAGTTGGGTCTTGGAGACAGAGCGGAAGAGGTTTTTTTTAAGGCATACTTTACACAGGGAAGAGACCTGAATGATGCGGAAACATTGGAAGATTTGGGAATATTGATTGGTTTAAATAAATCCCAAATAGATGAAGCATTGACTGATGATGTTTATGCCTACAAAGTTTATCAGGATATTCAGGAAGGAAGCAGGATAGGAGTAAGGGGAGTTCCTTTCTTTGTTTTTGACCGGAAATATGGCATTTCGGGGGCACAACCGATAGAAGTTTTTATTGAAACACTTGAGAAAAGTTTTTCCGAAAGGGAGGAGGAGTTGCGGGGTAAAACGGAAATGGCTCAGGACGGAGATGTATGTTCCGTGGACGGGCAATGTGAATAGTCAGATTACGATGCGGCTAAAAGTTAAGCCAAAATTTTGGTTGTGACAAAAAAAACTCCCGGCATACCACCGGGAGTTTTTCAATACAGTTTTATAAAAATTATTTAATAACTACGAATTGTTTAACAGCCACGTGTGAGCCGTTATTTATCAACATTCGATATGTGCCATTTGATAAAGCTGAAGTAGAAATCTGCACCTTACCATGCAGTAAGTTGACCTTTTGTGAATTTACCTTTCTTCCCAAGCCATCAATTATCTGAATATTCATATCGTTTTCGCTGCCATCGTACTGGACAGTGATAAAGTCCTTAGCAGGGTTTGGATACACTTTCAACTTGGACAGGAAAGTCTGGTCATAACCTGAGGAAATAAGGTTGTAGGTATATGGACCAAAAGTACATCCGTTGCCGTCTGTAATTTTCAGGATATACACACCTTCTGTCAGGTTTGTAATATCTTCTGTATTAGCATACGGAGCTCCGTCTTTAGTCCATTCAAAGTTTAGTCCGGTAGCATCACCATTGAGGGTGATGTCGATAGCTCCATCGGAATCGCCTGCTGTAGGCGTAGTGATGGCTGCATTTTCAACATCATACACATAAGGTCCGGCAATGGTCAGTTCCAGCTGCTTGGTACAACCTGAAGCATCAGTAACTTCAATGGTATATGTGCCGGGCTGGACGTCATTTTTGCTGCCTTCCATTCCGTTGCTCCATGAGTATTCAAGTGGTGAAGATCCGCCTTCTGAGGTAACTTCTATACTACCTAATCGGGCGCATGATGCATCGCGGAAGACAGAGTTAAGTTGTAATTCCGCATCTCTGTGCACTACAAATGAGCATGTACTTGAGTTGCCGGCGGCATCTACCAATACATATTCCTGAGTAGTGTTACCCTGAGGAAATTCTAATTTCAGATCCTGGCCTTTGATTTGCTGCAACTGGATTTCAGAGCAATTGTCGCCATACGCAAGGTCAAGATTTACAAGGCCATCACAACTATTTGCAAGTAAATTTTCTGAAGGACAATTTGACCATGTAGGTGCAGTTTTGTCCACAATATTTACAGTCACTGACTTAACGGATTTATTTCCGGCAGCATCGGTAAGCGTTACTTCGATGGATTGCGGTCCGGTTTGATCGCAATTAAATGAAGTCGGATTCAGGGACGCTGAAATATCTGAACAGTTGTCAGAGCTTCCGTTGTCTATCATGCTGAACACGACATTAGCCACGCCGTTTGTGTCAAGAGGAACATCTGTCGTTTTTAATTTCAGATCGGGTTTTTCAGTATCGGTAGATAAGAGTACGATATCCTTAGATACTGTACAGCCGGATTCGTCCGTGATCTGAACGGTGTAAGTGCCGGCTGCCACGCCTTCTATTTTATTTCCGGACTGTCCGGTATTCCATGAATATCCGTAACTGCCGTTTCCGCCTTCTACGGTTATTTCGATGGATCCTGTCTGATCATCCGGACAGCTTGGCTGGATCGTTTCTGTATCAGTTATACTTATTTCAGATGGCTGGTTTATGACAGCATTGACCACAGTGAGGCAACCGCCTTCGTCAGAGATCACGGCGCTATAAGAGCCTGCAGGGACATTCTCTATGGAACTTGTAGTTGCTCCGTTGCTCCATGTGATAGTTGCCTGGCCGGTTACGTTTGAAAGGTCAAGTGTAATGGATCCTGTTGCATTACCATAACAAGTGACATCATTTACATCGGCTGATGCGCTGAGTGTACATCCTTGAACATTAATACTGTAGCTGCCGGAAGTGGTACAACCATTGGCATCGGTTATTACAACGTTGTAAATACCGGGAGCTAGATTGGTGATAGTTTGTGTTGTTCCGCCATTTGACCATGCGTAAGAGTAAGGCGCTGTTCCGCCGGTAGGATTGGCAGTGGCGGTACCATCATTACTGTCGGCATCCTGAGCGTCTGTTCCTGTATATGTGGCAACCAGAACATCAGGTTGTGTGATGGTAAATGATTTAGTTGAAGTACAGCCCGCACTGTTGGAAACAGTCACTTGATAGTTACCTGTAGAAAGGTTGGAGATGCTGTTAGTTGTAGCACCTGTTGACCATATATAGGTATAATCGGTCTGGTCGATAGTAATAGAGCCATTTGCTGCACCATTGCAGGTTATCTGGGATACTGTGGATGTATAATTGACATTGTTGTCAATGGTAACTTCCACCGCATCCGTAGCAGTACAACCATTGTCGGTATTGGTTACTTTGAGTATGTATTCTCCTGATGCATCTACGTCAATTGTAATAGCAGTCGGGTCAGACACAATGTGACCATCAGTCGTAGTCCAAAGGTATGTATAGTTTGAACCGGTAGATGAAGCCTCTCCGCTCAATGTTACTTCTCCGCCGCTGCAAGGTAACACTTCGTCACTACCTGCATTTGCTATAGGCAGACCGGCAGCTCCGTTAATCTGGATAAAGTTGGCAGATGTACAACCAAGATCGGTATCGAAGATGGTCAGAACATAAAGTCCGGGTGCATCTACAGTAATATCGTGGAGTAGTGGGTCAGACACAATGTGACCATTGGAGGTCGTCCAGCTGTACTGATATTGAGGACCTTCGGACGAACCGTCTGAATTGATTTCTACGGTAGTGTTGGTACAGCTCAATTGCTGTCCGTCAGAAGAAACGATGACGGTAGGGGATGGTAGGTTTGTAATGGTAACGGATGCAGATGCACTGCAACCCTTTGTATCGACGACATTACAAGTGTAGGTTCCTTCAAAAAGTCCGTAAACGTCCGGGGTTGTTGCGCCGTTACTCCAGGTGTATGTATAACCCGGATCGCCACCGGTTACCGATATGGACACGCTGCCATTTGCTTGTTCGCATGTCGGATTCTGACCGCTCTCATCGGTGATGGTTACGAGGCTGGATGGGCCTTCAATGATGATATCCCCGGTAGAAACCTGATTGCCTTTATTGTCTGTTACCGTACATGAGTATGTTCCGGCAGGTAGGTTGGTAAGGTCTTCTGTGGTTGCTCCGTTTGACCAGGCATAGCTATAGGGTGCTTTTCCACCGCTGGCTGTCAGGTCAATTGCTCCTACGGGATCTAGTGTACAGTTAATATCTGTCTTTGTGTAACTTGCTACCAGAGGTGGGGGTGGAGGACAAGAATTTAAAAATGAAATTAAACCGGATAATTGTTGTTGTCCTACCTCCCATATCTGACCATTGGGGCAGATACCATATATAGTAGGATAATAGCTTAATTGGTAGAGGTTGGGGAGGTTTTCACCATTGCCGGGAGCACAGTCTATCATTGGATAACTTACACCGACTGTCCAATCTCCTTGAGAACTTGGACAATTAATGTCATAAATACAATTGGTAGGTGTGGATAAATCAGATTCTATTCCGAATACCATTACCTGATCTGTGCCATCCGGACCATATTGGTCATAAAGATTTTCCAATGCATGTGTCTGATGGTAGTTCCAGCAGGGACCGCACCAGGTGGCAAACATGTCAATAAATACGGTCTTTCCATCATCCAGATAGTCCTGAAGATGGTGTACATTTCCATTGAGGTCGGTCAGTGTCCAGTCCGGAGCCGTACTTCCATCAGGTAACTGAGCATTGACAGTGCCTAATGTGACAATGCAAATAAAAAGTTGTAAAATAATTTTTTTCATTAAAAAATGAGTTTAGAAATAACAAAATGTATATAATGCGAATGGACGCAAATTTAATATTTCCTGCATAAATGATTGCAAGTTTATAGAATATTATTTTGAAAAAAATGGAATAATTAGAATTTGTCCTTGCCGGAATCCTTAAACGGCTTCAGTTGGTTGGCGCGCATAATAGCTTTTATGCCCCATCGGTCGCGGATGTGGTCGGTTTCTTCCATCAATCTGAGTTCAGATTCATTGTCCTCAAAGAGTACCATCTGATAATTACCATGCACAAGACCGCTGAACCGGACTCCGATGAGGCGTATCATCTGCCTTCTGTCATACAATTTGTCGAATAAGTCAAGTGTAGCCGCCTGTAAGACCCTGTCTCCGGATGTGTATGGAATCTGCCTTTGCTTGGTGAAGGTGTTAAAATCTGCATATCGGATCTTGACTGCTACATTGGAAGTTAACTTTCCGGATGATCTTAGTTCGTATGCCAGCTTGTCCGTCATCGCGGATAACAAGTCCCTAAGGTATTTGATGTCCACCGTATCCTGTGAGAGCGTCGTTTCCGTCGAAATGGATTTTTGTTCGGTATAAGGCATGACCGGGCTCTTGTCTATCCCATTGGCATGCTGGGAGAGCAGGATGCCTGACTTGCCAAATTCCCTTTCGAGTAACTTGGCGGGTATTTCGCTCAAAACCCCTATGGTGCGGACTCCCATGAAACTCAACCGCTTATAGGTCTCCTTTCCTATGCCCGGCATCCGGGAAGTAGATAAGGGCGCCAGAAAACTCTTTTCTTCCCCGGCGTTGATGATGACCCTGCCAAGCGGCTTGCCTTCACCGGCTCCGATCTTGGAAACTAATTTATTGATGGAAAGACCGAAAGAGATGGGAAGTCCTGTCTCCTTGAAAATTTTTTCTGTCAGCTTCATCGACCACTTATAACAGCCAAAATGCTTGTCCATACCCGTCAGGTCGATATAAAATTCGTCGATGGAAGCTTTTTCAAATACAGGAGCTTCCTCAGCGACAACATCCGTCACCAAATGACTGTACTTACTATATTCCTCCATGTCGCCCCTCAGTATGACGGCATCCGGGCATAACCTCTTAGCCATCTTCATCGGCATGGCAGAGTGGACTCCATATTTACGGGCAGCATAACTGCAGGTGGACACAACGCCCCTGCCACCATCACCACCGATGATTAATGGCTTGCCTGCCAACTCACTGTTCTTAAGACACTCTACCGAAACAAAAAATGAGTCAAGGTCCATGTGAAGTACTGCCCTGTCATACATGAATGTAAAATTACGAATTATTCGTCAATCGGGACAAATAATCTGTCATAATAAAAAACTATTCAACGATAATTTTACGGACTCCGACAAGTGACCTTCCGCTGTAAAATTCAATGAAGTAAGGACCTGGAGACCATGAAGAAACATTTACCTTCAAATTATTACCGGAATCCGGATTTTTTCTAAACTTTACCTTGCCGGCTTCATCCCTGATGATGATTGAAAGCTGGCCGCCTGCCCAACCGGTTACTGAAATATGGAGTTCATCAGTTGTCGGATTGGGGTATATCTGTGCATCTAAATGATGTTTTTCAGAACTTATCTCAAAGCTTCCCGAAGTGTTTTTTTGTACAAGCCAGGATACTGACTGGGTGTGTATGGTGTGGTGATTGTCTATCCTGATTAGGTCTGTCGTATCCTCTACATAGACTGTAATCTTATTGTCACCCGGATTTAAATCATCCGGAGAAACCAATAAAGTGTCACTTTCGTTGCTCAGTGATTTTCCGTTAACCTCCCAGCTTACCTTCAGAGTATTTGGTTCAATCGGGATATTTTGTACATGGAAGGTCAATATACCTGAATCGACCGTAATGTTGTTTTCAGCGGGAAAATAACTTTCAAGGGCAGGTGCCAGAGCGTGTATTTTTTCGATGAGAGCCTGTGTGCACACCGGACAAAAAGGCGCATTTAAAACCCGCATCTTGCAGTTTTGATGAGGTCGGTACCACTGTGCAGAATTGCCGCCACAGCAATGTTGATAAATACCTACATTGTCTGTTCCAAGCCAGTTTTTCCACTTGACTTTATCCGGATCGGTTTCCTTTGTCATGTTGACTGATTCGCCGGCATATCCGTCCCCTGCGTAATATTCGTCGGATAATAAGCCGAAGCTGTGCCCCAATTCATGCATAACTACTTCAGCCGAAAGCGAATGTGTCGTTGCAGTGGAAAAGGCACCTCCGCTTCCACCATAGTATTCTGAATTGACTAAGACAATAATGTGGTCATATAATGGAAAGTTGTCAGCTACCACCTGGTAAACCTTGACAAAATCCGTAGGCAGAACAAGCCTGTGAATACTTGAATAATCAAAGGTAGAGCTGAAATAGTTATTGACTGCAATAACCGGTTGTACCGGTTCTGATACGTCAAGTGCCGTACCCGGATGATCGGCGCCGCTTTCGAGAGACGGTACCCTGACAGCATAGAAATTGAAGTAGTGACGGTAGTTGGTATATGGTGGCGTACTTAAAAATTTATCTATAAAACCCTGTACATCAGACCTAAATTTATCCATTTCGTTGGCCTGATAACCATCTGGCAGGATGACAAAATTTATCCTGGACGCCACAGGGCCTGAGTTGTATATCGTATCCACATCAAACTTCTGGCCAAATGTATAACTTGTCAGGAAAGTAAGGACGATGATAAATTTATAGCAGTTTCTCATATTTTTTGATTAATTCCATTCTAACAAATTTAGGTAAATAATAAAGAAAGGCGAAGAAAAATTGGTGTGTTTTGTTTAGTAGTATAAAAATGTGAATGAATGAATAAATTCCTGCTTTGACTACGGGGTACAGCTATGGAAATCATATTTTAAACTTCATATTGGTATGAAAATGCTATTTTTGAGTAATAAAATGAGCATGTTGGCATTTCGGCAGCTGTCACAATGATTTAATTAAATTCTTA
Source organism: Saprospiraceae bacterium (assembly GCA_024103005.1). Classification (GTDB taxonomy): domain Bacteria; phylum Bacteroidota; class Bacteroidia; order Chitinophagales; family Saprospiraceae; genus Parvibacillus. The sequence continues at coordinate 79,583 of JAGFJA010000075.1, forward strand.
TGAACCAGAATTCTAAAGTTTTAGCTGAAAAAGCAACGCCCCGAGGCAAGTTTCCCCACATTAAGCGAGCAGGTGACTTTCTTTTTGTATCGGGTACCAGCAGTCGGCGCCCTGATAATTCCTTTGCAGGTGCAGAAGCGGATGAATTTGGTGCAGTGACTCTTGATATTAAGGTTCAGACAAAGGCAGTAATAGAAAACATCCGGGACATTCTGGCTTCAATGGATGCCGGATTGGAAGATCTGACTGAAGTAATGGTCTTTTTGGTCAATATGAATGACTTTAAAGCATATAATGAAGTCTATGGTCAATACTTCGATGCATCAGGACCGACCAGAACAACGGTGGCAGTACACCAATTGCCTCATCCCCACCTTTTGATAGAAATCAAGGCAATAGCCTATAAGCCTCTCAAATAAACTTAAGAATTGATTTTCCGTTATTTTTTACTGCTGTAGGCTAAAATTGCTTCCAGAGTAGATTTCTTCGGTTTGAATTTTACATCCGGTAAAATCTGTGAAAGATTTAATTGAAATTCAGGAAGGTCGGGTGTTTCATTGACAAAGGCGAAGGAATAATTTTTGATTTTTTTTGAAGAAATCTGATTGTTTGGAATTGTATAGGTTTGGTTCATACTCAACGAGTTGTTTAAAAATTTAACATAGAATTACTTTGCGTTATTTTAACTATGTTCTATCCTTAAATATTGTGCTGGCATTGAAAAAGATTGAATTTCATAGTCCGATTAACAGTTCCGGGTAATTATTTTGACGAACATTTGTTTTTCAGGGATTTTTATTAAGAATTATTTAATGTGTATTGTTCAGATAATCACTTATGAATTCAGATATTAATGGTCTGACAACTGAACAGGATCCCAGAAATACTTTTCAAAGTCCACGACCGCATCATCTATAACCGGAACTCCTTCATCTGTTAACCTTTGAGCCATGGTGTACTGAGGGTCAAAGTGTAGCTGACCGCTGAGTCTTCCCTTTCGATTGACCACTCTATGGGCAGGCACATATCCGGAGGCTCCTGATGCCTGATTGAGTGCCCAGCCGACCATCCTTGCCGATCCAAGACCGAGGGCATTGGCTATTGCACCGAAGGTAGTCACTTTGCCTCTTGGTATAAGTCTGACGATCGCATAGACATCTTCAAAATAGGTAGCCATAACACAAAAATATTTATTCTTTATTCTGATTGTATTAAATTTAAAAAAAATTAATTATTCGATTAAACTTTTTAACTTTATCGAAGTCTATCCGGTATGATTCATGATGGACAAATGAATTATCCTTTCTGTTTTTATTTTTTTACATTAAAATTTTAACATTATGGCCTCATTGGAACAGTTTGATGGTAAGCTTGGTCAGCGATTAGCCGGACACTTACTTCGCAGGGCAACCTTCCGATATGATATCGGTAAGATTAATGAATTTGCCGAGATGACTCCTGCTGCGGCAGTTGCAAGATTAATGCAACCAATGACTTTTACACTGGATCAGCCTGTCGATCAGGCTACCGGACTTCCGTGGATCAACAACGGTACGCCGACCGATACTCCTCAGCCGGGACTAAGGCACTATGTACGCAATTGGGTCCTCAATGAAATGAGGTATGATGAGGGCTTACATACTAAAATGCTGTTCTTTTTACATAAATGCCTGGTCGTCAATAGTAATACAAATACTTCAGAGCGATTTTTTGATTACCTGGCTTTGTTGTTTAAATATACAACGGGCAGTTTCAAATCCCTTGCAAGGAAAATGACTACCGATAATCTGATGCTTATTTATCTTAACAATACGGATAATAGAAAGGATGCACCCAATGAAAACTATGCCCGTGAATTTTTGGAGCTTTTTACTATAGGGAAGGGACCACAAATCGCTCCCGGAAATTACACCAATTATACAGAAGATGATGTGGTAATCGGTGCACGATTACTCACCGGCATAAGGGTAAATGCCCGTGGTGCCATCATAGACCCGGACACGGGTCTTTCTACAGGTAGATTTGTATTAGGTCAGCACAACACGGATGACAAGACATTCAGCAGTGCATTTGACAATCATACCATTAAAGGGGCGAAGTCACAGGATGATATGTCGCGTGAACTTGATGACTATATCGATATGGTTTTCGGTAAATTGGAAACGGCTAAATTATACTGCAGAAGACTTTATAGATATTTTGTTTCACAGAATATTACGGATGAAATAGAATTAGATATAATTACCCCTCTCGCCCAGCAATTACAGACCGAAAATTATGTAACAGCAGATGTAATAGCCAAGTTACTTACATCAAAACACTTCTACGATCTGGATGATTCAGACAATACCGATGAAATTATAGGCGGAATGGTCAAGAGTCCACTCGAACTTTATCTTGGTATGGTCAACTTTTTTCATCAGCCATGGCCTGATCAAAAGGCTGAAGCGCCCAAATTGTATCCTTTTTTGAAAAACCTGGTTATAGCCATCATACTTGACAATGGAGGCATGCCATTCTTTATGCCTTATGATGTAGCAGGATATTCACCTTATTATCAGGATCCGGATTATGACCGTTCCTGGTTTACTGCCAATACGATTATCAGTCGTTACAAACAGGCAGATATGATGTTTACCGGAAGGTCATATCTGGACAATAAGAATTTCAGAGTCGGACACAATATAGAGGAATTTGTAAGAGATTCGGGATTTTTTACCGATCCCGGGGATGCTCTCCTCCTGACTAAAGAACTGGCAGCCAATTTATTCCCTGAAAAGGTAGGTGATGACAGGATTCAGTACTTCCTCAGCAATTTGCTGGACGGCATAGAGCCGGAAGATTGGGCATATGAATGGGCAGCTTATCTGGGTGGGGCAGGGCCCGATGAGGTTCGTATCGGAATTCAGAATTTAGTGCGATCAATGCTGTTTGCACAGGAGTACCAATTATTATAACCCTTAAATTCAAGTGTTTTACTCAAAATTTCTTTATCATGAAAAGACGTAATTTTCTTCAAATCTCTACCCCAATGATCGTCGGTCCGCTGGTTCTGGACAATCAATTAGTCAAGCCATTTATCAGCAGCTCTCTGGCAAGGATGTTCAGTTGCGAAGAGGTGAATGACAGGGTCTTGGTAGTCGTCCAGCTAAAGGGCGGTAATGACGGGCTTAACTGTATTATACCTACTTTCCAGTATGATACATATAAGAATTTCAGACCGGTGATCGGAATAGACCAGGCTAAGATTATAGCCCTGGATAATACGCTTCCCAATGACCGTCACGTGAGTCTGCACCCCAACCTGGTTTCATTCAAAGAACTGTATGAAAAGAATCAGTTTTCCGTCGTTCAGTCAGTTGGCTATGCCAATACCAATAAGTCGCATTTCAAAGGTACTGACCTGTGGTTGTCTGGCGGCGACAGTACTCCTGCTCACTTCAATTTTGGCAGTGGTTGGATAGGCCGTTACCTCGATGCATCATATCCGGGTATTGCCGGCGAACCCACTGCCGAATTCCCTGACCCCCTTGGCATCCAATTGGGCAATAGGCAACAATCCATCGGCTTTCATACTGAACATCAGCACGAAGCCGGAATCAATCTCTCAGGACAGGATCCATCAGGATTTTATACATTGGTATCTGAATTGGGTGGCATCCCACCAACAACCATTCCTGCCTCTGACTATGGACAGAATATCTCTTATATCATAGATATAGAGGATTCGACCAGCAGGTACTCCAGCCGGGTAACGGAGGTATTTAATAAAGGAACTAATATGGGGAGCTATCCGGATTATGACTTGGCAAATCAGCTGAAAACAGTCGCCCGTATGATTAGTGGCGGTTGTAAGACCAAGATATATGTTGTCTCAATAGGTAGCTTTGATACGCACAAGACCCAGGGGGAAGGCAATAATCCGGAACAAGGAACACACGCAATGTTACTGAAACAGTTGTCCGAATCCATTCTTGCTTTCCAGCAAGATCTTGATTTGATGCAACTCGATGACAGGGTGGCTGGTGTCACTTTTTCCGAATTTGGCCGCAGACCGAAAGAAAACGGATCCGGTGGAACGGACCATGGCACAATAGCACCTATGTTTCTCTTCGGAACACCGATTAAATCGGGTGTTATCGGCGATAATACAGACTTATCACTCGTTGGCGATGGCAATGATTTACAGGGACTGGATCAGGACTACCGCAATGTGTTTACTGCACTACTTCAGGATTGGTTGGGTGCCTCTGACAGGGTTTTGGAAGAGACTTATTTCCAGGATTTTATCAGCTCTAAGACCGATATATTGGATAGCTCATTTATAGCCGACCCCGGCTGTTATATTGACACCTATCTTTCTTCTTCTGTCTTTAAACGGGATGCACCCCTCAATATCTATCCCAATCCTGCAAGAAATATTGTTTCTTTTGATATCAATACGACCGGAAGCGGAACAGCTTACATCCGACTTTCAGATATGTCAGGAAGGACGGTTAAACAGTGGAATAAGGCTTATGTTTCAGGAACTAATAACTTTACCTTGGGTATATCCAATGTCGATGCAGGCGCCTATGTTATTGATATGTCCATGTCTGACATTAAGAGGAGATATTCCGGTAAACTGATTGTAATAGAATAGAAGTGGTGAATGTGGCATAAGTCAAATTTATCATAAATCCAATAATTGAACATTTTGCCCATAGATGGTCGATATCTTGTTTTTTCAGGATTCAATAATTGAATATTTTAGCTTTAAGTAGAAGTTCTTTTATTGAATCCTTTTTATATTAATTCTCTGTAAGAAGTCCAAAATATCATAATAGATACGGTCCGGGGATGAGAACCATAAAGATGATATTGGCCCTTTTAAATGTTGCAGTTATTTTCCTGATTGTTATTTTATTTGAGTAAATTTATACCGGAATATTGCTAAAATGACGATTATAAAGGAGACTGTGCTGAATTTAAAGGTTGGCCTGCTGGTTGGTACTTTGTTTTTTATTTGTGAAAAAGCAACGGCTCAGTCATTTATTCATATTAAGATCGATGCTTCATCCAATGCAATTCCAATGTCACCAATCTGGCGTGACCACTACGAAAACAGTCTGATGGATGGTTACGGTAGCAATCCTGCTCTTTTGGGGAGCCATAAGATATATTCGGGAGGTACAGACTTTAGGGAAGCGATGCAGGTTCTCAAACCAAGATACATCCGCATTTCATTAGGGCGGATGGATAATCCGCCCGATACCGCATATTTTTCATCTAATCCGAATACACTGCGTCATCTGAAATATGAATTCTATTCAGGTAAGAATACCTTAGATGATGCTGATGATCCGGAAAATTATCATTTTGAATATATAGATTCTGCCATTAGCTTGATACAATCCATAGGTGCCATACCTTATATTACAATGGATTATATGCCTTATACTTTAAGCAGAGATACGATTCCCGAATATCAGGCAGCCATAGGTTTGATTTATAGTCTGGCTTATGATAACTCCATCAGAAATTCTCCGCCTGCCAATCCTGCAGTCTATGGAAGGGTTATGTACCACCTCATTAAGCACTGTTATAGCAACTTTGGCGTGACTTATTTTGAACATTGGAATGAGCCTGACCAGCAGTGGCTTAATCCCATCATGGTTAAATTCTTCTGGAAAGGGGATGGTCATGACCTCTATGATGCCTATGCAGCTATTGCTAATCAGGTTTCTGCAGATTCATCATTGGCAAATGTAATCAAACTCGGTGGGTGCAGCTTTGCCTTTTATTCTCTGTATAATTCAATACCAATATACTTTCTTCAGGCAGTTCAGCAGCACAGAACCAAATTTGATTTTTTATCCTTCCATCCGTATTCTGACACTCAGTATAAAGGCGGCTACGATACTGCTAAAGTCGAACTTGCCATCGAATGGCGAAATAGGTTTATACCTGGCGCAGAACTTATCAATGCAGAATGGGGAAGATTGGATACCAACACTGATGTGTGGGGTGACCTGGATTATGGCTTGAATAAATTTCGTCACATCATCGATATGCTTGATAGAGGAATATCCATGTCTCATGAAGTATGCCTCTTTGACCCGGATTCATACTCTGATAACTTTACAAGCCTTGGTATGTTTCGCGTCGGGCCCATCATTCCGAAACCTTCTGCCTTTGTGTTTTTTAATCTGAACAGGTTAAATGCAACGCCAAACAGGCTTACACTTAGTTCGGGTAGCAATGTGCCCGTATTAGCCGGAATTTCAGATGCAAGGGATAAGATTGTAGTGGCTTTTCCGGCAGATACAACGAATGATGAAGGTACCGATGTTTTATTAGAAATCAGGCATTTACCTTGGGGAGAAAAGGGATATAGCCTTAACCGCTATGAAGTTACGGAAGCCAGTTGTGAAGCAGGTTTGCCTTATGTTTTAACTTCTTCTTTAAAAGGTTCCGGTGACCAAGTATTTGATACATTGAATTATCAATCCATCAAACAAAGCGGACGACTCATTATATGGGAGGTTGCGGCTGACCCTACATGTTCTGCGGACAACTTGCAGCGATCTGGCTTTAAAATTTTCCCTAATCCGACAGACGGAGATTTCAGCATTTTCAGTAAAAACCAGCGCGAGATTGATGCTGTTTCTATTTATAATCTTTCGGGCAGGCAGATTTACAAAGATTCCTTCAATCAGAGCCAAAAGCGAGTTCACATCTCAACCGATTTACCTCCCGGAGTTTATATACTTAAAATTCAAAGCGGAAAGGTTAATACAATGGAGAAGTTTATAAGATTAAAGTAGAGCCCTGAAAAAGATTACAATTATATTGATTCCGGAATATTATCAGATTTTTTTGCCGAATATCAGGTTATTGGTTGACATCGCCCCTCAATATTCTGAACCGCTGTCGGGCGTCATAGGCAAATATACTATCGGTATATTCATTGAACAATCGCTCGTATAACGCTTTTGCTTTTTCTTTATCATCCAGAACATTGTCATACAGTTGTGCCAGTTCATACATGGCATTGTCAGCACGGATTTCTTCTTTGTAATCAGTGAATATCTTTTCATAGCAGGTTGCTGCCTGATCGTATTGTTTCAGTTTGACAAAGATGTGGGCCTTTGCGTACAGTACGTCATCATCCAGAGCATCATTGGGATACATCTTCAGCAGGGAATCCAGCCTTGAAAGTGCTTCCGGTAGCTTATTCTGGTAAATGAGCAGTTCTATGGATGCATACATCTTCATAGCCGCATACGTCGAATCCATCCCCATATTGTCTTGTATAAAGACGGAAAGGTCGATGGCATCATTGGAAATCATGCGTGAGGTGGCTGTCTTGAGTGCATCAAATTGAGCCTGAGCCCAGTCGAAGTCGCCCATATAATAAGAAAGGCGTGCATTTTTAAACCGCGCCTCCTGACCGATGGTCCCTTCCTTGAAATCCTTATCCACCTGACTGTATAAGAGAGAAGCATCCCATCTTTTACCCTGTATGAGAAGATAGTCAGCCAGTCGGATTTTGATTTCTGCCAATACAGGAGGGTTGATACCGCCCTTGTCCACGACAGCCTGGAGGATGTCAACTGCTTTACCCAGGTTGTCATCATACTTCATCAAAAATTCGGCATAGTCATATATCAAATATACAGCCCTGCCGGTTTCAGCGTAATTATGGATAAATTCAGAATATTCCTTATCGATTGCTTCCCTTTTGTCAGCCGGAATTTCTGACTTGATGACACTTCCGGAAACCATTGATTTAAGGCGATACCGTGCAGCTTCATAAAAATAGGGATTAAAGGTTCCTTTTTCAAGGATATAGTCAAATCCTGAAATGGCTACATCGTATTGACCTTCATTGTATGCAGTCTGTGCCAGTGAAAAAATCCTGGAATAGTTGTTACCGGTTTTGATGTCAAGGGCCTTGAGCTGACGCATTGCATTGGAATAATCCTTTTTTTGGAGGTAGATCCAAGATAGTAATTCTATCAGCTGGGGATTTTCAGGATATTGCTGAACCTTTTGGAAGACAGCTTTCAGCAGATTGTCATATTCTGATTCATTTACAAAGCTTCGCTGAATGGATGAGGTGAAAAGGTTGTAATAACCCGGATCCTCAATGAGTTGATCTAAAGCAAGTGCGAGCATCTTTTCCTGCTGCCCTGTCTTGAGATAGAGCTGGCTCAGGTCGTAGGTAAAGATGCTGCCCGGGGGTAGCATCTCCCGGCCTTTCTCCAGGACATTTATAGCGATATCGGATTTACCTGATTTGTCCAGTGCTCGGGACGTAAGGAGGATGATGCTCGGATTGGCAGGCAGGTTTTTTAATATATAATCGTATTGTTGTTGGGCTTCTTTTGGTTTGTCCATTTTATTAAGAAGGGAAGCATAAGGAACCCTTAATTGCAGTTGACCGGGGAATTGGTGTATGGCGTCTGAAACGATTTTAGCTGCCGCATCGTAATTTCTAAGTGCCATGTAGCAGTCGGTCAAAGCGTCCATATAGGTGGTGTTTGCCTTGTTTTTATTCCACAGAGATTGATAAATAGCTGCTGCTTTTTCGTATTCTCCGTCGTCAAAATATTGACGAGCCAGTTCTAAGCTTTGGCCGGAAATGCTCTGGAAGGTCCAAAGCAGGAAGAAAAGAAAGATCAATTGTTTCATAAAACCCGATTGTCAGGACAAAGATAGAAAAATAGTAAGGCAGCATTAAACCGCGATATCGGGTATTAAAACGAAATTAACATGGATTTGTTTTATTTTAATCTTCAAACTTCTGTTAGGGTTTGACTAAATTGGCTTTCAACACTAAGACCTTGATTTCTTATAATTTATGTTGAAATGACAATTCAGGACAGAATTTCTGTTTTTAAGGTAATTGGCGTTAAAACTGACTGCCAAAATGTCCTGAAAATCAAAATGGAAGCCTATTTGCATATAGTCCGTGAAATTCAAGAAGATAGTTATGCACAAAGAAGATGTAAACGAGATGGAGCAGAACGAAGAACTCGATGCAATAATCAACCAAGATGATAATACTGCAAATGAACCTGCCGGTAAGGAAGATGACCTGAAAGCGAAGATTGAAGAACTGCAGGATAAGAATCTTCGTCTTTTTGCGGAATTTGAAAATTTCAGGAGGCGTACTCAGAAAGAAAAGTATGAACTGATTAAGACAGCTGCACAGGACACGTTGACGGCGCTTTTGCCGGTCCTTGATGACTTTGACAGAGCAAAAAAATTGCTGGATGAGATGCCGGAAAAAGATGCGGTGATGGAAGGTGTGCTTTTGGTTTATGATAAGTTGTACAATATCCTTGGCGGAAAAGGTTTGGTTGCTTTAGATTCCGACAATCAGGTATTTGATCCTGAACTACATGATGCCATTTCTCATTTCCCTGTTTCCGACCCTTCACTGGTGGGAAAGGTAATAGATACTATAGAGAAAGGATACTTGCTCAATGATAAGTTGATTCGTCACGCTAAAGTGGTTGTCGGGGCATAGTCCTCTTTCATGAATTAAAATTAAATTTTTCAGACTATGTCAAAACGTGATTATTACGAGGTTCTGGGAGTTTCGAAAGGGGTCGATGAATCAGAATTGAAAAAAGCATACCGCAAGATTGCCATGCAGTATCATCCCGACCGCAATCCGGGTGATAAGGCTGCGGAAGAGAAGTTTAAGGAGGCCGCTGAAGCATATGAAGTTTTGAGTGATGCCGATAAAAGGGCGCGATATGACAGACTTGGCCATGCCGGTGTGGACGGTAGTTTCGGCGGTGGTTACGGAGGTCGGGGCATGACCATGGATGATATCTTTGCCAATTTTGGTAATGTATTTGAAGATTCACCATTTGGCTCTTTCTTTGGTGGAGGACAGAGTAGAAGTCAGGGCGGTGGAAAAGGTGGCAGTAACCTTCGTATCAAGATAAAAATGACTCTTGAGGAAATAGCCTCCGGAGTAAAGAAGAAAATCAGGGTCAGCAAACATGTAAGTTGCCAAACCTGCGGTGGTTCGGGAGCTAAAGACCGTTCGTCCATGAAAACATGCAGTACCTGCAACGGTCAGGGAGCTGTACGACAGGTAAGGAATACATTTTTAGGACAAATGCAGACAACATCTACATGTCCGACCTGTCACGGGGCTGGAAAGGTAGTGACTGCCAACTGTACCAATTGTAAGGGCGAGGGAAGAGTACAGGGTGAAGAAACTATTGAGTTTGAAATACCGGCAGGAGTATCCGACGGAATGCAGCTATCTATGTCAGGTAAGGGAAATGCCGGTCAGAAAAACGGACCTGCCGGTGACCTTATTATCACTATAGAAGAGATAGCACACAAATATCTGGAACGGGATGGCAATAATCTTCTCTATGACTTAAATATAAATATCGCTGACGCTGCCCTTGGCATGTCGGTCGAAGTGCCTACAATCGACGGTAAGGCAAGGATAAAAATCCCTGCCGGAACGCAATCCGGTAAGATATTCAGACTAAGAGGAAAGGGTCTGCCTGCACTGCAAAGTTACGGCAAGGGCGATCAGCTCATTCAGGTCAACGTCTGGACGCCACAGAAGCTCAATGACGAAGAGAAGAAATTATTGGAAAAACTGAAGACTATGCCTAACTTTACTCCCGATCCCGAAAAGCAGACGAAAGGCTTCTTTCAACGTATGAAAGAGATTTTTGATAATTGACCGGATTATTATAATTTCACAAGATTTAACAGCAGGATTATATGAATAAAATATTGTATGGAGTGGGATTGCTGATTGCCGTTGTTTCGGTTTCATCCTGCACCGGCAATATTTACAACCATGAAGAAAAGATACCAAATGATATATGGCGCTATGCCGACTCCCTTAACTTTGAGTTTGAAATACCGGATACGGCTCAGCTCTATATGATGGAACTGGATGTTAGGCATACTGACGCCTTTCCCTGGGAGAACTGCTATGTCAAAATAAGGTCAACTTATCCCGATAAAACAGTCAAAACTGACATCCTGTCACTTGAATTTGCCGATCCGGCCGGGAACTGGATGGGTGAGAAAAAGGGTGATTATATAGTGGCTCCCATCGCACTCCAACCTATTGCCAAGTTTAAAGCAAAGGGAAAATATCAAATGACATTTTTTCAGGATACCCGCAGAGACAGTATCCCAGGCATTCATTCCCTGAAGTTAAAGATCAGTAAGTTGAAGAAAAATTAATACTTTTTTCGTCCGGGGCAGGACTTGCATCGTTTGCCTTTCTTGTACTTTTTACAACATTCCTTTTTCTTCTTGCTTTGAACGATGGGTAAGGCATAATATATACTTCGTCCTTGCAGACCTTCCTCGGCAGAAGCATTTAACATTGACAGGATAAAAGGCGAACCAAACATTCCCCGAAATTTAAATAAGTTTGAAACTGCGAAGATAATTATTATTTAGATTAAATATAATTAAAGTAAAACTTTGCTGTTAAAAATGCGTCCAATCGTGATGGTTCCTGTGTTTGCTTATGTCAACAAGCACCATTGTCATTGAAGACATCTAAGATAATACTATGAAGGAAGAGGGGATAATCTTTGCCTGATCAAAACATATACTGGGCTGCCAGACTGATTTGATAATTTTTCATCCAGTTGGAAAACCGATCATCTACGAAATCCTTAGTCCACACCTTAGTGATGGCGCGATTGTACCTGCCGGTGAAGCCCAGATGCTTGGTTGCCTGATAGGTAGCGCCAAGGATAAATGACCATTCTTTTTCATTGAGGTTGCCCTCCATATAGGGCTTGTATTTGGGGTTTGTAATTTTGTTGTCCAGCATGATAGAGTAAGAAATTCCTCCATAAAACACAAGATGATAGAAACCTTTGGGGCTGAGCCAGTCTTTGTATCCTGCGAGGAGGGGAATTTCGAGATAATTAAATTCCATAGTCCAGTAGGGCAGGTAATTAAACTGTCGTCCGCGCGCGCTACCCTTGGTATTATAAAGAAATTCAACTTCAAGATTGAGGCGTGATTTGAATTTATACCCGGCCTTAACACCGACGAGGTAGGACGGCTTGTTATACCCATAGGCTTCGTCACCTGTGATCTGAGAGAGGCTGCCACCGGCTATGATGCCACCTGTAAAGTTGCTCTGAGCATTTATCCGGAGGGCAAAAAGGGTGCAAAAAAGTAGTAAAAACTTAATTCTCATTTAGAAATTCAATTATAAAGCAATCTTTCCAATGTGAAAACTTTACTTTCCTTCCACTGAAAATTTGCGTCGGTAAAGATAGGCATTTGGTAATTATCGAATACCTCTGAAGTATGTAAACGACATTTGAGAGCAAAACGGTACATCGCTGACTGAAAGAATTGTTTGAATTGACCTATATTTGTCATCAGAATAACTGCATGAAAGTAGAATTATGTCTGTCAAAGAACAGAAATTGTTGAAAGAGCTTACCAAAGAAGTATCATCTCTTGGTTATCGGGTCGTATATGAGAAGGGCAACTTTCAGTCAGGACATTGTATTGTTCTGGATAAAAAAGTAGTCGTAATCAATAAGTTTCTTTCAGAAAAGGTTAAGTTGATTATTCTCCGTGAACTCATAGATCAGATTGCCCGATCGGATTCGATGCAGGAAAAAGAAGTCAATGAGCCGGGAGTTTAATCGTCGGGGCGTATTTACCTTTACAGGTACGGGAACATCTCAGGGCGTACCGGTAATCACCTGCAAATGTGAGGTCTGCCGGTCAGCCGATCCCAGAGACCGTAGATTCCGTTCGTCGGGTTATGTTAGTTTTGAGGAAGGTGCCTTTATGATTGATATTGGGCCTGATTTCAGGATGCAATGTCTCAATTTTGACATTCACCGACTGGACGGCATCTTCATCACCCATGAACACATCGATCATGTCAACGGTCTCGATGATGTCAGACCATTCAACTACCTGCAGGGTAGGATGATGCCTATGTATGGTGAGAGCCGGGTATTGAAGGAAATTAAGAGGCGCAACAGATATATCTTCCAGCCGATAGCTTATTTTGGCCTGCCTCAAATAGAGCTGATCCGTGTCAAGCCTTACAAGATCGTTGATTTTAAAGGGTTGGAAGTGTTGCCCTTTAGGGTCATGCATGGAGAGTTGCCGATTTTGGGATATGCTTTCGGCGATATGATATATATCACGGATGCGAAATATGTGGAGGTGGCGGCTATTGAAATACTGAAACAGGCAAAGACGATCGTCCTGAATGCTCTCCATCACCGACCGCATCATACACATTTTAATCTAAGTGAAGCGTTGGATTTTATTTCTAAACATGGGCTTTCCAATGTTTATCTGACTCACATCAGTCATCAGATGGGACTATATGGGGAAGTGTCACCATCCTTGCCTTCAGGCGTACATCTTGCCTATGACGGTCTTCAATTGCCTTTTCATTATTAATGAGGTTTTAAAGGAACATTTGTGAATTGAATCCGATCTTAATGAAATACTGAAGTTTCCGAGTGACGATTTATTGCAGGAATTTGGTTTGAGAGAGCATGTACCTCGTCGTTTGATAGCTTAGTTATTTGTTGGCATCGCCGTTTGATGGGCTGTCGCCCGTTTATTATCCCATTTTCCAAAATTCCAAAGCGATTCTGGTTTAGACTATAGGGTCCACTCAGGTGGCATTTGCAGTTAGAATTTTATCAAAAAATTAAGCATTGATATAAACTATTTATAATAAATGATTAAGGTTAATATATAAATAATTAATAGTTTGTAATATTATGATTATCTTATAATTACTAACTAAGAAACTTTAGTAAAATATAAAATATCGAAATAATTGAGTGAAGCGGGTGTACTTTTAAACCAAGATTGTAATGATTTTGAATGCAACTTTCTTGCTGTCTTGTAAGGTCAAAGCTCTGCCTTCAAATTTTCAAGATCGATTTTCAACTGCCCCAATTTTTTGTGTAGATTATTGATGATTTCGAGCTTTTTGCGATTTTCCTTAAGCTCATTTTTAGCTCCTTCCAGCGTAAAACCTCTCACCTTGACTAAGTTGTATATCAATTGAAGTTGTTCGATATTCTGCTTGGTAAATCGCCGGTCACCTTTGCTGTTTTTGTGTGGCTTTAAAAAACTGAATTCCGTCTCCCAATATCGTATCAGGGAGGTAGATACACCGAAAGACTCTGCAATTTCGCTGATGGAAAAGTACAATTTTTCGCTTTTTAAAAGAGCATTTTCGGTCATTGTTTTAGATTATCTTTGAGTAAGGTTATGCGAGCCTCTTATTATCAGTATGTTATAATACAAAAATACAATAAATAGTTTAATATAATTTTATTTTTTCAATATTTTTTTATTCTATATGTTATATTCAATCCGTTTGGGGGAATTTTTGATGCTTTTATGCCGTTTTTCTTGTTTTATTAAGCTTATTAGCGGTAGATTAACTAATTAACAATTTGATAACACGTTATTTATACATAAAAAATAAAGGAAAATGAGCAATTTAGAGGTAGTAGGGGAACTGCATTCCATGGAAGTAGTGTTGAAATTCCCAATTGGTTCAACTTTTTTGTTACCTTAGCTTTGCTGAAATACAATTGAATTCTTTGTTTCATAGTTTTTTCTTAAAAATATTTCTACCCTATAATGAGTGATTTTTTAAAAAAAATGAAATCTATATTTGTAGTCACTACTGATGAAGAGAATCAGAGTACGCCACAGGAACAAAGTAACGCTTCGGCAGCCTCATCTGATACTGTACCTCAATCAGACAACTCGAGTACGGTTTCTTCTACGGACAACATGACCGATGTCGTTGGTACCCAATCAGACCAATTCTATAAGATTCTTTTCGACGCCATGGAGCGCAATAATCAGCCAGGTTTTGATTACATAGAATTTAAGAAGGCTTTATCCGGCCTTGAATCTCTCTCTATGGACGAAAAAACCAAATTTCTGAGTGCCTATGCAGGAGCCCATGCCAGTGGTGCTACTTCCAAAAGCCTTGTTGACAGTGCCACGGTGTACCTTGAAGTACTTTCCACCGAATCTGATAAATTCAAAAAAGCAGTAGATGTTCAGAAAAATAAACAAATAACCAACCGTCAAAATGAGGTTAAGCAACTCAACAATCTGATTTCAGGCAAAATGGACCAAATAACCAAGCTCCAGGCAGAAATAGAGGATCATAAGAAAATGCTTACTTCTATTCAGAATGAAATAGGAACCTCACAAGAAAAAATCAATAAGACTATTGCAGACTTCGACGTTACCTATGAAGGGTTGGTCAAGAAAATCAGAGATGATATCGACAGAATAAAAACGTACATTAACAATTAAAACAAATACTTAATATGGATCAAAATAGTTCAACTACCAAGACATTCTGGCAGCGTCCCGAGGGTAAAACCGGTCTCGTGTTTGGTGCCGGGATCCTGATAGGAGGTGCTTATCTGCTATATAAGATTCTACCTGCATTGATAAGTCTGACTTCCAATCTTTTGTATTTATCCTTGCTTCTCATCGCCCTGGGTGCTATTCTGTACATGGTGCTGGACCCCAAGATGAGAAATCTGGTGTGGTATATGTACAAGAGCATCATGAGGTGGATCACGGGGCTCTTCGTTCAGATAGACCCTATAGGCATCCTGAAGTCTTATGTGGAGGATCTTGAGAATAATCTGGTCAAGATGGACCAGCAAATCTCCAAACTTAGAGGTCAGATGCATAAACTCAAGGAAATTATTCTGAATAATAAAAAACAGATTGAATCTAACCTCAGCCTTGCCAGCGAAGCCAAGGAAAGAAATAAAGAGTCGATGATGATCCTCAAATCCCGACAGGCCGGACGTCTGACAGATTCCAACGTGAAGCTGGAAGACCTGTATAAAAAAATGGAAATCCTGTATCGTGTCCTCACCAAGATGTACGAAAACAGCGAAATCATGAAGGAAGATATTCAGGATCAGGTTAAGGTCAAGGAGCAGGAACGGGCTGCCATCCGTGCAAGCCACAGTGCTATGAAGTCAGCTATGTCTATTATTTCGGGAGATAAGGACCAGCGTGCTATGTTTGATCAGGCACTGGAAGCCATTGCTGATGACGTAAGCGCAAAGATGGGCGAGATGGAAAGGTTTATGGAAGTTTCATCCAATTTCATGGATAGTGTGGACCTTCAGAATGGGGTCTTTGAAGAAGAAGGAATGAAGATGCTCGAAAAATGGGAGAAAGAGGGTGCTTCCCTCCTGTTGGGGAATGAGAAATCTGAAATCATCAGCAAGGCAAATGATGAAGGAGATGTACTTGACCTCAATGCTCCTGTGGCTCGACCTGTGAAAGAAGAAAATTATAAGAATCAATACGATTCATTTTTTGAATAAACCAGACTAATTTTTACACTTAAACAATTAAATATATGGCTACAAGATTAACTCCCTTTTCCAGACTGCTCATCGTAGTGGGCATTTTGGCAGGTGTCGTATTCGGAGGAAAATATCTCTTTGAACACAGCTCGTTAAAAGATAAATTTTCAGATTCAAATAAAAAGGGCGGTTCCACATCGGAGGGCAAAGCTTTGCCGATAGATGACGATGTCCTTAATGTTCAGGTCTTTACTTTTGGGAATGCTGCCCCGGGTCTTTATTTCAACAATGGTACGGAACCCAATGAGAATTCTCGATTTTACAAGGATTACAACCTGAAGGTTAAGTTTCACGTGATAGATGATTTTGATGCATCCCGTCAGGCTTTTAAGGGTGACAAAGTTCAGTTATTCAACAATGAAACCAGTGCAATGGCTACGGAGATGCAGGGACTTGCCCCATTTAATCCGCAGGTTGTCATGCAGCTTGACTGGTCGCGAGGTGCTGATGCCGTCGTCGCCAAGAGAAGTATCCAGAGCATTAATGACCTCAAGGGAAAGAAAATAGCCGTTGCACCTTCTACTCCCTCACAGACACTATTGCTGTTTATGCTGGAAGCAGCCAACTTAAAACCTTCAGATATCCAGATGGTCGAGGTACCGACTACTGCCGATGCAGAGACGGCTTTCAAGTCAGGAAAGGTCGATGCTGCAGTGGTATGGGATGCGCAGTCTTCTCTGCGTGAAGTGCCAGGTTCGAAGGTACTGCAGTCAACTGTGACAGCCTCCAACATCATTGCCGATGTATTCATGGGTAAAAAAGAATGGATTAATGCCAACAAGGATAAGTTGCGTAAATTTTATGACGGCTGGATGACAGCTGTAGCTGAAATCAACTCTGATCCTGCAGCAAAGGATAAGGCTGCTCAAATTATGGCTTCCAATTTGCAGCTCAGTAAAAACGATGCCCTGGGAATGATTGACGCCCTAAGACTTACCAATCACGGCGACAATATAAATTTTTTCGGCCTCAATCCGGATTACAAAGGCATCACAGGAGAGCAACTATATACCAAGATGGGTGATAAGTATCAGTCACTGGGCTTGGCACCTGCTAACCGTCCCAATTGGCGAGCTTTGTCTAACTCTTATGCTGTTTCCAACTCTACTCTTTCTCCTACAGGCGTAAATGCCGGAGAAGGTAATGCCAAGTTTACTCCGGCAACCTCAGCACAGAAGTCAGCGCCTGCCGTAGCCACTAAGACCATAAGTATTACTTTCCCTACAGGAAGCTATACCCTGGATGGTAACGCCAAATCCCTGATTGACCTCCAGTTTGCCGATGTTGCCAAAGGCTTCGGAAATGCAAGGGTCAGGATAGAGGGAAATACCGACAATGTGGGAAATAAGTTGAAGAATATCGAATTATCCCGTAAAAGGGCAGAGGCAGTAGCTCACTATCTCGAGCAAACTTATGACATGGATGCTAATCGTTTTATCATTATAGGTAATGGGCAGGACAAGCCTGTGCCCGGATGTGAAAGCAATGCTACTGCAGAATGCAGAGCTAAAAACAGGAGGACGGAATTCCAGTTAGTAGGCGAATAACACGCCCTCCGGAAGGATGTTTTTTACCTTGACTAAATATTGAATTGGGATGAAGTTATTCGAATTGAGAGGAAGCTTACCGGCACGGACTAAAATAATGCTGGAAGTCGCCGGAATACTGATGTTGTTGGCAATATGGTTTTTATTGACGGCAGGAACAGATCCGATTGTTCCAAGCGGTATCCTGCCCTCACCGATACGCGTCATCCGGGCGATGGGATTCGTCTTTGTAGAGAACGAACTTATCGTCAATCTCTGCAGATCAATCGGGCTTAATATTTGTGGCTACCTCGAAGCAGTCGTCATTTCGATAGTGTTCGGTTTTTTGGTAGGTTTGATTCCGCTCTTCAACGGCTTATTTGCGAAGCCAATAGATGCATTTCGCTTTGTGCCGTTGACCGGTGTGATTGGATTGTTTATTGTATGGTTTGGGCTTGGAGTACCCATGAAAGTGCAATTTCTTGCTTTTGGTATCCTGATTTATATGTTGCCTGTCATCGTAACACGGATCAATGAAGTAGAAGATGTTTATCTCAAGACGGCCTATACCCTCGGAGCCAGTAAATGGCAGATTGTACGGACAGTGTATATTCCCCATGTACTCTCCAAATTTTCTGACGATATCCGTGTTCTTACGGCGATTTCCTGGACATATATCATCATCATAGAGAGTATTGGCAATGAAGGTGGCCTGGGAGCATTGATGTGGCGTACAGGCATCCGGCAGGGCAATATTGACAAGCTGTTTGCCATGTTGTTTATCATCATCATCATTGGCTTTATTCAGGATAAGTTATTCATGATGATGGATAAGAAACTTTATCCCTACAAGTATCTAAAAGAATCCACTAAAGCATCCGGTCAGCTAAAGTCAGAAAATACTTTTAAAAATATCCTGAATAAGATTTTGCCGTACATCAGCCTTGTTATTGCTGTCTTTATGTTGGTTCTGCTCATCAATGAATATGTTGTGATCCTGGGTAAGGCCAACATCTTGTCGTATGCCTTCGGGCCGACGTATCCGGTCATTGCTGTCCTCATTGCTGCTATATCACTATGGATAATTATTGACTTTATCAACCTTACCAAGATAAAGCATGTAACTATAAAAAAGGCATGATATGGACGAAATGATGCTTAAGCAACTGGAAAAAGATTTATTGACAAAAATAGACAGAATTTTATCCCATCCGGTCGTCGATGCGATCCATAATGCACGTCTGAATATCGAACAGCTCCGTCTTTTTGCACTTCAGTATTATATCTATTGCAGCTATTTTCCGCGATTTTTATGCGCCTGCGCTGCCAATATTCCTGATGATAATACAAGGATGGCCATCATCGAAAATATCTGGGAAGAGCACGGATCGGGTAAGCTTTCGGGCTCGCACAGGGTCTTGTTTGAAAAATTTGCCCTTTCACTTGGGCTGACTCAAAACCAGCTAAAGGAAGCTCATCCCATCCCTTCGACCCTGATCAATGTCGAGTATCTGCTCAACATGTGTCAGGACGACAGTTTTATTAAGAGCCTTGGTGCACTGGGACCCGGGACGGAGTTTTTTACCTCTCAGGAATATGAGAAGATATACCGTGGATTACAGAAGGTGGACGGTCTCACGGAGGATGATCTGGAATTCTGGTCGGTGCATATTACGCTGGATGATCATCACTATAGCGATATGCTTTCTTCTATTCGCCCCTGGATTAGGGATGAAGACGATGCAAGGCTGTTAAAAGAAGGTGCAGAAAGAGCCATTGACTTGGAAATACTTTTCTGGGATGGACTGGAAGACCACATTTTTCCTAAAATATTAAAGTAGCGGGGAGCCAATGTCAACATATATCTATCCTACATTCGACAAGCCTAAAAAAATCATTGATCTAAATGGCATCAGCCAGTCTTATAACAACGGTGTTTCATTCGTCCTGAAGGATCTTAATTTTGCAGTTACGGAAGTGCCTGAAAAAGGAAAGTTTGTAGGTTTGCTGGGGGCATCCGGCTCCGGAAAATCTACCATTCTTCGCTACATTGCAGGATTACAGATGCCTACAACAGGTAAGGTCCTCATCAATGGTAAGCCGGCAGGGGCTGATAACAGGGTAAGTGTCGTCTTCCAGGAATACAGTTCAATGCCATGGTACACTGTCCTTGAAAATGTATCTCTGGCTTTGCAATACAGAGGTGTTCCACGTAAGGAACGAGAAGAAAAGGCTATGGAAATGATTAAATTAGTGGGTTTGGATGGTCATCAGCATAAGTATGCTCAGATACCCGGACTCTCAGGAGGCCAGCTTCAAAGAGTTGCCATTGCCCGAAGTCTCCTGGCCAATTCCAATATCTTGCTGATGGACGAGCCCTTTGGAGCTCTTGATATCAATACCAGGCTGCAGATGCAGGATTTGCTGCTGGAAATTCAGGATAAGTTTAATATGTATATCATCTTCGTTACCCACGATATCTCAGAGGCAGTGTATTTATCCGACAGTATCTATATGTTGAAAAGGGCGCCTGCCCTCGTCGCTGAAGAGGTGGAAATTTCTTTGTCGGGGCAAAGGACTCGGGCATTGAAACGAGATCCTCATTTTATAGACCTGGTGTATCAGGTAGAAGATATTATGGTCAAGCTATCGGAAGATCCGGGTGGGAAGTAAGAATATTTTCCTTTAAAAGGATTGAAATTTAGGTTTCGTCCAAAGGTTGCCATTGGGGCCGAATAGGGCTACTTTTCTTAGAATTTAGGACGGCATATGGGATCTCGCGCTTTATTTTGAGTCGCAAGATATTTAAATTGTAAATTCCGGAAGCCTTTCATTCAGGCTCTGCCCAATTTAAAAAAAGTAAGCAGTCATACCTTAAACTTAATTACCTCTTGCAAAAACCTTCCAAAAAGACCAAATCCACCTATTAAAAGCCCATAGTATTATACAGGTCGCTCCC
>JAGFJA010000024.1 GCA_024103005.1 Saprospiraceae bacterium
AGGAGCAAAATGAGGAATTTTTACCATTTCAGCAAAAGGGAAGGTTTTTTTAACCTTCTCTTTTCTGAAAAAAAATTTACTCCACTTTACTTTTCCAAAAGTTGCATTTATTTGTTGAATTTAAGAATTATTTTTAAAATCTATTAAAGGGTAGGAAATGGGTACTCGATGTTTTATACCCGATTTGATGTAATCTAAATTAGCAGTCAATTTAAATTCTCTTACCTCCGCTTCTAATTTAGGATTTGGTTGAGCTTTCGGAATGGAATAAAGATCATTTTTTAATTGTTCAGCCAATGTTATTGTTAAATTAGAAGAAAAATCATTTTCTTTATTACATGAAATAATTGTTACTGCGAATAAGGCCACTATAGTTAAAACAAAATTTTTCATTTCCATAAATTAAATATTAAATAGATATTGCTGATCTTTTCAAGGTATTTTCACTTCCAACTATTCCTATCGCGATTGGATGGTTCAAAGATATTTACGAAGATATTAGAAAAAAAAAAATCGATATTTAACTTAACATTAACATAATCAAAAAGCAAAACCTGCCTCACAATGAATATTCAGGTGATGTTGACCTCAACTTCTCTATTTCAACCAATTATATTGATCTTTGAGAAGAAAACAGTCACTGGGATCTCATTAATTAATACACGGATAAGGAGGAGAAATAGGCAAGAGTTGAGCGTTGAGGATGAATGAATGCTTCAGGAATAATCATTTTAAAAAATTGGATGGTTGGCAAGGTCAGTTTGCATCCGGATTAAAATTCAACAACCAAATACTGAGAACATGTAAGAGTGAGATTTGGCTCAAAATTGTCGCAAGGTTGATATCACGACATCAATTCTCCATTCCACAGTCTATATCGTCAATCTAAATCAATCATCTTTTACTTTTTTACCGCGTTTTTTCGCACGATTCTTATTTATTCTAATTTCAGATCGAAAATTAGCTTGCGTTACATCACCGGAATAACAGGGGTGGCATGGACTAATTCGTGACATAGAAGCTGTATAAACAATATCCTTAGATTCAGAATATTTTATCCTTTCTTCCAATTTTAAACCAGATAGCACTATAACACCCTCTAATCCTTCATAATCATGCCTTCTGTAGAAGAAATTTGATTCCATTCCGAACAACTTAAATTCACCGGAAAAACCATAAAATTCTATAAAACGTATATGCTCTGAACGATCAAATTCTACAATGCAGTTTAGAGAATGCTTGTTTCTATGACTAACTTTAAATATAAAACACAATGCAGTATCTGTGACTATCAATTTAAGCTGACTTCTATTACCTTCAATACCCATTATTAAAGGATCTAAAAAATATGCAATTTTCAATCGATTGGCTCCTGCTTTCTCCATCCAAGGGTAATCTCTGGGACTGGGTAGTGTATCATATACTACTGAACAGTATCGCATATCTCGGAACCTTCCAAGATAAAAATCCTTTTGCGCAACACTTAGTATATAACTTGCAGATTCTTTATCCTCACCACATCCGTATGATGAAGTAGCATTGTAACATAACATCAAATCCGGAGACTTAGATCTTAATTTATTGTTTTTTAATAACTGAATCAAGCGTTTATCTTGATCAATTTCATTTGTCTTGATAATCACTTCATTCAGCTCCATCTTAGGATATAAGGTCACCATAGTAGTATCACCAATTAATCTTATCAGGGTATCACGACAGTCTATACGTTTCAATAATAATTTATCATATTGCTTTCCAACTTTCAAATACCCATTGATCCCGCTATAGTCCAATAAGTCATTGCTTTGAGGATCAAATGCTAACACTTCCTCTAAAGGCAAATTAAGATGATCAGTCACATATATATGTCGTACCTTCTCTTGCGCTTTAAGGTGAATGCAAGCAACCAGCAAAAAAAGAGTAAGGACGATGTCCTTACTCTTCCAGCCCTTTATATTTTTGTACTTAAGGAACACTATCTGATTTATTACCGGCATTATCCCAAGCACAACCCAAATTATACCCCCCATTAGTCGCATCTCCACACCCTTCAGCAGCAATAAATCCCCAAACATCATTAGCAGCAACCTTAACAGCTCTACAAGCCTTTTTTAACCACTCTGGCATGTCTCTTATTTCCAGTTCTGTATCAGATGATGTATATTTCACTGATGTAATACCGTCTAAAATACCTGCCCATTCAACGAGCCAATCACAAAACAAAAAAATAATATAAGTATGTTTTTCACCTCTTGACTTATTTTAAAAATGGAAAGTTATCACTCCGCCGTAAACAAAGTCAATTCCTTCTATTAAAACATCCATCGTGAACGATGCATGTATCCCAGCAGATAAATTCTTGAAAAGAAAATATTCTGCATCCACCCTACTGCCGATTCCCACATCCCAAATACGAGCGACAGAGTAATCAAAATAAGGTAATTCCAACTCCTCTGACTCTTTTGTTATCTTCACCCTTGCTGCCGGGACATAATGGTAATAGTTGGTAGTCCGGCTAAATGAAATATGTGGACCTAAATATCCACTTACCAAAAAGTGTTTATTCCGAAAAAAATCATAACCCACATAGAGGCTAAATGAATGATAAAGGTCTCTTATACGCCAATCTTCCGAATCATCACCAAATACATATCCCCTGTCCAATTCCGGAAAATCTATAAAAGTCTTATCCTTGACATATTCCTTATGAAATCCCGGTTCCGGTTCATTCTTGTTATCATAAAAATTATCCACATATTTCACCAAGCGATAATCCAATCCAAGGGACACTTTTTTTCTGACATTCATTTTTACCATGAATCCTATATGACTCCCCAATAAATTATTGGGACGTATCCCTCCATTCATACTAAATGCTTGACCATTGAGATAGTTGCTGCTTCCCAATAGTATGCATATTATTAGGATTTTAAATATTATTTTTATCACACTACAATATTTAACTTAGGTCGGGTCGACCAAAGTTAATCAAAATTTCAAAAAATCAATAATTTTACCACAACTCAGTAACATAAACATCCATAGTACCGGTACTTAATTTCTCCGGTAATGAAAGCCTGCAATATCTAGCAATATCATTACCCAGTTCACAATCTTTATTAGCTCTTGATATTTTATTAGTTATGCTATTGCTTGGAGATAACTCAACTCCAACATTTCCAATTTTAAACGAAACTTTTGCACTTAAACCATTTTGAACAGTAAATTCTGAGGTGGTACCTCTCTTTCTATGCCTTCCAGTGAAATTATACTGCCATTCATCTCCATGCTTCCCTTCTAAAAAAAGCCATTCGGTGAATTCTGTTCCAGGATTCAAAAACCAACCTTTTCTTAATCTTTTCTCATTTAATGTCATTACTTTCATTTGACTATTTAACACTTTATATTCGTTTGGATTATCACTGGAAAGTACAGGTATAAAGAGATCTACTTGTATTAAACAATTTTTATCCCAATAACTACACCATGTATCACAATCTCTAAGCCAAGTTTTAGTCCCATTACCTCGCACTTCAACTACTTTTTCTTTTTTATTCACAACTGTATTTCTAGCGCCATTAGGACACGGATCTTCACCTCCTGTTGGTGGATCTGGTGGGGTTACCGGTGGTGTATATAAAATACTACAGTTCTCATTAATATTAACACATTTTTCAAATAAAACCTACGATTCAGATCCCAATCACGAAATTTTCAAACAATCTCTTTGGCTCTTGCGAGGTAAACTACCTTACCACCACCAATTTCCGAAACCCAATCCTTCCCCCATTCTTTACCCTCAAAAAGTATAAGCCGAGATTTAAATCGGAAACGGAAAACCTGATTGAATCCTCATGCGCTGGATAAAACAGTTATTGTCCGATATCAAGTATAGTCAATTCCAGCGAATATTGTACGGCGCCTTTCAAGGGGTGGCGAAAAATACAACATCGCAAGGTCTATCGATGGCACGAAAATCGGTAAAAAGCTGCAAATGCTGGTCAGTCAGTCAGTATCCTGGATGAAGAATAGCTCTGCTCTATTGTCAGAGCCTTGATTTTATGTAGTTTAAGGCCGGCTCCAAATTTGATGCAGTGAATCTTATGATCGTGTCTAATTGTTCACCATTGATTTCAATATAAATCGACTCATCCGGCAAACCAAGTGAAGATGGAAGCGATGGTGATCCCAGAACATGATTGGTCACAGATTCCTCATGCAAAATTGAGAAATCCTCATTCACCCCTATGGAAGTCGAATATAAGAGGGTTCCCTGCTTATTTATTACGTCATCAGTTATCAAATAATAAAACGACTTACTACAACCAGGACAACCATGTTCACTTAAAACAAATATTTTTTTATAATTACTAACATCTTTATCATATTTGAGCAACTCAGTCTTTAATGCATTGTAATAATTTGGCACATTCTGATCCACCTGACAACCGACTAGGTGAATCATTGCAAAGAAAGTCAAACTATTTTTCAAAAGCGTAAAGTTCAAGAGATCTCGCATTTTCACCTTCTTTAAAACAATAAAAAATATCCTTGAATTGATATAATTGACCTGACGCTATCAGATCATCTTGATTATACTTTAGCTCACCTATATTCTCAAAAAGATTGTTATAGATTAAAAATGAAATATCAAACAGGGGTGAATCCCCGGTCATTTCATGAAAGACTTGAACCAAGTACAAATCCGTGCCTTTATCCCTAAAAATTGAGATTATCCTCCCCGGGGTCGCCAAGCTTGCATTATTTTTTTTGACTGCCTCTTGGTAATTTGCGACAGGAAAAAGCGACTGTCCGATTTTAGAATAATCTGTCTGCACCTTGATTTTTTTGCTGATTCTTAAGGTCGCAGTGTCAATAACAAACATATTGTCATTAAATTCATGCCATAAGAATAAATTTCCATCGATCAGTTTAAAATTCGCAGCTGCCAGTGGTCCGGCTTTGTCCGGAGTCATAAATATCCGTGGAAAAGAATCCAGGCCCCGTTCGATCTTTAACTCATCCTGCGACCAATAATTGTAAATCTTCGAAAGGTAAGGATAATCGAGTGCCTTTTTAAAGTATTCTTTAGCATATAAGGGCCCTGAATTTACAGAGCCCACGAAAGTACTAAACATAAACAGTTTATGGGCGTCAACTACCATATTCATGTAAGGTAATCGATAGTCATAAATGATTGTATCCTCTTTTGTTTGAGCTGCTTCTATATTTGTATGAAAAACTAAATCTCCTTTACTGTTAATCATTATTATCTCAGGAATATTACTTTTCTCAAAAAGTAAAATAGAATCCGGACCGATAACCTGCATATTACCAATTCCTCTCTCCCAGACTTTGGCCGCTTCATCCAGTCTTACGGTATAGAGCTTATTCCCGGTTTCTAAATCATAGAAATTGATTCTTTTTAAAGAACCAAAATTCCCCATATATAAAACATCCTTATTCAGCGTATGATCTATACATATTCCTTGACCATTTCTACTTGTGGGAAATGTCTCCTCGAGAGTAATTGTCTTTAAGTACTTAAAATGGTATTCCTCTTTAACACATGAAAAAAGGAACAATAACATTAACAATACCGCTATTACTGTACCTTTTTCCATGCTTAATATTTTAATATGATTAATAATAATTAATTAGGTCGATTTACTGGTAATACTGCGATATAACCAAACGAAGATGGAGATTTTATTTGAAAATATGTAATTTTATTTGAAGAATTTCTGGTATATCCTAAAGTATAAGACCCATCAATAATACCGGAAGTGTAGGAAGATCCTCCCAATATACCATCATAAAAACTCCGATCAGCACTAAGTCGCGATGCGACATTAGTACCTCCATCATCAATATCGTTTTCTAATTCAATAACTTTGTTCTTTTGAGTTGCAGTAATTACAACATCGTCAAGGCAATCGCCAGCAGGAGGGAAGCAGTCACATTCACAGTTGTCATAATGTACATAAGGTTTATGATTTGGGCATTTATAAAAAGTCCGGTTACCAACAGGTGCCCTAAGCTCAATTTTATCTATTAGGCGAACTTGATCGTAGTTTGGTACAACAGAAGCATCTTTGGAGCACGAAAGCAAACCCAAAATGAAAACAAAAAACAGAAGATTTTTCATGATAAAAAATTTAAAAATCAAAATTCATAACCCAGAATTTTCTCGGTGTTACTCTTTTCAAGGTATTTTCACTTCCAACTATTCCTATCGCGACTGGATGGTTCAAAGATATTTACGAAGATATTAGAAAAAAAAAAAATCGATATTTAACTTAACATTAACATAATCTAAAAACAAAACCTGCCTCACAATGAATATTCAGGTGATGTTGACCTCAACTTCTCTATTTCAACCAATTATTTTGATCTTTGAGAAGAAAACAGTCACTGGGATCCCAATATTTAATGCACAAATAAGGAGGAGAAATAGGCAAGAGTTGAGCGTTGAGGATGAATGAATGCTTCAGGAACGCCCATTCCTTAAAGGCTGAAGGATGGGAAAGTTAGTTTGCTATCGAAAAAGTTCATCTACCGTAAAATTAGAAATTCAACAAAGTAAATACAAGCTCACAGATGTCGTAAGGTTGATTTCTAACTATTAAATAATGAGACTATCTGTTCTCGGTTCAGTTGTGTTCAATTTTTTGCAAGCAGCACTGAAATTCCTAGCACAATTTCTTGTTCTATTCCTTGCCGGATGCTTTTTTAACCCAATCTTTCTGCTAAAGTCATAATCATAGTTTTAGTCAGGATAGCCAAAACAAAATCTCCATAAGTCTATTTATATTTTCTTTCTCCTACCACATTTTTAAAATAACCGGAAACTTCCGTAAGAAAGGACTGAACACCGAATTATATCCCAAATATTAGGCTAAGTTTGTATATTTGCCGGATTATTGGGGCGACACATTAATGATAATTCGCATAAATGAAAATTTTAATCGTCGAAGATCAAGAAAAACTAAGAAATTCTCTCAAGCAAGGACTTGAAGAACAGGGTTTCATCGTAGATTGTGCCCAAAACGGTATTGAAGGTCGGAAACTAGCCCTTGCCTATCCTTACAGTGTCATCGTTTCAGACATCATTATGCCCCAGAATACCGGTGTTCAGATGCTACGCTACCTCAGACAACACAATGTGAATACTCCTGTCCTCATGCTCACCGCCCTCAGCATGGTCGAAGAAAAAGTAGAAGTTTATGAAGCCGGAGCCGATGACTACCTTACCAAACCATTTGATTTCAGGGAGCTTGTCGTCCGTATCAAAGCACTTCTCAAACGCCAGCCTCCTAAAAAAAGTGTAGTAAATGCCGAATTATCTGAGGGAGGTATAACACTCAATCCTGTAACAAAAGAAGTCATGCGCGACGGTCAATCTGTTTTTTTAACACCAAAAGAATTTGACCTCTTGCATTACTTTATGCAAAACCCCAATAAAACAATCACCAAGAATGAGCTGCTTTCTAATATCTGGGACTTAGATTTTGAAACCAGCACCAATGTCCTGGAAGTGTATATCAATTTCCTGAGAAATAAGATAGATAAGGATTTTAATGTGAAGGTTATTCACACGCTTCCCCGCATCGGATACATATTTAAAACCAATGTGACAGAGTCATGAAGATCAGGGTCAAACTTACGCTTCAGTTTTTTGTAGTCGTTGCGACCATCCTCATCCTGTCAATGTATTTTGTTTACAACAGGTTTCAGGAGATTACAGTCCGCGAATATTATAACAACCTGAAGACAAAAGCACACATGACTGCCGAAATGGTGCTCCATAAAGGAGACCTTAAAAAACTGGAAGATATAACCCCTGCTGCCGCAAACTCCTCGCTTCCGATCAGTGATAATGTCATCATCTTTAACAGTAAATTCGAAAAAGTATTCACCTTTAACCGCCGTCAAAGTGTGTCCATCCCGTTTGACATCGTCTCTAATTCCAAAAAAGAGTACGCCTATCACGATAGTGACATATACTACTACGGACTACCCTATGTATCAGGCTCAGGCTCTAAATATTACGTCGTAGCTTCTTCTTATTTCAACTCCAAAGAACTAATGGACCTCAGGCGCATCATTACACTTGCTATTATCATAAGCCTTGTCGTAGTGGGCCTTTCCGGTTTCTTTTATACCCGCCATGCCCTAAGCCCCATTTCATCTATTGTCAATCAGATGGACAAATTGAACATGGACAAGATGGATACAAAACTAAAGTCCACCAACGGTAAAGACGAAATAGAACACCTGATAAAATCCATCAACAATTTATTGTACAGGATTCAAAACTCAGTTACTTTCCAGAAAATGTTTATAAGCAATGTCTCCCATGAACTAAAAAATCCTATCACAATTGTTCTTTCACAGATTGATGTTTTATTATCCCAACCACACCGCAGCCTCAAAGAGTATCGGGAGACACTGATATCATTGAGGGAGGATGTCAAAGACATCGCCGACATAACTGAAAACCTTCTTCAGATGGCAAAAATTAAGTCTGAAGGCTTTCAATTGGATATCCAGGAATTTCAACTGGATGAAGCTATTCTGGAATGTCAGACTAAGCTGCTCCGCGTCCATCCCGAGTTTAGTGTTAATTTCGAAATAGAAGGCCAGCCCGATTCGTTCGACTCTCTGACAGTCCGTGGCAACGAGGCTTTGCTGAAGCTCGCCTTCAGCAATCTGATTGACAACTGCTGCAAATACAGTTATGACAACAACGTCAACGTAAGCATCAAACCGGACAACGATCATGTGATTTTAAAATTCAGCGATCGGGGCAGCGGAATTCCTCAGAAAGAATTGGGCAAAATATTTCAGCCCTTTTACCGCAATATAACTACAAAGAACATCAAAGGCTACGGTATTGGCCTATCACTGATAGATGCCGTAATGAGTGTGCACAAACTCAACCTGGACGTACAAAGTGTCCCGAATATCGGCTCAGTTTTCACTATTGCTTTTGAAACTGCTCCACAGAAAAAACAGCTTCATCCCGTCTGACAATTAAATCTTTTCCCCTAGGAAAATAAACTTGGCTAAAACACCTCCTTCACCTATTGTTCCTTAATGCGGTGACTTAATATTTCCTACAGCTTCAGCGTGAATCAAAGCTTGCAGCAGCATAAGAAATTCCAAAAGATGCACTTGCCATTTATAAGCGAGCATCATTCCATGCCACTTATCAGATACCGTATAATGTCTGTAGTGGTGATGATACCTACGACCTTCTCCTCATCCGTTACCGGAAAAGCATGATAATCAGACGAAGCGAGTTTTAAGGCAACATCCCGCAATGTCGTATCATGCCGGACACTTACAGGTTTGTGCACCATAACCTGATCCAGGGAAAGCATGTCAAACATCGTTTCATCGGCACCTGACTGATTGTCGTATATGTCACCAAAGCTAAGGCGCATGATATCTGTCCTGCTGACGATTCCGACAAGTCGTTCGCCATCGACTACAGGAAGGTGACGTATATTCTTTTCTTTCATCAGAGTATTGACGTGTCGTAAATCAGCAGTGCGCTTGACAGTCCGCACGTCACTGGTCATAATTTGAGATATGGGAATATTGAGATTCATGATTCAGGTATTTTGAAGAGTAAATTTATTGACTTCTTGTCTGTCATAATATGATTGAAATCATACAACCGTAATGTTCAGGAAACCTCTTTTAAATTCATAACTATTTAAAAAATACAGTTTCGGATCCGGACATACAGAAACAAAATCAATTCATCGGAGATGTTTTTCTTCGGTTCTGATTATGCACTGCATCTATTCTCACAAGCCATTCTTTAATGTCGTCGATTCCGGGATTAACCTTTAGGATCTGCCCCTCATCGTTGAGGAGATATGAGGTAGGTATTTTCTTGATTTGATAAAGAGCAGCAATCTCTCCTCCTGATTTAGGTTCACGAATATGATAAGGCCAAACCAATGAATCCTGATTTATTACCAGGCGTAAGGCCGTCGTATCATCATCCAATGCTACCGATACAATTTCAAAAACGCCATGGAGCGAGTCTTTATACGTCCGATAGAGAGAAGATAATGCGGGCAATTGTTTCCGGCAGGGACCACACCACGTAGCCCAAAAATCAAGCAATACCAACTTACCTTCCATGTCCCTGATTGAAAATTTCTTCCCGTCAATGGTAGTTGTCCTGAAATCAGGCACCTTCTCACCGACCATAAATGCGGGTTTCATGTACATAAACTGATAAATAAAGTACATCAATCCTGCCAAAATGATAAAAATCACCCAATTAAAAACCTTCATACAATGCGCTTTCTTCGAATTACTTTAAACACCTGAGTGTAAACTTCTCAACCGATACCGGTCATTAAATATTAAAAAATTAAATACTATAAAATTCTAAACGCAATTTACTCATCGAAAATGATATTTTTGCAGAAACTTTTGCATATGTCAAAAAAGAATCTTGCAGAAACAATTGATCCGGAAAAGATCCCCCGTCATATTGCCATCATCATGGACGGAAACGGGCGTTGGGCTAAGATGCATGGTAAGGCAAGAGTTTTTGGTCACAATAACGGAGTTAAAAGTGTTCGTCAGATTACTGAAGCAGCGGCAGAGCTGGGAGTAGAGTTTCTTACTCTTTATGCCTTCTCCACAGAAAACTGGAACAGACCAAAATTTGAGGTAGAAGCCCTTATGCTGCTTCTGGTAGAAACGATTAAGAAAGAAATTGAGGTGCTCAACAAAAACAACATCTGCCTCCGAACCATAGGAAATATTGAAGGATTGCCGACGCTCAGCAGAAGAGCACTAATGAAAGGGATAGAATCCACCAAAAACAACACAGGTTTAAAACTTATTCTCGCCCTCAACTACAGCGGACGGGATGAGATACTGACCATGGTAAGGAAGATTGCCCAAAAGATAGAAAATAAGGAAATCACCTCCGCTCAACTCAATGAAACAGATATCGAAGCCAATCTTTATACCGCCGGTATGCCTGCCCCTGAGCTCCTGATCCGTACCAGCGGAGAATATCGGCTATCCAACTTTTTATTGTGGCAGGTGGCATACACCGAATTTTATTTCTCGCCGATCATGTGGCCTGACTTCAATAAAGATCACTTTTATGAGGCAATTTTAGACTACCAATCCAGAGAAAGACGGTTTGGGAAAACTTCAGAACAGTTACAATAATTGTACTCTTGGAATAACGACCTTTATTTTTGTACTTGGTTCCGTATTTTTGTCTAAAACGGAACATATTATCGCCCTTAAATTATCTTTGCAAGAATAGTATGTTTACCATAGTCCAAAAAGAAAAAATTCTGAGTCAAGTGAAGAAGTTCTTCGGAAGTCAAGAGTTCCCTAAGGCTATTCTGATGACCATCAGCCTGTTGATTCCCATTGTCGGCGGCATTCTGCTTGGACAGATGACTTATGGAATATGTATTGCCTTTGGTGCATTTCTCGTTTCACCCAATGATATAGACGGCAGTATCCGGCTGAAGATAATCGGCTTGTCTATTTCTACACTATTGTCGATGGCTGTATTGCTATTTTCACATTTTATACAGAGTTTAAACATCTGGCATGTACCGGTGTGGGGAATTATGATATTTTGCCTTTCGTATATTTCTGTATTTGGATTCAGAGCTTCACTCATCAGCTTTTCAGGCTTGTTTGCCTTTGTAATGAGTTTTTCATCCCTATTGACCAATGAAGGACCGGTTGCATACACCATTCTTCTGGTCGGTCTGGGCGGCGTATGGTATATTTTACTGGCCTTGGCGAGATATCTCCTTTTCTTCAAAAAACAATTGGAACACTATTTAAGTGAGGCAATAGAACTCACTGCCAAGCTCATGGATATCAGAGCAGCACTTATAAATCCGGAAAGTGACCGCACTGATCTGCAAGAAAATTTGCTCGAAGTACAGACACAGCTGACCGCCAACCACGAAGTCCTCAGAGAGTTGCTCATCATGAACCGGCTCGGCTTCAGCAACTCCTCCTTTCAGTCAACCCGTCTGATGGTCTTTGCCGAATTGGTTGATATGTTTGAATTGGCTGTAGCACACCCGGTCAATTACGAAAAAATGGACCAGATATTAGCTAAAAATCCCCAATTACTCAATGTTTTCAAGGATATCATTGAAGCGATAAGCAGGCGATTGAGGAACGTCGGGAATCCGCAGAATCAGGCTTCCCGAACGGATGACACGGAAGAGTTAACTGAAACAATCAACCACCTGATCACAACGGACGAAGCTCAAAGGAAGAAAGCTCCTGATTTAGACGAGTCATCCATTATGCTCGCTAATTATAGAAAATATATCCAAAACCAGGTCAATAAAATTTCCCGAATAGAGCGGGTAATGCAAAAAAAGAAAACTACAGCAGGTACAAAAAGAAAACGCGAAGATTCCCTGAGATTTTTAACTAGACAGGATTATAGTCCTCGAATTATACTGGAAAACCTTAACCTGCAATCGCCTATTTTCCGTCATTCACTCCGGATAGCCATTGTCTCTGTCGTAGGATATTCTATCGGACAATATTTCAATATTGTCAATGCCTACTGGATTTTACTTACTATTGTCGTCATCATGCGCCCTAATTACGGACTAACCCGTGAAAGGTCTAAAAACAGAATTATCGGTACACTTTTGGGCGGAATTGCCGCATACTTTCTGATTTACTACCTCCATAACAACATTTTTAATGCCGCCATGAGTATTCTCACCTTTGTAATCGGCATGACCATGATTCAGTCCAATTATAAGACGGCAGCAACCTTTATTACAATGCAGGTAATATTTACCTATGCGTTGCTGGAGCCTAACGTCACTTCTATCATCCAATACAGAGTCATGGATACGGCTATAGGTGCCGCATTATCTTCTCTGGCAGTATGGTTGCTTTGGCCGACAAGGGAAATAGGTACAATAGACAAAGTGCTTCGCCATTCTATTCAGGCTAACAGCTCTCTTCTGAGGGAATTATCTACCTATTACAACACCAAAACAAGGCAGATTGAATACAAACTCCTAAGAAAAAAGGCCTTCCTAGCATTGTCAGATCTCAACACGGCTTATCATCGTATGCTCCAGGAGCCCGACCAGCATAAAGAAAATACAAATATCCTGTATCAGATTATCTTGCTGCAATATTCCTTTCTGACCTCTTTGGCCTCCATTGGCACCTACATCAATCACAATCCCACCACACCGGCCTCTGAGGAATTTAACAATGCAATTGACTTGATTTATCACAATTTGAAGGAGGCTGCACACAATCTGAAATCAACAGATGAGATGGATAACGCGGATGTATCGCAGCATAGCCCCATGGATAATGAGAAGCCTGATATTAGAAGAATATTTACAAGAAATGTGGATAGAAAAGCAGGACAACAGGTATTGGAAGAAGCCCATTTGGTCATGCAACAATTGTATTGGTTGCTCGATATCAGCCTACAGCTTCCCGTTTTAATCCAACGTGTTAAATTCGAAAAACAATCCCTTCTGCCTTCAAACATCCTTGGACCCATCCATTCAGGAGATAAATAATTTATAAGCACCGTTATTCTTATCGGCAATTTGTCGAATTATCACTTTCTTTGCGGTTATGAATTATCTGACTTTAGAAAATATCAAAAAATCTTATGGGGACAAGGTATTGTTTGATGGCTTGTCCATGTCAATCAATGAAGGTCAGAAAATAGCATTAGTAGCCCGAAACGGTACCGGAAAGACTACACTCCTTCGCGTGATTGCCGGACTGGAGGGAAGTGAAGGAGAAAATGCCAAAATACTCTTTAAAAAAGATATCCGCATCGAATACCTGACCCAGGAACCTGAATTTAATCCTGAACATACCGTGATCGATGCCATCTTTGACAGTAACAACCCTGTCCTTCTTGCGGTAAAGGAATATGAGCGAGCTCTCCTGACTCCTCATCAGGAGGAACGACTCCAATCCGCTATCAACAACATGGAGGATAAAAAAGCCTGGGATGTGGAGGCATCAGTCAAGGAAATCCTCTTTAAACTAAAAATAACTGACTTCGAACAACAGGTCAAACACTTATCAGGCGGACAGGTTAAAAGATTGGCTCTCGCCAAAGTGCTCATATCCGAGCCGGAACTCCTCATCCTTGACGAACCCACCAACCACCTCGATATGGAGATGATCGAATGGCTGGAAGAATATTTGGCACATCCGGGGCTGACTCTGCTCATCGTCACTCACGATCGATATTTCCTTGAAAATGTCTGTAATCAAATCCTTGAACTGGAAAACGGTATTCTTTATAAATACTCAGGCAATTATTCGGAATATCTTGAAAAAAGATTGGCAAGACATGAAAATGAAGCCATTGCCCTTGACAAAAACAAGAAACTATTTGTAAAGGAACTCGAATGGGTCAGACGCATGCCACAGGCGAGATCGACCAAGGCAAAGGCAAGAATCGACCAGTTTGAAATCTTGAAAAAAGAAATCGCCGGCAAGCGGGAAGAGGCAGCTCTGCAGATTAATATTAAATCCAACCGTCTTGGCTCCAAAATTATTGAAGCTCACAATATCGGCAAATCATTTGGTCAAAAAAGACTGTTTACCGGCTTTTCCTATAAGTTTAAGAAAAATGACCGTGTAGGCTTTGTCGCTCCCAATGGTTCAGGCAAGACAACCCTTTTGAATATACTTACCGGTATGCTTCCACCCGACGAGGGCAAGATAGTTATAGGTGACACCGTGGTATTCGGCTATTATACCCAGGCAGGGATGAAGCTCAAAGAGGATAAGCGCGTTATCGATGTTATAACGGATGTGGCAGAGTTTATCCCTACCGATAAAGGTCACAACATTACTGCAGCATCACTGCTTGAAAAATTTATGTTCCCACGGGAGCAGCAGCAGGTTTATGTTTCACAACTCAGCGGAGGAGAGAAAAGGCGTCTTTATCTGTTGACTATCCTGATGGCCAATCCGAATTTTCTCATTCTGGACGAGCCGACCAATGACTTAGACCTCGTCACACTTAATGTGCTGGAAGATTTCCTTTCAACCTATCAGGGATGCCTCATCCTGGTATCTCATGACCGTTACTTTATGGATAAGTTGGTGGATCACCTGTTTGTCCTCGGCAGAGGTGATCACATCGTTGATTATCCGGGCAATTACAGCCAATACCGGGCATTTCTCGAACTGGAAGAGCAAAAGGATAGAGACAGAAAACAAACTTCATCTGAGACTCCGGTCAAGTCTAATTCCGCCATATCCTACGAAGACCAAAAAGAAATACAAAGACTTGAAAGAGATCTGAAAAAACTGGAAGAAGAAAAGGCTGCCATCACAGAAAAATTCAATGACCCTGAACTCTCCATAGAAGAAATACAGAAAAACTCCGCCCGGCTCAATGAAATAGACACCATCCGGGAAGATAAGGAAATGCAATGGCTCGAACTTATGGAAAAATATGAGTGACAAGGCAGAAACTTATTAGTTCTCCACGATTGTCACTCATCCTAACAAAACATCAAAAAAACGTATTCCCCGGGCACATTAAATGCCAATTCCAAATTCTATACGAATTAATCGTGTTTCGGCGCTGCCGCTTTTATTTCCTCACTGGCATGATCTGCAAACTTGGCAAAGTTATCATTGAAGTCCTTTGCCAATTTTTTAGCCATACTGTCATAAGCCGCTTTATCACTCCATGTATTGCGTGGGTCTAGAATTTCAGAAGGAACATCCGGACAGGAGACCGGGATATTGAGACCGAAGATTTCATGTTTATGATACGCCACATTATTTAGTTTACCGCGGATCGCATTGGCTATCATGGCACGTGTGTACTGGAGTTTCATCCTGTTCCCCACGCCGTATGGTCCGCCTGTCCAGCCAGTATTGACCAGCCAGACATTGGCACTGTATTTCTCCATTTTTTCTCCCAACATATCGGCATACCTTGTCGGATGCAGCGGGAGGAAAGGCGCTCCGAAACAGGCAGAAAAAGTATTCTGAGGCTCTTTAACACCGGCTTCCGTTCCGGCTACCTTAGCCGTATAACCTGATATAAAATGGTACATAGCCTGTCCCTTGGTCAGTCTGGATATCGGTGGTAAAACACCATAAGCATCACAAGTCAGGAAAAAAATATTGGCCGGATGAGGGCCTTTTGACACCGGAAGAGCGTTGGCTATATGATGCATCGGATAAGATACACGGGTATTCTCTGTAATGGATACATCTTCAAAATCAGGTGTACGACTATCGCCGACAAATTTCATATTCTCCAGTATCGCTCCGTGCTTAATGGCGTGAAAGATCTCCGGCTCATGCTCTTCTGTCAGATGAACGGTCTTGGCATAACAACCTCCTTCAAAATTAAATACGCCTTCATTGGTCCAGCCATGCTCGTCATCGCCGATTAGGTTGCGTTCCGGATCGGCAGAAAGTGTAGTTTTTCCGGTTCCGCTTAATCCAAAGAAAATAGCAGTATCTCCTTGTTTACCGGTGTTGGCTGAGCAGTGCATCGGGAAGACGCCCTTATCGACAGGCAGCAGGAAGTTCAGTACAGAGAACATTCCTTTCTTAATCTCACCGGTATATCCGGACCCGCCAATTAACACCTTTTTGCGTGTAAAATCAACAATCGAGAAATTGTGCTGTCGCGTACCATCAACAGCCGGATCGGCAAAGAATTCGGGTGCGCAGATGATTACCCAATCAGGCTCAAATGATTCTCCCGGTCCGGGTCGTAAAAACATGTTATTGGCAAACATATTGCTCCATGGATACTCTGTCACAGTGCGTACATTGAGACGGTAATTCTCATCGGCACATATATAATTGTCACGGATAAAGACATCTTTTCCATTGAAATAGTTGAGCATCTTTTGTTCCAACCTGACAAACATTTCAGGGTCAAACCGAGTATTAAATCCGCCCCAGTTGACCTCCAGGTCTGTCTTGGCATCACTGACGATAAATTTATCCTTTGGTGACCTACCGGTAAATTCACCTGTTTTAACCAATAAGGCACCTTTATCGGAAAGGTGTCCCTGACCACGCAGAATAGTCTCTTCGATCAATTCTTCAGGGGTAGCATTGTAATATACTTTTGCCGGATGATCGATGCCAACTTTCTTTGAAATCGCCATCGGGTCTGTATTTTGCATAGAACTCATAGTGAGAATTTTTATTTTTAAAAGAGAACAAAATTAACTTAATAGCTCAAAGGTTCAAAATATTTTTTGGAAAATCAAGTTAGGCATAATTTTAAGTTTTGAAAAATTAAACTTACATTGCGACAATTTTTAACAATAAATATACTACTTAAATAAATCGGAATAAATTGATTAAATTATTGCATTTCAATTAATTCCGGACTTTTTTATTTTAGTATATTTTATTCTTTTAACAGTATTTGAAACAAATCAGGATGGGTTCGAAAAAGTTAAGTATTATCATTTTATTGACAGTCATTTTTATTGTAGGGTTGCTGCATGTATTAAATAATTATCTGGGTGCATCTATAGATGTCAGAATTCTGTCTTTTTCACACCTTTTACTTTGCCTCAGCTTTATTTATTATGCTATCTTCAAAAAAAACCTGACGACATGGATCCTGATTTCGATGGTCATAGGTGCCCTAATCGGGCATGAATACCCGGTCATAGGCCAAAATATGCGAGTCCTGAGTCAGGTCTTTCTAAAGCTCATCAAGACCATCATTGCCCCTATTCTCTTTTCTACCTTAGTTGTAGGTATAGCCGGGCACTCCAATCTGAAACAAGTGGGCAGGATGGGATGGAAGTCTATTCTTTATTTTGAAATTGTTACCACTTTTGCCCTTTTTATTGGGTTGATAGCCATTAATATTTCAAAGGCAGGTGTGGGCATTAAAATGCCACCGGATACACACGAGACGCTTCCCGACGTGCATCCTCAAACCTGGCAGGATATTATCCTACATATCTTCCCTGAGAATATAGCCAAGTCTATCTACCATGCCGAAGTGCTGCCCATCGTGGTCTTTAGTGTCATTTTTGGTATTGGTCTGGCAATGCTGGATGAGCGTAAAAAGCGTCCGATGCTCGAATTCTGTGACAGCCTTGCCGAAACCATGTTTAAATTTACCAATATCATCATGTACTTTGCTCCGGTAGGCGTGGGAGCAGCTATCGCCTACACGGTAGGTCATATGGGACTCGGCATCCTGGTCAATCTGATGCAACTTTTATTAACACTTTATGTCGCATTGGTTGTTTTTATTTTGGGTGTTCTACTTCCGGTTGCCCTCATTGCTAAGGTCCCCATTAAAAATTTTCTTAAAGCCGTCATCGAGCCCATGTCCATAGCTTTTGCCACGACTTCCTCCGAGTCGGCACTGCCTAAAGCGATGCAGGCGATGGAGCGCCTCGGTGTACCCAGAAAAATTGTAGCCTTCGTCATACCTACCGGCTATAGCTTTAACCTCGACGGAACGACCCTTTATCTCGCTCTGGCGACTATTTTCGTGGCTCAGGCAGCAGGCATGCACATGGATATTCCGACACAATTGTTCCTTGTCTTTACACTGATGCTTACCAGTAAAGGTGTGGCAGGAGTCCCACGCGCATCACTCGTCATACTTCTGGCTACAGCTGCCCAATTTAACCTGCCGACGTGGCCGATTCTGATTATTCTGGGCATCGATGAACTAATGGATATGGCGCGTACAGCCATCAATGTAATGGGTAATTGCCTGGCGAGCTGTGTCGTCGCCCGATGGGAAGGCGAGTTCACTCCGAGAGATCCTTCTATGCCATTAGATTCCGAAAAAGAAATAATTCAGGAAGCGACACTCTAAATCAGGATTATGGAATTAAAAGCGGTTAATGTCGATCATTGGGCAAAATATTTCTTCCCGGTATTCATTATATGCGGATTGTTAGCCTGCAGCCAGACAAGGGAAGACAGGTCAGTTAAGGATGCTTATGTCCGTGTCAAGGATGGAAAATTTGTATTGAATGATTCAAACTATTATTACTTCGGAACCAATTACTGGTATGGTCCTTCACTCGGGCTTATGGAAG
This sequence comes from Saprospiraceae bacterium, assembly GCA_024103005.1. Taxonomy (GTDB): domain Bacteria; phylum Bacteroidota; class Bacteroidia; order Chitinophagales; family Saprospiraceae; genus Parvibacillus. The sequence continues at coordinate 19,104 of JAGFJA010000024.1, forward strand.
ACTCCGTCAGAGGCATCGGCAGACTGAGGGCAGAACTGGATTTTTTGAAAAATCATGGCATCACCAACCTCCGAATCTGCGCTGCCGTCGAAGGTGAAGGTACCATTCAGGGTGTACCGCGCATCGTTCCTGTATTTCAGTCCAAGCCCGGTGTTTTCAACGTCTCCGCACTGAAGGGATTGGATATATTGCTGGATGAAATGAGCAAGAGAGAGATGAAGGCCGTGTTGTTTTTCAGCAACAACTGGGAATGGAGTGGCGGCTTCTTACAATACCTTTACTGGAATAAAAAGATGGACAGCATTGACTTTTATCAACGAATGCCCTGGGATAAGCTGAGAGATGAGGTCAGCCAATTCTATTCCTGTGAACCCTGCATCGGTCAGTATCATGCTCAAATCAAAAAAGTGTTGGGCCATTTCAACAGCATCAACAACAGAAAATATACCGAAGACCCTACCATATTTGCCTGGCAACTCGCCAATGAACCCAGACCAATGAGACCTTCAGCTATTGAAGCCTACAAAGTGTGGATAAAAAATACGGCAAAACTGATAAAAAGCATAGATTCCAACCACTTAGTCACCATCGGAGTAGAAGGATATATCGGCACGGAAAACAAGGAGGTGTTTAAGGAAATCCATGAAGATGGCAACATTGATTACGCCACCATACATATCTGGCCAAAAAACTGGGCCTGGTATAAGGATATCAACGATAACGGGGAACAAAAAAATGTACTCACTTTGACCAAAGACTACATCAAGACCCACGCCGATATCATGAAAAGTATCGGTAAACCACTCGTTATTGAAGAGTTCGGCTATCCGAGAGATAACAACCGGTTTTATCCGGGGACTACAACTGCTCTAAGAGATACATTTTATCGGCTTATCCTGAATGAATGGCGACAATCTGTCAGCGAAAAAGGCATCCTTGCCGGCTGTAATTTCTGGGCTTTTGGTGGTACGGCACGACCCATCCGGGGTCAAAAATTCTGGAAGCCGGGTGACGACTTCATGGGCGACCCGCCAATGGAAGAACAAGGGCTTTATTCGGTATTTGATACCGACACATCTACCTGGAGGGTCATCGGAGAATTTGTAAAATAATCCGGGTACAGTTAAACCATACATTTGGTATTCAGGCTTTCCGGGCGAAATAACGGCAAATTCAGATAGCTGTTTTTCATTTTAATCCATACCTTCCGGTTGACATGCAATACGGTGAGCTATAGATTGCATTGTCTGAAATTCCGGTCATCTCCTTTTCAAACACCGGGCAGTACCTGAATTATATGCAACAGAAATATCCAGGTTAATGTACCTGAAAAATTACTCGGAGTGTTTATTAAATTTGAATTTAAATATTTCGTAATCACTAAGTTAAGCTACCCTAACGAATATACTTATTTTTATTATTTACCTTATTTTTTCAGTTTATTACATCTTCAAGAGAATCAGTGGTTGCATCTGATGTGTAATGCTGATGACTTTCAGAATTGTTACAAGATGCGAAAAGCAACCCAAAAATAACGGTACCTGCAAGCAATGACTTTCTTAGTGATTTATTCATTTCTTATTTTTTACGGTAGTTATCCGAATTATTCAAGGATTTTTTCTGCTTTGAAACCCGCTTTTTTGATAACTTCCAAAACCTGTTCTTCACTTATTCCCTCTGATTTTACCGTAAGGATTTTATCTTTGTTAGTGATATCCACGTCCCATTCGCAAACACCTTCTGCACTGTCTAAATGTGGTTTTACTGATGCGATACATCCGCCACAATTAATATTTGTCTTAAATTGAAATTCTTTTTTTCCCATTGTTTTTATAATTTATTTGTTATTAAATACTGCAAATTTCGGCACATTTTCATTCTGCTTTATTGTACTATTTATTGTTTGATTTGTAAGATTTACTGTTTTAACTCTTCCATTTCAGCCGTAAACTGTTGCTTACCACACTTACGCTGCTCAATGCCATTGCTGCACCTGCAATCATCGGATTAAGCAAGAAACCGTTGACAGGATATAAAATACCTGCCGCAATAGGAATGCCGATCAGGTTATAAATAAACGCCCAAAACAAATTTTGTTTAATGGTGGCTACAGTCTGTTTTGAAAGCCTTATTGCCTGTGGTATTTTGGTAAGGTCAGATGAAATGATCGTCATTTTGGCTACGTCCATTGCGATGTCCGAGCCCTTACCCATTGCGATACTTACATCGGCTGTTGCCAATGCTGTACTGTCATTGATCCCGTCCCCAACCATTGCAACGGTCTTGCCTTGCTGTTGCAACTCTTTTACAAAATCGGCTTTGTGCTGTGGCAATACTTCAGCTTTGTAATGCATGATACCTGTCTGCTCCGCTATGGCTTTTGCAGTGGCTTCATTATCGCCTGTGAGCATATACAAATCAATCCCCATTTTCTGAATTTCCTTAATTGCCTGAACCGATGTTTCTTTGATTTTATCGGAAATAGCAATAACGGAAAGGGCTTCTTTGCTGTTGGCAAACCAAATAACGGTTTTCGATAGTTTGCCCCATTGATCGGCTTGCTGTTGCAATTGATTTGGAATGCTGATATTGTTTTCTGCCAATAATCTTTTGTTGCCTACAAAATAGGTTTCATTATTGTAATCGGCTTTTGCTCCTTTACCTGTGATGCTGCCGAAGTTTGTTAATTGATTTAAGGTAACACCTTCTAAATATTTTACTACAGCTTCTGCCAGCGGGTGTTCCGATTGCTTTTCAATACTTAAAAGAATGTCTTTTGTGGTATCGTCATTGTTCAACCACCCGATGCCTGTAACCTGTGGTCTGCCCTCTGTAATGGTTCCTGTTTTGTCTAATATGACTGCATCTATTTTTTTTGAAAATTCAAGGCTTTCAGCATCTTTTATTAAAATGCCTTGTTCGGCACCTTTACCCACACCTACCATAATTGCCGTAGGCGTGGCCAATCCCAACGCACAAGGACAGGCAATAACCAAGACGGTAACGGCTGCTAATAATCCCTGTACTACTCCGTTATCGCCACCTAAAAAGAACCATAATATAAATGTGAGTATGGCAATGCCTATAACCACGGGAACAAAAATACCTGCGATCTTATCAACCAATTTCTGTACAGGTGCTTTGCTTCCCTGTGCGTCCTGTACCATTTTGATAATTTGGGCAAGCATCGTTTCCTTTCCAACCTTCACGGCTTCAAACTGAAAGCTGCCTTTCTGGTTGATTGTTCCGGCAAATACTTTCTCGTTTTCTTTTTTCAGTACAGGTACAGGTTCACCGGTCAACATGCTTTCATCAACGTAGGAACTGCCCGAAGTAACCATACCGTCCACTGCGATTTTTTCGCCCGGCTTCACAAGGATAACATCACCTACATTTACTTCTTCAATATCCGTTTGTTTTTCCGTTCCGTCTGACTGCATGACGATAACGGTTTTGGGTTGCAATCCCATTAGTTTTTTAATGGCTGATGATGTATTGCCTTTGGCATTTTCTTCCAATAATCTACCCAACAGAATGAAAGCTATAATAACGGCTGCTGCTTCAAAATAAACGTGGGCGTGTAATCCCCGCTGATGCCAAAAGTCGGCAAACAACATATTGAACACACTAAAAATGTATGCAATACCTGTACTCAACGCTACAAGTGTGTCCATATTAGCGGAGCGGTGTTTGGCTTGTTTCCAGGCATTTACAAAGAAATCCCTCCCTAACCACAATACAACGGGTGTAGAGAATGCCCACATAATCAGGTCGGCATAAGGCATATTCATAAAGAACATTCCGATGATGACAACAGGAAAGGATAAAATAATTGCCCAAATAGTTTTTGTTTTTAGCTTTTGGAATTTTTGAGCGTGGATAGTTTCTAATGTTTCCTGCTGTTTCGTTTCATCTTCAATCAGCAAATCATAACCGACACTTTGTACCGCCTTTTGCAGTTTGGTGGCATCCGTCATATTGGGCAGGTATTCAACGGTTAGATTACCTGTCGCAAAGTTTACGGAGGCCTTTACAACTCCCTCCTGTTCCTTTACAATGCTTTCTGCACTTCCTGCACAAGATGCACAGGACATACCCAAAACAGGAAAGGATTTTTTTATAGTGGAAACGCCATAACCCAGGTCTTTGACAGCTCTAACCGCTTCGCCTACTGCCTCGGTATCCGATACTGTTATAGCCGCTCTGCGATTGTTTAATTCTACTTTGTGGGTTTCCACTCCTTTAACCTGTGCCAATCCTTTTTCCACGATCAAAGCACAATGTTCACTTTCGACATCTTCTAACGGGAGATAGATGATTTCGTTATTATTATTTGATGACATTTTGCAATTGTTTTAATATACTGCAAAGTTGGCAATTATTTGAGTATAAATTGTTGTAGAACTTTGGGATAGATTTGTAAGATTTACACACTGTCTGTTGGTTATTTTCAGACTTTATTTGTTTGCAATGACTTGGTGTTTGCCCTGTTACTTTTTTGACTTGATTACCTATATAATTAACACTTGAATAAATTAGATGAAAGGTAATTTCACTCAATGGCAATTCATCATGTACCATCAGTTCTTTAACTTACTTTGTTTTTTTAGCTTGAAAATACTCTTCGATGCTAATCTCTTCAACTTCTGAAAACTGATTTGATAAAAATTGGAATCTCGCTGTAGCTTTCTGTTTGATTCATTTGAAAGATTGGTTGCAATATCGTTTTCCTGTGCCATGTCAATAATAATTAGCTTTACAATCTTTAATGTTTCAACAATTTATTGATTTTGAAAGTATTTTATTATCGGTTGGCGGCTTATCGGGTCACGTGTCTTAGTATTGATTATGGAAGGTACTTTGCCTTGATTTTAACACCTGACCGGCATACTAAAAGGGCGGACTTATGCCGGCAAATGCTGAAAGGAAAACAATGCTTTTTTCTTACCGAAAATGCTCGATGGGAGCACTTTAGCCTATATTATGTTTAAACCATTTTTTTGGTGGGTTGCAGTTATTTTTCGTAATATTCAAATGCGTCAATAATGTCTAAATATATACCATCAAAATCTGCATTTATTATCTTTTTGACGTAAGAATTGTCATTTCCATAAATAATTTTCTGCCATTCTGAATTCCAATACTTTACTTTATAATTTCCCGGCCAATTAGGGTTTTCTTCATCCAGCCATCCGGGTTTATAATTAATCCATTCTCGATGCCAATAATATCGATAATCTTCAGCTTCCCCTATTGACATATAAGAGATGACCATTCTTTTACCACCATTAGCCTTGTTTTTCAGTTGATTTATTTCTGATGAAGTAAAGGGTGTTCCATCATTAAAAAACAAATCCATAATAAGTAAGTCATAGTTTGTGGAGGTTACAGCTGCAATAAAATCATTTTTTGTGGAGAAGTTGGAAGGATTTATGAGGTACAGAAAGTTTTTTGCTTGTAAGATTTCATTTATCACCGCAGTGTTTTCATGGTTAATTGGGTTGGGAAAAATTGGAATACTATTTAATTCCCTTTGGTCTGCAGCAAATGATATATAACCGTAACTTCCGTTTTTAATATACGAATCAGCCATTTTTGAAGGAGTTGAGCAATAATCTATCACTAAAATAGTCTTGCCTGCATTTCTTGAAATATCTAATAATCCTCTTAGGTAAGAATTATCGGTTGATGATGTGGCTTGTCATCATAGTCATATCCGTAGAATAAATCCTCTTGGCCGTTTGCATCAATAGCATTGAGATAAGCCAAGGCCGGTTGCCCTGTCACTTCACCATTGTGAGTAACCAGTTCTATTCCATTTTGAGGAATAATCAAGAAATCGGGTATTGTAGCTTTTGCATACTGACTAATCGAGATAACGAAATCTCGCATTTCCTGTCTGAATTCTGTATTGTTATTGGTGTTTTGGTCATCACCTTTGTTACATGACGAAAAAAACAGTAACAGACTAAGAAGTAAAAGAATTTTTTTCATTTTTATGCATTTTTACTGTCCACTAAATCACCTATGTCTTTATTCCTTTTTTCGGCTTCATCCGATACAATGACCGCTAACACAAAGGAATATATAAACCTCCGCCATCACACACGCTCCGTCGATATTTTCAGTATCAATATTGTTGGTTTTAGTCCCAAACTCGTTTCTGAATTGGACGCGCCCGAGGTGTTATAGGGGAATATCAAATCTGCTTCGCGTTTTATTTCGTTGCACAAGATAATTATTTTACATTTTCCGGAAGCCATTTTTTTGGTTATGCCCGATTGAAAAAAAGTGAATAAGCAATTAAATCCTGCACAAATCAAACCCCTAATATCCAATAAAATCCAATAAAATGGAATACTTCGAGCACTAAACAAAAATATCCTATACACTTAATTTTAGTGTACTAGATAATTAATTTACAACTTCCGGAACCCTGCTATTGGGTTCGCCCATTTGGCCATGGTAATGGTAGAGCAGTAAAATTATTTACATTTGTGATGCTTAAAATAATAGATTTCCCCCACTTCGTGAATAAAATGAAAGCTACTTAGTAAGGAATATTAATCATTTTTTCGTCACTATACATTTCTTCTATTTTAACGAAAAATGCAATGGTCACACATAGTTATTCACTCCTCTATATAATTTCCTGTGCTTTTTTCATTAGAAGATGCTTAATTTTGTTATTTTTAAAAAATGAAATCAGTTATTTTACTGCTTTTATGTAAAATATGATTGGGTAAAAGCAAAAAACCTTTTGATTCAAATTTTTTAAGCAAGATAAAACAAGGCGGATGCTGATATAAAAAACAGTAAAAGCAGAACCGTTTCACTTGAAGATCGTGTTGAATTTAATTATTATGTATAGTCAATAAATTCAATTGATCTCTTCTCGTACAAGAAATTTTTAGTCTATAAGGTAGGCATCACAAAATGAATTCAAATATAAAACAGATAATTTTTATCCTGATCGCATTGACTACAGCATTGTCAGCCCGGACACAATCTGAATTCAGGGTTAAAGCAGGCGAAACTTTTATTGTTACCAAGAAAGATCGAAAAATGGTGGTGGACAAATGGATTATGGAAGACAGTTCGACCATCATCCTTTCAGATGAAGTTTCTAAATGGAAAATTAAGGCAGCTGAAGCAAGTTTCGACAAGAATTGCAGAATTATAGGAGCCGGCAGTAATGGCAGAAGGGGAGCCAACGCAACTGCTATTGGAAAAAATGGTACCGCCTGCAACGATGGACAGGATGGTGGAACAGGAGAGGATGGGATGAATGGCTCGGAAGGGAAATCCGTTAAAATCAAGATGAGGCTCGCTTATGTTGACGGATTGGTGATAGATGTGAGAGGCGGTGATGGTGGTGATGGTGGCAATGGAGCCAATGGCGGTGACGGTGGCAAGGCTGATTGCAACACCCGCTGTAACGGAGGAAAGGGCGGCAATGGAGGTGGCGGTGGTAAAGGCGGAAAAGGGGGCAATGGAGGCAAAGTTGAAATAGATTACAGAATTTTGAAGAATACCAAATGGCCGGATAATAATACGGGTATTGTGACAATAACCACTGGTGGTCAGGCCGGATTGGGTGGCGACGGTGGCAAGGGTGGTAAGGGTGGCGATGGAGTAAAGTGTAATAACTATGACCATAAAAATGGTAGCCCGGGCAAAGACGGAGGCAATGGCAGTGATGGAAAGAAAGGCAAAGATAAATGCGGATGCATCTACTTCCTGGGTTTTAGCGAAAAACGGAACACTAACGAATATTCAGACAGCCAATTTAAAGTTGTCAAACCCAACCAATCAACTAAAAATCCGAGACGCAAGGGTAACCTAAATCACAAAAATCCGAGTTGGTGGTAACTTTAGTCACTTGTTTCGTCCTCAGGTGGCAAATTATTTAATATGATATTGGAAGCTGTCAACTGATTCAAGTAGATTAGCGTTATTCCTTGTGCGTAGTATTTCATAAACCGTGTAAGGTGAATAGTAACCTTTTTCTTTAGTCAGTTTTACGCTTATCCCGATTCTTTTGCCTATTTTCGTTGCCATATTTCAGGAGAATGGATTTCGTTGCAATCCGCCAATTTTTTAACATGAAGAAATTATTTTTAACCAACCTCTTACTACTTCATACCCTTCTTTTATTCTCCCAATTACTGAAAGAGCCCGTAGATTACGTCAATCCATTGATGGGCACTCTTTCTACCTTTTCCCTGTCGTCAGGCAATACCTATCCCAGTGTGTCCATGCCATGGGGTATGAATAGCTGGACTCCGCAAACAGCTAAGATGGGCGACGGTTGGCAATATTATTACAACGCAGAGAAAATCAGGGGATTTAAACAGACCCACCAGCCTTCTCCATGGATCAACGACTATGGCCAATTTTCCCTTATGCCCGTGACAGGAGAAGTTAAGTTTACGGAAAAAGACCGCATGTCATGGTTTTCACACAAGGCAGAGAAGGCGACACCCTATTATTACAGAGTATATTTAGCCGATCACGATGTTACCACCGAGTTGGCGCCTACTGACAGAGCCTGCATTTTCAGGTTTACTTTTCCTCAAAATGACCAGTCCTATGTCGTCATTGATGCCTTTGATAAAGGCTCTTATATCAAAATAAACCGCGCCGAAAGAAAGATTATTGGTTATACAAGACGCAACAGTGGCGGCGTCCCCGACAACTTTAAAAACTATTTTGTTATCCAATTTGACCAGCCATTTGATGCTGCCTTTATTTTTAGTGACAGTACCCTGATTAAGGACAAGTCTGAACTTGAAGCCGGGCACGTAGGGGCAGTGATAGGTTTCAGGACACACAAGGGTCAACAGATTACGGCAAGGGTAGCTTCGTCCTTTATCAGTCATGAACAGGCTGCTCTTAACCTAAGCAGAGAATTGGGAAATAAGGATTTTGAATCGATTATGTCCGAAGGTCGTAATCGCTGGAATACCGAACTAAGCCGCATCTTAGTAGAAGGCGGAACGGACGATGAGACAAAGACCTTTTATTCGTGCCTTTATCGCACCATGTTGTTTCCGCGCAAGTTTTATGAGTATGACGGACAAAACAAGGTTGTACACTACAGTCCATATAATGGAAAAGTTTTGCCGGGTGTGATGTACACGGACAATGGATTCTGGGACACCTTCCGGGCTGTTTTCCCATTTTTCAACCTGATGTATCCCGACCTGAATAAAGAGATCTTGCAGGCTCTGGTCAATGTCTATAAAGAGAGTGGCTGGCTGCCGGAGTGGCAAAGTCCTGGGCATCGCAACTGTATGATCGGCAGCAATTCGGCGTCAATCATCGCAGACGCCTACATCAAGGGAATTCGTGGCTTCGATGTAGAAACCTTGTACGAAGCCATCCTGAAAAACAGTAACAATGCAGGCCCGTTGGAATCTGTGGGACGCGCAGGTGCCGACTATTACAACACACTGGGATATGTCCCCTACGATGGCGGAATCAATGAAAATGCTGCCCGTACACTTGAATATGCCTATGATGATTTTACTATAGCCCAACTGGCTAAAGCTCTGAAGAAACCGGATGAAGATATCTCGTTATTTACTACCAGGGCGCATAATTATTTGAATGTCTTCGACCCCCAGCACAAGCTGATGCGTGGCAGAAATAAAGACGGCTCCTTTCAAAGCCCTTTCAATCCATTTAAATGGGGCGACGCTTTCACGGAAGGTAACAGCTGGCACTATACCTGGAGTGTGTTTCATGATGTCAATGGTCTTGCCCTGGCTATGGGAGGCAGAGACACCCTTGAAATGATGCTGGACAGTGTGTTTGCCCTGCCCCCGGTATTTGATGACTCTTACTATGGCTTCCCCATACACGAAATACGGGAAATGCAAATCATGAATATGGGACAGTATGCCCATGGCAATCAACCCATTCAGCACATGATCTATCTGTATAATTACATCGGAAAACCATGGAAAGCTCAGTACTGGCTGCATGAAGTGATGAATAAACTCTATAATCCCGGTCCCGACGGATACTGCGGAGACGAAGACAACGGACAGACGAGTGCGTGGTATGTATTTTCGGCAATGGGCTTCTATCCCGTGTGCCCGGGGACAACACAATATGTCATAGGATCTCCCCTATTTAAAAGAATTACCATCCTGCTTCCCAATGGCAAAAGAGTCCAGATAAATGCTCCCGCTGTCAATGAAAAAAACGTGTATATAGACAATATAACCCTAAATGGCCGACCTTATGACAACTTGTATCTTGACCATTTCGAACTGATGAAAGGCGGCAAATATGACTTTCAGATGTCGCCAACTCCCGGTACATTTAAGGTCTTTAAAGAAGACCAATTGCCCTATTCTATGACTAAGTGGCCGGAGCCAAAGCGAAGGAGGTAATGGGGTTAATATTTATTGCGTTTTCTTAAATCTAAATATTAGTGCCTAATAAAATGCCTTTCCTACTTATCTGATGAAATACCTCACCCCAAAAACAATGAGACAAGCAACAGGTAAATATAAAATTTATAGCAACGATGGAATTTTTTGATCGAAAAAAACATTGGGAAAAAATCTACCAAACCAAGCAAAATATCGAAGTAAGTTGGTTTGAGCCAACACCTGAAACCTCTTTGGACTTCTTCAAACAATTCAATGTGCCGACAACTGCAAAGGTCATTGATATTGGCGGTGGCGACAGTTTTTTGGTTGACCATTTGCTTGAATCGGGTTATCAGGACATTTCAGTTTTGGACATTTCAGCATCTGCTATTGACAGAGCAAAGAAACGACTCGGTGACAAAGCAAAAAGAGTTAAATGGATAGTAGCAGATGCTGCAAATTTCAAGCCGACAGATAAATACGACTTTTGGCACGACAGAGCAGCTTTCCACTTTCTGACAGACGAACAAGATATTTCAAACTATTTGGAAACTGCCCGACAAAATATTAATCCGGCAGGCATCTTGGTAATTGGGACATTTTCAGAACAAGGGCCAACGAAATGTAGCGGAATAGAAATCAAACAATATTCTGAAACGTCAATGACAGCCCGGCTGAAACGTTATTTTGAAAAAATTAAATGCATTACGGTGGACCACAAGACACCTTTTGATACAATTCAAAACTTTATATTTTGCAGTTTTAAAAAATTACAAACTTTTTGACTATATCCAAAAAATTCAGAAGGGCGAAGGCGTAACAACAGCTCGTTTACCTTTGATGTTACAGTATTGTGGCAAAATCAGCAGGTAACATCTCCGGTTGAAAATTTTCGTAACTTTAGGGCCTCGTCTTCGTCTAAAGTTCTGTGCTAAAAGTGCTGTCTTCACCATACGAGTCAGACGTTATTTGTAAACAATGTGCGACCTATGAAAATGAAATAATGGCTAAACTTAACTTTACTTTTTTTATTTGGGTTGATAAATAATGGCCTGACTCAAGAAATTTCGATTAATACAGACCGTCCAGAATAAAGTGATGGAGTTTCAACAATCCCGATTCATAAATTTCAAATAGAGGAAGGATTAACCTTGTCGTCAAACTGTCTTAAATAATTTGATGGTACGCTATGGTATTACAAATTCAACAGAAATACGTCTTCTGTCGGATGCGGGGAAAGAACATGAAAACTATGGATTACAACCTGTAACATTGAGCCTTAAACAAAAAATAATTGGACAAAAAAATATTATCCCTGCAATTTCTTTTGTGGGTTACTTGTCTTACGATCAATTAGCCAATAAAGATTTCAGGAACAAAGAATGGCCGTTTCATTTATTACTTGCTTTTGAAAATGAACTATCCGAGAACCTATCAATAAGCTATAATGTTGGTACATCCAACCAATTCAAGAACTTGGATTTGACACTCAACATGGGTTATTCACCAACGGCTAAAATTTCAACCTTTGTGGAATACTTTTCATCTCTTGGTAAAATTAGCAATGAACACAACCTTGATGCAGGAGTTCTATATTTAATAACGCCTTTGTTTCAGGCAGATATCGCCGTAGGACATTCAATTTTTGCCAGCGATGACCGTTTTTTTACGACCTTTGGTATTTCTTATTTATTTAACTAAAACTATAAAGAATGGTAATTAAATTGTCTGATTCCTTTTGCATATTCTTCAACCTTAATAAATGCGAAAAGCATCTTATAGTTTCACAAGTTCAGAATTTTGCCAAAAACAATGGATGAATGTTTTATTTGACATAATTAAAAAATGTGTTGAAACTGGAGATTCTCCGTGTAAAATGCAGGATGATTTAATAACAAGTAATTAACTATATTTAAAATCATTCTCTATGTGTATGGGCAACCTGTTTTCGTTATCTCTGATGTTGAAAAACCGGGATTAAAGTTTATTAAATGAGCATAAAACAATTTGTTATGAGTGCGGTAAAGCTCCACTTTTCTTATTGACTTTATTTTTTCATGGTATTTTAAAAAATGATTGATTTCCATGCGGATTGTAATCGTTGACGACAATGAAATAGCCAGACTGACAATTTGTAAACTTGTGGAACACACCTCGGAGTGTACGGTGGTCGGTCAGTTTGATGATGGCTTTAAGGCATTGGATTTTCTCAGAATGGGGGGAGTTGATCTAATATTTTTAGATATTGAGATGGAGCAGATGTCCGGTATTGAACTTTTACGCAGTCTTCCCCAACCACGTCCATTGACGATATTTATGACTGCCAAAAATGACTATGCAATTGAGGCATTTGACCTTAATGTAATTGATTATTTAATAAAACCGGTTTTGCCAGCTCGTTATTTTCAAGCAATTGAAAAGGCTTTGGAGTTGTTTCAGAGAGCACAGGATACAATAAAGCAGGATAAAGATGACTTTTTGTTTATCAGAGATTCAGGTATTGTCAGGAGAATTAGTCTGGATGATATTCTGTACTTTGAAGCTATGGGTGACTATGTCAAGGTCTTTACAAAACAAAAGATGTATGCCATCCATAAAAGTATGAAAGCTATTGAAGAGCGCTTGCCACCGATTGAATTCATCAGAATACACCGATCTTATATTGTAGCAGTGAGAAAAATAGACAGCCTGGAACAAGGGGCACTTGCAGTAGGGGGAAAGGTTATTCCTGTAGCCGATGCTTATCGCGGAGCTGTAGTAAAAAGGCTTAATATCCTATAATTCCGACCCTGAGATTATCTCATTGAGCGATGATATTTGCCTGTTCAACGATAAAGGATGAAGGCTTCGAAAGAAAAGGAGTATTTTTGAAGAATATGTTAGTTTTCACGATTAGCCCGACATGAAAGAGATATTCAGAACGAGATTTAAGTTTATTGTCCTGATCATTTATCTGGCCGGCAATGCATTAATCCTGTATCTCCAATACAATTCCAGCAAAAGCATAGATAATCTTATAAGGAGCAACGAACACATGTTGCGCGGAAGTAAGATTCAGAATAACCTGATAGCCATAGAGAAGAATTTGTATGCCATTGATGCGGCAACCAAAACAGCAATTCTGAAAGATACCAATACCGTAAACACAATTATTGTAAAGGAAAGCTATGCAATTAATCGGTCATTGGCTGAACTGCAATCTATGTCTGACGATGATGTGATAAAACCACTTATAAACAATCTTTCTTCTCTTGTGAAAAGAAAGTCTGATTATTTTCACAATTTGGTGCAGAGGGTCAATTCAGGCAGTGATGGAAGGTCTTCCATATCCTTTGATTCCAATGCCGGAAGTCGGCTAAGTGATTCGATCAGTACCACCATCCAAAAGATAATCTATGCCAATGAATTAAATAAAACCGAATTTGCCATCAAAGCGGAAACGCAGGGCAGGAAGGCACGTAACCTGGGATTGTCACTTGCTATCATTGCCATCATAGCCTCCACGGTGACCTTTGCCTATATTGCCATCAAGGTAAGACAACAAAACCGCCTTATAAAGAGACTCAATGAATCAGAAAACAAAGCCCGACAACTGGCAAAAATTAAAGAGAACTTTCTCGCCAATATGAGCCATGAAATACGGACGCCATTGAATGCTATCATCGGTTTTGCCCAATTGCTCAAAACACAAAACCTGAGCGGAGACAGCCGGGTTTTTACGGGTTCGATACTGAAATCAAGCGAACATCTGCTTTACATTATTAATGATATTCTTGACTTGTCCAAACTGGAGGCCGGAGTGATGCGGATCAATAATGCACCTTTTGATTTTGTAACCTTTTTTAATCATCTGAAAGATGTATATACTGCCAGAGCAGATGAAAAAGGACTGAAACTGGTCGCTTTATCAGATGCACAGATACCGACTATCATATATGGTGATGAGATGAGACTGGCTCAGGTGCTTAATAACCTGCTCACCAATGCAATCAAGTTTACAGATACCGGCCAGATATTTTTCAATGCCATCTGTACAAATAAAAATGAGGAGAAGGTATGGTTGCAAATGACTATTCAGGATACAGGAATTGGGATAGCAGAGGAACAATTGTTTAATATATTTAACAGATTTCATCAGGTGTATGAAGACTCAACCCGAAATTACAACGGTGCCGGACTTGGACTGACCATTGCAAAGGATATTGTAGGAATTATGGGAGGAAAGATAGAGGTAAAAAGTAAGGTCGGAATGGGAAGTAGTTTTATCGTCACAATTCCATTTAATTATTACAGGGAGCAGTCCGAACACAAGTTTGAACACATAGATGACCAAGCCGGCAAACCTACGGTATTACCTAACAGAAAAAAAATTCTTGTCGCTGAAGATAATCCTGTCAACCAATTGCTCATAAAACACTGGCTTGATAGGTGGCAATATTTATATACAATCGTCGCCAATGGTGTTGGGGCAGTTGAGGCTTTAAAAGAAGAAGAATTCGATTTGGTTCTGCTTGACTTGCAAATGCCGGTGATGGATGGATATACTTGTGCAGGAATCATCCGGAAAGAATTAAAAAAAGCTCTACCCATCATTGCCATCACCGCACATGCCATTACAGACGAAATTCCTAAATGCAAGAAAGCCGGCATAGATGATGTCATCACCAAACCATTTGATATTCAATTGCTTGAAAGGAAACTAAGGAATTATTTCAATTTGGATGGCGAGTCAGATTCGAGTCCAGATATTTATGAAAATTCAAAATTTAATACAATAGATATTTCCTATTTACACCAGTTGTGTATGGGAGATAAAGAATATGAGATGAAAATGATAGAGGTTTTTAAAGCTAAGTTAAAAATTCACTTAGACCAAATGGCCGGTTATCTATCATCCGGGAATATTCAATTCTTTCAGAAAGAATTACATTCCTTAAAAAGTACTGTTGGAATCCTGGGTCAAAATGATGACTTAAAAAAAGAAATAAAACACCTGGAGACCTCTACTTTTGGGGAAAGGTTCACTTTGTCTTTTGAAAAAATGAAAAGCCTTTTGACTAAAGCAGAAATTGAACTGGAAGAATATGTCCGGTTGATTCAGGTATAACGTTAATTCTATAACCATTAAATAATAATTCTATGAAAAAGTATTTGTTAGTGTTGTTACTTTGTGCGATAACCATACAGTGGACTATGGCAGAAGCAGTTATTCCACCTCAGACTCCCGTTAAAAAAGAAGCGACCAAATCATCTAAACCTAAAACCCAATCAAAGACAACAGCCCCTTTAAAGAAAGACGGCACTCCGGATAAGCGGTATAAGGAAAACAAACATTTAAAGAAAGACGGCACTCCGGACAAAAGATATGGAAAGCGAACAAAAAAACATTGATCTTTATTCAAAGGATGCATATCAGGGGGCAAAAATGCCCCCTTTTTATTTGCTATAGAATAGCATTATGCGGGTAACCAGGTTATAAATTTCAGAATTAGGCTGTTTAAAGACTAAATACCCGCATTCGGCATTTACAAATGCCTGTTCAACGATAATCACTTTTATGGACAAATGTCCCAGATTAATTTTGATGTATTAAATAATTTAAAAAAAGTAAAAAAATGAAAAAGTTAGTTTTTGTATTGGTTATGATTATGAGTACTTATATGTTTGGAACAGCACAGAATCATGTTACAAGCACTAAGCAGGCTCCAAAGACTGAAAAAAAGGAAATGAAATCTGAAAAGAAAACAGAAGTTAAGCCTACTAAAAAAGCAACTAAAGTAAAAGCAGAGAAAAAACCTAAAGCAGCCAAAACTATGAATAAAAAATAAAAATTCTCCGCAGCACAGATTTGATTAAATACCCAAATACAGTCAATCAATAGTGTGAAGCGGAAATGTTATTTTTAGGGATAAAGTTGGATAAGGCTTCCTGAAAAGGGAGCCTTTTTTATTTAAGACGACTAATAAGAAAGTGAAAAATATATCTATAAGTATATCCTTATCAGGCAAAACAGTTAACATCGTTATAAAATATATTGATAATTTGTCAAATATAATAAAGGGCTTAACTTTGTCTCCTGATTTTCACAAGCCAAAAAAGGTTTGAGAAACTAAAAGATCAAAAAAACAGATAAATAAAAAGCCGCAAAAACGGTATTTGAAAAATCAACGAACGGATGAATAGTTTTAATAAAGCCTTAAACATCGCCGGCTGGTTTACATTCGCAGTCGCATTTATTGTTTTCATTACTTCGGTAGAGCGAACTGGCAGCTTATGGGATTGTGGAGAATTTATTCTGGGAGCTGATAAGCTTCAGGTAGTTCACCCGCCGGGAGCAGCATTGTTTTTGATAATTGGCAGAATGTTTGCTTTTTTGGGGTCAACCCTTTCCTCTAATCCATCAGATATAGCCTTTTCTATAAATCTTATGTCCGGAATGGTTACGGCATTTGCAGGCATGTTTATTTGCTGGTCCACTATTTACTTAGGCAAATTGTCACTGGTAGGTTCGGCAAAGTCAACAGATCAGGGACAAAACCTCGGATTGATGCTGGCAGGAATCGCTGCAGGATTGAGTTCAACTTTCTGTATATCTATTTGGTTCTCGGCAATGGAAGGTGAAGTGTATGCCATGTCAACCTTTTTTACTACATTGACTTTATGGTCTTTTTTAAAGTGGTATTATCTACCGGACAATCCGAAGAGTGACCGATGGATCGTTTTTTCAATTTTTATGGCAGGATTATCTATCGGCGTTCACCTGCTGAGTATATTGACTTTTCCGGCATTGGCTGTTTTCTATTATATCAAAAAATACAAAAACTTTACGTGGACCGGTCTGCTGGCTGCCTTAGCAGCAGGTTTGTTTGCACTATTCTTTGTTCAAAGAATTATTATTGTCGGCTTGCCGGGATTACTCGTCAAACTCGACATTTTTGCCGTCAATGATCTTGGACTGCCATTCTATTCAGGATTGGTTCCCTTTATGGCGATAATTGGAGGCTTACTTTACTGGGGACTCAAAAAAGCCCACTCCAGAGGAATGCATAATCTTCAGGTAGCTTTAGTAAGTATAATGCTTATCATAGTTGCTTATTCAACTACGGCTGTTGTTGTCATCCGTGCCAATGCCAATCCGCCGATAAACATGAATAATCCTTCAGATCCTGCCCGCTTGCTTCCTTATCTCAACCGTGAACAGTACGGAGATCGCCCACTGTTGTTCGGACCGTCTTTTGAAGCGAAACCAACCGGATTGGACAGCGAACCGAGATACGGAAGAGTCGGTGATAAATATGAAATCATTGACTATAAATATGAATATAAATATAATCCGGAGGATGAAATGTTTTTTCCTCGTATGGGACACGGCGATGACCCTACCAAAGCCAGACTGTATAAACAATGGATGGGACATGAAGGCAAGCCGACACAGGCAGATAACCTCGCCTTCTTCTGGAATTACCAGCTGGGATGGATGTACTGGAGATACTTTATGTGGAACTTTGTCGGAAAGCAGAATGGCGAACAAGGTTATATGCCATGGGATAAGTCAAAAGGCAACTGGCTGAGCGGAATTTCATTTATAGACAATGCAAGATTGGGTAACCAAAGTCAACTTCCATCCTATGTTAAAGACGATCAGGCAAGAAATAAATACTATTTCATTCCGCTTATTCTCGGCATCATCGGTTGTATCTTCCACTTCCGTCGCCGAAGAAATGAATGGATAGGTCTCGCCATACTTTTCCTCCTCACCGGAATTGGTATAATAGTGTATTCCAATCAACCGCCGATTGAACCAAGAGAAAGAGACTACGTGCTGGTAGGTTCATTCTTTACCTTCTGTATGTGGATAGGATTAGGCGGACTGGCTATAGGACAGTATTTAGTTGAAAAATTAAAGAAAAATGCCCTGCCTCTTTATGCCATGGGCGGACTGCTTGCCCTGCTCTCGCCTACCCTAATGGCTTTCCAAAACTATGACGATATGGGCCGAAGAGGTATCTATGCATCGAGAGACTACGCAAGCAACTTCCTCAACTCTGTAGAGCCCAATGCAATCATATTTACTTATGGAGATAATGATACTTATCCGCTCTGGTATGCACAGGAGGTAGAAGGTATCCGGCCGGATGTCAGAGTTATCAATCTTTCTTTGATAGCCGTGGATTGGTATATTGATCAGCAAAGAAGAAGAATTAATAAATCCGCACCTGTCAAGATGACAATCCCAAGTGCGTCCTACCAGGGAAATAAGCGTAATCAGGTTTATTACATCACTTCAGATATGTCAAATCAGGAACTGCCGGTTAGTTCAGTCCTGAAATTTATAGGGGAATATCACCCGTTGGATGGTTCTAATGCCAAAACAGAATCCTTCCTTCCTACCAATAAAATGTACATTCCAATCAACAAGGCCGAATGGATAAATAAAAAATTCCTTAGCCCTCAGGATTCTATTCTGGACAAGATTCCGGTTTCATTTGACGTGAAAGAGCAGGGAGACTATGTTCTGAAAGGCGACCTTGCAGTAATGGATATTATCTCCAGCAATATCAATGACAGACCGGTATATTTCTCCGTTACAGCCGATCCTTCACGATTCTTGGGATTAAATCAGTATATGCAACTGGAAGGTCTTGCACTGAGAATTGTGCCTGTAAAATCAACCCCTGTAAGACAGTTTGGTATCTTCGGCCTGGGCAGGGTACAGGATGATCTTACGTATAATAATGTCATGAAGAAGTTTAAATGGGGCAACTTTGATAAGAAGAAGCTTTTTGTGGACCGTTCGTACCTGCCGTCCATCAATGCACTCAGAATGGTGCAGATGCGTACTGCCTATGATATGTTAAATAAAGGAGATAAAAAGCGTGCCGCTGACCTTGCCGAAAACACACTGAAGGTTTTCCCGAATATGAATTTCCCATTTGATGGAGGCATCATTCCGACACTTTCAATGATTATATCTGCCGATAATCTCGACCGCGCCAAACCGTATATTAAGACACTAGCCAACAACCTTAGGGAAGAAATGGTCTTCCTCAACAGCCTTACCCCTGCTGAATTGGCTCAAGGTTATGAGGCTGATAAAGAGGATACGGATAAAGCCATATCTGACCTCATGCTGATTATACAAAAAGAAAATGACAAGGCCTTTGAATCAGAGATAGAAAAAATATTGGGTCCTTATATTCCTAAAGCATCAGGAACTCCACAACCGTTAGATATTAAAAACTAATGTATGACAACAGGGAAAGTATCAATAGGTTGTGATCAGGCAGACTTCCCAATGAAGGCAATGTTACTAGGTTTTCTTTTTGATAAAATTCCGGATGTGATTGACCGAGGAACCTATTCCGCTGAAAGTGTGGATTATCCTGACTATGTCTATCCGGCAGCTTATGACGTGAAAGAAGACAAAATAAAAAGGAAGGTGATGCTGTTTGGCAATGTCAAGATGTAAAGACATGGACACAGCTTACCGAATCCTAGAAAGCTATTTTTCAGCTGCATTTAAGGGTGAGAGAATAGAAAGAAGAATAGATAAAATCAGTTGTTAGTCCAAATACAAATTGATATTTCAACTGATTTCTTTACTCTGATTACTAAAAAAAATAGCCAAGTTGTTTTGATAAATTCTATTCAACTTCATTTTTGGAGAATTTATGGCGAGATATTGTTCCGGAAAGTAGATTAAATTCATTAAAAAAATAATGTTCATAACCGTCTTTAATAATTGTAGAGATTATATAATCCGGCTTAATATCCGAATGGTTGGATTGATTTTTTGTACAATCTTATGTGCAGCACTGTCTGCACAGAACACAGCCGACCAACAGCTTCCTTTGTACCATTATGCCCACCGGATCACAAGACAAGATCTGCGTAAGTATGTTGAACTGCTTGCTTCCGATTCGTTGGAAGGAAGAGGGTTTGGCACCATAGGAAGCATGAAGGCAGGAGAATTTATTGCAAATATGCTGAAAGAAGAAAATCTCGTTCCGGTAGGTGACAGACAAACATTTTTTCAACCCGTCGTCGTGAATAAGTGGCAAAGGGATAAAAGCCATTTTGAAGGAACAGAAAAGCGCAATACGCCCAAAAACTTATTAACCCCCGGCACAGACTTTGTCTTTAATTTGACGGAGATACCCGCAACTCTGCAATTAAGCGGTGATCATTATATGTTTGCCGGATATGGAATAGATGATCCCGCATATAATGACTACCTGTATGCTCAGGTAAGAGATGAGGTTTTGCTTATGATGGATGGTGAACCTCATGACGGGAAGCAATATATGATTGGAAAATCTTCACTACCTTCACAATGGAGTAATGACCTTAATAAAAAAATAAAGGTAGCGGCTCAAAAAGGGGCCAAAGCCGTAATACTGATCATGGACTCCACTAAATATACCCATATCGACCCCGAAGTCTTTAAACGGGTGTCCTTATTTGCAAACGAAATTAACTGTAAGTTTCCGATTCCGGTTATAAGATTAAATGAGAGTGCTCTTCCTAAACTCCTTTCCGGGAAGGAATACAAGCGAATCATTAAGTTGATGAAAGGAGCTAAAAAAGGAAAAGTATCTTCAAACTATATTATAGGCAACTTTAAAATAGACTTTACCATTACGCCCACAACAGTCAGGGACCGCAACATTGTGGGTGTTATAGAAGGTAGTGATCCGAAACTTAAAAATGAATATATAGCTCTATCTGCTCACTTTGACCATCTTGGTGTCAGAGACAGTGTCATATACAATGGAGCTGATGACAATGGTACAGGAACTGCCGCGCTTATATCGGTATCCAAAGCCCTGAAAGCATTGAAAGACAACGGCTTTCCACTAAAGAGAAGTGTGCTTTTCCTCTTTTGTACCGGTGAGGAATCCGGTCTCATCGGATCAAAATATTTTGTAAAACATCCTGTCGTGCCGCTGAAAGATATTAAGATTGATATCAATGTGGATATGATCGGCAGAAGTGATGAGTTGCATGATGATGGAGAAAACTATGTATATTTAATAGGACCAGATAAAATAAATCCACTCCTGGATAAGACCATTCAGGAAAGCAATGCCCGCAGTATCGGATATAAGCTGGACTATACTTATAATGATCTACATCATCCGTTAAGATTATATTACAGAAGTGACCATTATAATTTTGCTGAAAAAGGTATTCCGAGTGTTTTCCTTTTCGGCGGATTTCATGAAGATTATCACAAACCTACCGATGACGCTTTTTTAATTAATTATAAAAAGGTGGAAGATCTGAGCAGGCTGATATTTTTTACGACAATTTCTCTTGCCAATCACCCCGGAGAGATAAAAACTATGTATAAAGATTAAAATGGAAACATTTCTGGCAATAGATACAACTAGTGTTCCTTTCTCAGTAGCTATAGGTAATAAAGAAAAGATTTTAGGGGAAGAGGTCAACTTTGAACGGACGGCATTGGCCGGTAGCATTACCCGGATGATTGAAAGGTGTTGCAAACAAGCTGGGACAGACCTGCAGCACATTTCGGCGATTATTATTGCCAGGGGACCGGGAAGCTATACCGGATTGAGAATCGGCTATTCTGTAGCAAAAGGTCTGTGCATGGCTCTGGGGATTCCATTGATAGAAGCAGATGCATTGGAGGCGATGGCACTGGAGACAGCAAGAAAAGAAGGTGGTGAAGATTCCATCTATTGTACTGCCTTAGATGCACGCCGGAATGAAGTTTATATGTCACTTTTCGACTTCCATGGAAAAACCCTCCATCCGGTTACTGCATGTGTATTGCCGGTTGAGCTGGAGACGCTGACAGACAAGACAGATCCGGACAAGATATATTGTTCCGGAGACGGTGCACAAAAAGTCCTTGGACAATTAGGTCCTTATAAATATTGTCAGACCAATATCCTGAATATGGCGAGCAACCTGCTTCAACTGTCAAGTAGTAGCATGAAGCTTTCCTCTTTTGCTGAGATTGCAGGTGCAGAACCACTTTACCTCAAACCGCCCAACATCACGGTTTCAAAAAAGCCGGATTATTTCAGCTAAGGAAATAATCATAAATTTTTTTATAAAAAATTTTAACGGGGATTTAATATATATTCATCTGTATTTCAAACTAAAAAATAAATAATTTGTTCTCATATGAGAATAAAATTGAATTTGAAAAAGTTTGGTATAGTTTTGGTTATATAAGTGATATAATCCAAAACTAAATACATATTTGAATATGAGAAAAACAAAAAACGACTCAATTTCTTTGAAGGGTGGCAAGGCTGAAATGCAGCTGGACTATACTGCCCTCAGAAAAGCTGTGCTCGTCTTGCGGGCCGTAAACCATAAACTGAGACAACGAATCATTGATCTGTTGGAAGAGGGCGACAACATGACCGTTACCGATATTTATATCAAATTGAGGTTGGAGCAGTCGGTTGCCAGTCAGCATCTGGCCATACTCAGACGATCAGGTGTGGTAGTAACTGACCGCCAGGGTAAATTTATTTACTATTCTTTAGATAAAAACCGTTTGGCACAAATTTCAAGACTCGTTGAAGAGCTTGCAAATTAATTTTTATACAATTTTATAATAGTATGTATATCAATTGTTTATCTATTTTTAATTTAAGTCTTACATTAAACGAGCCCTTAGTTTAAAAAAAATTTGCCATATTTACAAAAAAAATGTGGCAAATTTTTTGTTTTTTATAAATATTGTTTCATTTTTGTGACACAAAGGTCAACTACAGTATTATATCGGTGTCTTAGGCAAGGATATATTTTATAATTTATTAAGAAACGCTACAAAATATTTTTATGAAAAAGACTAAGGTTACAATTGACAATGAAAAACTTCAGGTTTCGTCAGACATTCTCCGAGCCCTGGCTCACCCTCTCCGACTGAAGATACTTGAATTTATCGATAAGTATCAAAATATCAATGTCAATAAGATTTATAATTCTTTGAAAATTGAACAGTCCATTACCTCCCAGCACCTGAGAATCCTGCGCAATAGTGGTGTTGTACTGACTGAAAAGGAAGGCAAATTTGTTCATTACCAGATTAATTATGAAGTAGTTGAAAAGGCAATGGTTGCAGTTAATAATTTTTATGCTTAAATGAATTTCCGATTGAACTAAAACTTACACTAAAAGTATATTTTACGCTTACCCAATTATAAACTTCTAAAAAAAAACTCTCAACAATTGGAAGAGGTATTGCCATTTGTCGGCGATACCTCTTTTTTTGACCGGATGATTATGAGCAAAGTGAACCGAATTATTGCCTCAATTGCTCCTAAAAAAGGACAAATAATTTCTTAATTGTAGCCGAATCCTAAGAGAATGAATTATTTTCATTGATTACCATATAATCGTTTTCTGATTCTTTTTGCTGACCTTCCGCCCATCTGACAGACTAAATGTATCCTGATTTATTCAAAGTTATATCCCGGTCTGTTTTTTGGAATTTCCAGTCAGACTGACTCTGTATGACTAATCAGTAAGAATTATATGTAGCCAAAGTTGTATTTGACCAATATGGTATTCTGATTTACCGGATTAATAAAATGGTATAGCTACCGGGCTTGCAGACCTTTCACATTAAATCACCGGAGTTGCTGACCGATTAGATTTAAAATATTCTATACATCTTTAATGTCCTGAAGCAGGTCGAATGTGTATCTTAGCTTTTGAATTTTAAGTTTTTAACATGCGACATTTTTTCCTTTTTCTGCTTTCTCTTCCATTAATTTTAGCAGGCCAGACAAAAACACCCTTTGATTACGTAGATCCTTTAATAGGCACACAACGTATGGGCCACGTATATCCGGGAGCCACGGTCCCTTTCGGAATGGTCCAGTTGAGCCCCGATACAGACACCATCCCCTATGAGGTCAACGGAAAGTACAATCCGGATGTCTATAAGTATTGTGCCGGTTATCAATACGATGATAAGACCATAGTCGGATTTAGCCATACCCACTTCAGCGGAACCGGACACTCCGACCTGGGCGACTTTCTGATTATGCCGACCCTGGGCAAGCTGCAACTCAATCCCGGCATGGCAGATAATCCTCTGAGTGGCTACAGATCCACCTTTTCACATAAAAATGAAGATGCACATCCGGGTTATTATAAGGTTCTTCTTGATGAAGGTCCTATAGTCGCTGAAATGACTGCAACCGACAGAGTTGGAATCCACAAATATACATTTCAGCAAGCCGGTCCCGCTCACATTATCCTGGATATGATTCACGGCATATATAATTATGACGGAAAGAATGTCTGGTCATTTGTTCAGGTAATAGATGATTATACCGTCGTAGGCTACCGTCAGACCAATGGCTGGGCAAGAACCAGACTGGTTTATTTTGCCATGAGATTTTCCAAACCGTTTAAGCACTATGGTTGTACCGATTATGACGGACCCCGGGTGTATCGCGGATTTTGGAGAAAATTTGACCAGTCGGATAACTTCCCGGAATTGGCAGGAAAAAAACTAAGGCTCCATTTTGATTTTGATGTCACCCGGGGAGAATCCATCGAAATACAGATGGCACTTTCGCCGGTAAGTACGGCAGGGGCACTCTTTAATTTAGGAAGTGAGTCTTCCGGAAAAACATTTGACGAGCTTAAAGCTGAAGCAAAGAAAAAGTGGGAGAGTGAACTGAATAAAGTCACCATGGAGGGAAGCGAATCAGATAAAGTTAATTTTTATACGGCACTTTACCATACCTTTCTTTCTCCAATCCTGTATCAGGATGGAGATGGCAAATATCGCGGACTTGACCAGAACATTCATCAGGCAAAAGGATTTAAAAATTATACGATTTTTTCTCTCTGGGATACCTATCGTGCCCTACATCCATGGTTTAATATCATTCAACCTTCACGCAATCAGGACATGATACGATCCATGATGGCCCATTATCAGCAGAGTGCCATGCATATGCTACCTGTATGGAGTCATTATGCCAATGAAAACTGGTGTATGATCGGCTACCACAGCGTGTCTGTAATAGCAGATGCCGTCGCAAAAGACGTGTATAAAGGTAATGTACAGGAACTTTTAGATGCATGTGTCAAAACGGCTCGGAACAGGCGTTATGACGGATTGGGTGATTATATGGATAAGGGTTATATACCGGAAGACAAGTCCTCCTCTTCTGTATCTAAGGTTCTTGAATATGCTTATGATGATTGGTGTATCATGACATTGGCCAAAAAACTGGGAAAGTATGATATTCAGAAAGAATTTACGGAGCGTTCCCGTAATTTCAGCAAGGTATTTGATCCTCAGTCAGGTTATATGCGTCCGAGGTTGTCAGATGGGTCATTTAAACAGGACTTTGATCCGCTGGACACCCATGGACAGGGCTTTATTGAAGGCAATTCGCTTAATTACAGCCTGTATGTCCCACATGATGTACCTGCCCTGGTTATGATGCTTGGAGGTAAGGCAAAATTTGAAAAGTACCTTGACAATTTATTTGACAACCACTTGCCGGACAAGTATTTTGAAAAAACCGAAGATATCACGCGGGAAGGCATTATTGGCTCCTATGTTCATGGCAATGAGCCATCCCACCACATCGCATATCTGTATAACTGGACAGGCAGTTATTGGAAGACTCAAGAAAAAGTAAGGCTGATTTTAAATAATCAATACAGAAATGGTCCGGACGGTCTTAGTGGCAATGATGATTGCGGGCAGATGAGTGCATGGTATCTTTTCTCCTCTATGGGATTCTATCCGGTTTGTCCGGGCTCGGATCAGTATATGCTTGGAAGTCCGTTGGTAGAAAGCGTAACGATCCATCTTGAAAACGGTAAAACATTTTCTGTCAAAACAAAAAATCAAGGCCCACAGAATATTTACGTTAAAAAGGTAACATGGCAAGGCTTTCCCTGGAATGAAAGATATATTACCCACGCCATGATTCAGTCGGGTGGCGAATTAGTTTTTGAGATGGATTCCAAGCCTCCAAAGAAGTAAAAAAGTATATTCATCAAATAAGTAGTCCCTGAAGTCGTTTTACTTCAGGGACTTTAATCTAAGTTGTTCCCGGTAATTATCTGCTTATGCTGTTTGGGGATTCAGACGATATAACTACCATTATGCCTGACATCCAGTCTTCCTTTTTATGGTGAGCTGGATGCAATGGAATAAAGCTTCATTTCAAGGTCTCTGTAATAGGCTACATTTTGATTAGGAATGATGTCTATTATGTGGTTGCGGTATTCCAGTCTGATAAGCCGGCATTCAAGATTCATGGCAATTACAGGTAAGAAGTCCTTAGTAGTCAGCAATTCAGGAATATACACGTCAGAATTTTTGGTCGGCACACTGCCGTTAACCCAGTTTCTTGAGCAATTCCAGTCTTTTTCCCTCCCCGGCGCTCCACCTTGCCATACACATAGATTTTGAGATTGTGAAGTGATACTAACCAGTACCAATCCAACGATAACTAAAATGTTTTTCATGCTTTAAACTTTTATTGTGTGAAAAATAAATTTCTGATTATTTGTCTGTAGGTTCTTATTATTTTCCTCGCCTCACCCGGGTGTTTCTTTATTTCTTTTGATATGACAAAGATGGTGTCAATTTCCCTCCAGATCAACAGTTGAAAAACCAATTCATAGCTGGATTTTGACGGTATTTTTATAAGTTAATAGACCCATATATCCATCGTTGAAAAAACATCTTTTCCTAAATCTTCAATGTGATGACCGGCGATAAATTTCAATTGAAAAATATGGGCAAGGAGCCAGATGAGATATGGTATGTATAAAAGAGAAGCCACCAAGATTTTTGGTGGCTTCTCTTCCGTATTCTGTCCTTGATGTATTTATCTATATCCGGTTCAGGATGTGTTTAATGTTCGCTTCGAAAGATTAACTATACATTTTTATTACGGCGAACTGGAAGCAATCGCTTTTAGTTTCATATCGAGTTCCCTGTAATAATCCTCACTTTGATGCATGATATCAATGATATGGTAGCAAAACTCTAATTTGATCAGATGGCATTTTACATTAGAATAAATTTCAGGAAAAAACTTTCTGGTGGTAGGCAGATCCGGTATGAATACATCTGATTGAAGTGTAGGAACCTTGCCGTTAACCCAGTTTCTGGTGCAATTCCAGTCTTTTTCTCTGCCGGGCGCACCACCTTTCCATACACATAGAGTTTGAGATTGTGAAGTGATACTAGCCAGTACCAATCCAACGATAATTAAAATGTTTTTCATGATATAAAAATTTAGATTAAAAAATAATATTCCCCTTCTTTGTAATTTTTCTTCCACTCGTTTTCTTTCTCTTCTTTATTGAAGAATCTTTTTTCTTCGTTTGATATGACAAAGATGGTGTCAAAATTTTTTCAACACCACAGTTAATTACCTAATTTAAAAGAGGAATTTGACTGAAAAATTTTTCCGCTATTTGACGCAATCCGGTAGGGTTTTATGAACAATTGCGGTGTTTATTTACAACGGTCTTTTAAAATAACAACAATAAGAAAGTGAAGGGCAGAAGGGGATTATTGGTTTTGATTTGATTCCAATTGTTTACGTGCATACAACCAGGAAAAATATTGATTTGCAGTCCTCAACTTTACTCCGAAATCATTTACTTCTATAAAAAGTTTTAAAAAGACCGAGTTTGACTTTGATTTGGATGACGCCAGCCCAAATAATATTTTAAAAATTGAAATATTTGTACCTTGCAGCCTAATTTTATTATTTAAACATAGTTAAAATGAGATTACTATTTACACTAATTGGTTTGTTATTCCTGGCTCTATCAGCCCGGGCACAATATTCAACGCCCAATACAGGGGTCAACTGGAGCTTAGACTCCATCGCTCTCCATTCTCCGACCACCGTAACTGTTTCCGGTTCTACCTATACGTTACTTGAGGAACTGGTTATTGAAGAAAAGGATTCTTTGAGAATTGATTCCAATATAAGGCTGGAAATAGCCGGAGGTATAGAAGTAGGTGTGAAAGGATATTTTTATTGCAGTGCTGATTCTATTGTCATTACGACTACAAATCAGGAAGACCCATATAAGGGATTCTGGTGCTTCGAAACCGCAGAAGTATATTTTAATCATACCCGTATAGAAAAAGGGGGCGGTATCAAGGTCATCACCCCTAATTTCCTGATGGAAAACTGCGAGGTTTCTGATAACAATCTGGACAGAGGCTCATCCACCGGCAGTGCCATTTCCTTTTCGAAAGGAAGCCCGGTGGTGAGAAATACAATATTCAAAAACAACTTCCATCCGGCACTTTCCTCCGGAGCCAATACTTCCGTAGCAATTCAAATACTAAATTGTTACTTTGAAGGTAATAATCAAAAAAACAACAATCGTCCGCAAATCAACATGGGCCCCAGCGGCGATGCAGACACCACCAGAATTATCGGAAATAAAATCGTAGGAAACAGAGACCTTACCGTTGTGGGTGGATTATCGGTATCAAGTCTTATCGGTGTCCCCAATCAATTTATCATCCGTTCCAACGATATCTTTGACAACCGTTATGGTTTTACCTCTGCCGGACCTTCTACAGGAATCATCGAAAACAACAATATTTACGACAATAATACCGAAACCAACCCTCAGGTAGGCGGTAGCGGTATTTCCCTCTACAATACCGGCATGGTTATGATTTCAGGTAATAATATCCGTAACAACCTGTGGGGCATCACACTGATAGAAAAAGCTCAGGCCAATCTGGGCAGCGACGATCCGGGCGACTTCAACCCCGGACTCAACACCTTTTCAGACAATGGCAATGGCGGACAGATATACGCCCTGTACAACAATACTGCCAACGAAGTCAAGGCACTGCACAATTGCTGGATTGAAGGTCAGTTTTCTACCATAGAAGAGGTTGAAAGCGTCATCTTCCACGTCAAGGATGATACCACTTTGGGGAAAGTAATCTATGAGCCCTTTGAATGTGGCCAGATAACATCCACTTCCGAAAGAGATCCGGTGTCGCTCAAGGTTTATCCCAATCCTACAAATGCAACCTTCTCGTTCGCAGCAGAGCATACCGGAATACTAAAAATTTACAATACGGCAGGTGTTTGTCTTTTTACTAAAAAAGTCAATGCCGGAACAATTGAGATTAACTCACTTCTCGCTCCCGGCCTGTATCTGGTGACATTTGGCGATGGACTTTCATTTGCCTCTCAAAAGCTGATTATCCGATAAGATTACAATTGTTGCTTCGGTGTTTTTTTAAAAACAAAATGAAATAACGGTTTCAGACGCTTAGTTTGACTATCAGCATCTGAAACCGTTTCTTTTTGAATAAATCTTAAATACGAATTATTCGGCGACTTTAGCCTTTGGTGTGAGGCTGAGCTTCAATGAAAATACATGTGAAAGTCGCGTCTCTGAGACATTGCCTATATTGGTGAGGGCATAGTCTATATTGACTGAACCCAAACCAAGACCAATTCCGACATTTGGCTGGACAGTCCATGATTTCTTGTTGGTCGTGATATCGGTTATTTGCTGGATGTTGTTGATGCCGCCGCGCAAGAAAAACAAATGTTTGTATCGGTATTCGGCTCCCAGATGAGGGTTGATAGATACAGGATCGGAAGAGATTAGCGTATTTCTTTTGCCGTCAGTGGTGGCATCTAAGTTGAGCTCAAAGAGGATTTCTCCTTTTTTCCCTACAGCTGTTTTAATTCCGCCTGCAAGGATGATGGTTGGCCGGGTAATTTCAGTACCTTTTACTACTACATCATTGCCTGTCGCCGTGAGAACTGCTTTTTCAGCTTCGGTAAAGGTTCCGTTCCAGGTGTTAAACGTGGTCGTAATATCTTTTCCCATAATGCCAAAATACCACTTCGGTCCGAGGTGTTGTATGCCCAGGTCTATACCGAAGCCGATGGCATTGGCAAAGGTTCCGATTTTTCTGCTTACCACCTTGACACTTCCGCCGATACGCCAGGCAGGATTTTTCAGGGCACGGGCATAAGAGCCAAAAATGCCATAGTCCACGGCACTGAAGGTCTTGATGCGGTCGTAGTTTATTTCACCATTCTCATCGATCAATGACAGTGTATTGGGAATACCGTCAATTCCAAACCGAATGATTCCGACGGAAATAGCCTGATTATTGTGCAGCGTTTTAGCCAGACCTATATAGTCATAATTGCCCACTCCGGAAAACCAGGAAGTGTGCATGGCAGCGACCTGAAGTCCGGCTTCTATTTGACTTAGTCCTGCAGGGTTCCAGAAGTTCGCTGTTACGTCATTGGCAGAGGCACTCACGGCATTGCCCATAGCAAGAGCTCTTGCTCCCACGCCGATGGAGAGAAATTCGTTGCTGTATTTCACCTGAGCGTCTGATTGACCATAACTCAGACACAGAAATACAAAAAAGATAATTTGTCTGAACCTCATAAATATTTTATGTACTGTAAAAGTATCTGATTTAACGTTAAATTGGCAAATAAAAGTGTTAAGATATAATTTCAAATCAAAAAAGATATTATTTTACCTGTTCTTTAATTCTTATATGATGCACTTTCTGAAATTATTGTCATCGCTATCCTTTTTTATTTGTTTTGTATCTTGTATGACACCAAATAAAGCATACAAAAACCATACCAAAGATATGCACTCTATGGTAGTGTGCAGCCATCCTGCAGCCGCCAAGGCAGGTATTGACATACTCAAAGCCGGAGGCAATGCCTATGATGCAGCCATCGCCACGCAGTTTGCACTGGCAATTGTGTATCCCCGTGCCGGAAATATTGGTGGCGGCGGCTTTATGGTAGGACGTGATGCAGATGGAAAGTGTTTTGCACTTGACTTCAGGGAAAAAGCTCCGGAAGCCGCATCGGAAGACATGTACCTTGACGATCAAGGCAATGTAATTCCGGATAAAAGTCTTGTAGGCATCTTTGCTGCCGGTGTGCCGGGGTCGGTGGATGGTATGTGGACCTTATTCAATGAAAAGGGGAGTCTGCCGTGGAATCAGCTGATCCAGCCTGCAATAGACCTGGCTAAGAATGGTGTGGTACTGACAGAGAAGGAAGCTGCACACATGAATGAGTATTCGGTAATCATAGATTCAGTTTCCGGTTTTAAAACCAATTATGGTAGTAAAAAATGGAAAAAAGGAGACCTCTTTGTACAGTCTGCCCTGGCTCATACCCTTGAAAATATAAGGGATTTCGGCAGGGACGGTTTTTACAAAGGCAAGACAGCCGAAGATATCGTCCGTACCTCCGGGCAGCATCAGGGACTTATTACTCAGTCGGATCTCGATAATTATCACAGTCGTTGGAGAAGCCCTATTTTTTGTGAATACAAAGGCTATCAACTCTGCCTCATGCCGCCACCATCCAGCGGTGGGGTCCTCATCGCACAAATGCTTAGGGTGATGGAGCAGATGAAGCTATCCGAAAAAGGATTCAACACGGCAGCGTACATTCATGGACTGACAGAAATACAGCGCCGTGCCTATGCCGACCGGTCAGAATATTTCGGTGACCCGGACTTCGTGGTCAACCATGTCAATACCTTGCTGTCTCAGAAGTATATCGACTCCAAATATAGTGACATCAAAGTGGACAAAGCCACTCCCAGCAGTGAAATTAAAAAAGGTGATGTCAATAGAATAGAAAGCTTCGAAACTACCCACTTTTCCATCGTTGATAAATGGCAAAATGCAGTGGCAATCACGACTACACTCAATGGCAACTATGGTTCCAAGCTGGTGGTTGAAGGTTCAGGATTCCTGCTTAACAACGAAATGGACGACTTCAGCGTAAAGCCGGGAAGTCCCAATCAATTCGGCCTCATCGGCGGAGAAGCCAACAGTATCCGGCCCGGCAAGCGGATGCTGAGCAGTATGACACCTACCATCATCAGCAAAGATGGCAAGTTGTATGCAATCGTCGGCACACCGGGCGGTTCGACTATTATTACGGTCAATCTCCAGATTATTGCTGACCTGATAGACTTTAACATGAGTATGGAAGAAGCAGTATTGGCTCCCAAGATGCACAGCCAGTGGCTTCCTGATGAGATTTATCTGGAAAAGGGAAGATTTGATTCAGCGATAATAAATCAGCTCGAAGCCATGGGACACCGGGTGAAAGAAGTCAAATCTCTGGGCAAACCCGACTGTATTAAAGTCTTACCGGATGGAAGCCTGGAAGGAGGAACGGACCCGTCAAAAGGCGATGGCACAATTGAAGGTTTTTGAGCTACAAATTTATTGTAATATACGACAAAAGCCATACAAGTCCACGATATCGGCGTATCATGAATAAGTAATAGGCATTGAAAAAATACATTTATCATCATTACCTAAAAAGTGCCGGCATATTCTGACCCGGTATCCGGTATTTATGGTATATTTAACAGCTAAATTTAATAATCGGATTTTACCCCTCATAAGAATCAGCATGTATGGCAGAAGGTGATCAGCGGATTGATGCGGCATCAGGCAGGTTGGCTGTCGGTGTCATGCTTGTCTTGCTGATACTTGCTATGATGTTTATGAAACTCAGGATGTTGTTCCTTGATGCTCCCTTTATGCTGGCCAACATCATCAATGCAGGACATCCGATGATTATGGAGCATCGCTATGGTTCAATCATCACCCAAATATGGCCATGGCTTGGCATGCAGCTTGACCTGCCGTTGGTCTGGCTGATGCAACTTTATAATTTTGCTTTTAATGCTTTTTATCTGTGTGTTGCCCTGTTATTGGTATTCCGATGGAGGCAATACGATCTTGCCGTGTTGCTGGCACTTTATTACACACTGATGGCAGGGGCAGCATTTTATTGGACCAACAATGAGATACACCAGTCTGTTGCCTGGTTCTTTGTATGGTGGGGATTGTACAGATACCAGAAGATAAAGAATGTCCCGATCGGTATCCGAATATTTACTTTTGAACTGACTGCCTTGTTGGCTGTCATCACCCATCCGCTGATGATTCCTGTCATCTTTTTTACCTGGATATTTGAGACCGGACGACATCTCGGAGTGATGGAAAGCAGGAAGAATATTGTCCTGTTTACGGCACAACTAATTGGTGTCATATTGATTCGAATTTTACTGAGCCTCTATTCCGGTTGGTATGACCAAGATAAACTTTTGACAGTCCGTAATAATTTTACGCTGAATCCGGCAGAAATTGTCCACAAGCCGTTATTTGCAGAGTTGATTCGTGAGTATTTGACGACACAGTGGTTGGCGACCCTCTTTTTTGTGGTGTCTTTGTTGCTCTTGTTGTACCATCGGAAATATATGCTGACAGTGGCTTATCTGGCATTTGTGGCAGGGTATCACTTTTTATTTCTATCGGCATTTGATCATTGGATAGACTTTTATTCTCAAAGCGAGTTGATGCCGCTTTCGATAATCATTGGCATACCTGCACTGTCTTACCTCCCGGTCCTTTTAAAAGGCAGGTCATTATTTATTATTTTCTTCCTCATTTTTACCTACAGGATTTTTATAATTTATGAGGAGTCAAATGTATTTCAACGGCGATTGGATAAGACGCAAGCAATTTTAAGGGAAATGAAAACAAGGAATATCTCTAAGGCAATCATTCCGGAAAACGCAAACCTTCAGCATGAATATCTGATGACGTGGGGCCTTCCTTCAGAGTCGCTTATTCTTTCATCCATCAGAAATGACGGCGACTGTCGGACATTTAAAATAATTACTCAAAAAGATACGGTACAAGCCTTACAGACACTACGTAACAGTTATCTTGACTGCTTCAAACAAGTACCGGCGTCTGAGCTCAATTCCCGGTATTTCAGGATAGATACGAGTTCCGGATATCAATTACTGCAAGTAAAATGAAGTTCATCTAAATATTTTGGTAAGTTTGCCGACTAATAGACCGGGCCATCTTGACATGACCAATTTGCGGACACTGTCGCCGCTGAGTAAATGGTTACTGTCTTCAAGATAGGCGATAAGCTCACGTTGTGTATTGGTAATTTGCATATCTTCATGGATTGGGACGGTCACTGCCTGTGAAAATAATTTAAAAAAATCATTGTTGAGATACTGCCTCATGTCAATTCCGTTTAAAGAACCGATTTGCAGGAAATTCTCATCAATTCCTTCTCCATAAAGGAAAAAAGGGATTCCCATCTCGATGGAATAATAGGCGTAAGAACCCGGGTAATTGCTGGTGGTGTACCGAAATCGGCGCATAGTGTCATACAAAACGTCTGCAAATCCGGAATTGCCTATGTAACCATTGGTGATGACACGGAATCCGGCCTCCTCAAATATCCTGTGATGACCCTGCAATACGTCATAATAATAAAGACATATCGTAATCGGATGAAAATGTGCCGGCAACTGACGCAGCGCATAAGCATAGGCGCGATAGCCGGAACTAAAGTCAAATTCACTGGAAGAGTGGGAGGGGAAGGCAAGGGTACCTGCCCGATCCGGATAAGGTTCAATATTTTTCAGTCGCCTGTATTGAGAAAAAAGCGGGCCAATGGGATACGCTACCTTACCTGTTTGTGCGGTAAAGTTTTTTACCCGATGCGAATTGTCCAAAAAAATTAATTCATGCTTGCTGTCTGTTAATCGATTAAAGAAGTGCTCAAACTGAAAGTTGACTCCGTGTTCCAGCAGGCAGACGTATGAAACAGGGACATATCCGGGAATATGAAATATTTTTTTAAAAATAGCGGCCATGCCATATAAGTCGCTCAGTCGCGGTTTACCGTAGCTTTTTGCCTTTTGTTCGGTGATATATGCTTCCGTTACTTCAATCATAGGCTTCATCTTTTGTGTCCATCAAATCGAAACTTTTGCTAAACAAAATAATTCCGACAATCATCCACAGGTGGGAAATGTCATTGGTATCCAAAAAGGGGTCAATTCGGACTTCAAAAATAAATAGCAACAAGGTAAGAATACCTGCCAGCACACCTCCCAAATACCATAGGCTGCCCCTGTCTTTAGTTTGGCGGTAAATGTGCCATTCTATCATTCCGCAAAAAAAAGTAAGGGTTATTGCCGAATAGATGGCAACAATATAAAACCTGGAATATATCGAAATGACGACAATTGCAACGAATAAAAACAGTAGATTCAGGAATAAAAACCTGTCAATGAGTTTTTGAGTATGGAAGGGATGGATATGAAAATGATGGGCATGGTGGAGGGCTCCCCTTACGGCAAAATAAGATCCGATTAGTGCGAGGACCCATCCCGGGATAGAGTAATTGATGGAGAAATAGGACTTGAAACCATGGCTGAAAATCCCGCCCCAAAAGGCTGCTATGCCGGTAAAAAACAGAAAAAAGCCGAAGTTGCGGATAAAGACGATATCCTTTTTATTACCAAGAAAGACCTTGCGGCTGCAATAAATACTGGTAGCGCAAATCACAGAATTGGTTAATAGGGTGACAGGCTCTGATATAATCCACCCTGCGATGTGTACCGGTTGTTGCATGATGCAAATATAGTGAGTCTTTTTGTGAGTGGTGGTTTTTCTATGGGAGATATTCTGGTGTGATAAGAATAACCGGTTTTACACAGGTATGGCTGGGTTGAGATTGAAGTGTGTAAGCCGCATAGTTAGTTCATAACCGGTAAATCTCAATAAAGAAGTAATGCAAGAGATTCAAAATATTTT
The DNA here is from genome assembly GCA_024103005.1 of Saprospiraceae bacterium. Lineage (GTDB taxonomy): Bacteria > Bacteroidota > Bacteroidia > Chitinophagales > Saprospiraceae > Parvibacillus. Next base: position 55,170 of record JAGFJA010000024.1, read on the forward strand.
GAGCAAGGAACAATTAAAAATTTTCAGCAGCTTCATAAGAAGTGGAATATAATGACTAAAACCCAATATTAATGAAGGCCAATCAGGGTTTTATCTGAAACGATATCATAACGATTCTTCATAAATATGGAGCATACTCTTCGAATCAAGTAAGAACATCTTGCCATCATGGAATTGCGGCGGGTAAGTGTTAAAATGAATTTCAGGCAACATCTGAAAATCTATAATTTGCCCTGTTACAGGATCTAATTTAGCGAAATAATACTCATTGTTATGTTTGCCTGTAAAATAGAAATTACCATCATGCCAAGTCATATCTGACCCAACCATCGAATAATTAGCATTTTGCCATGTGTGATTATTATCAAAAGGGCGAAGTATATTTGTTTCTAAAAATTTTTCTCCTTTTTTTAAATCTATGGCTGAAAAAAAAGTGCCTTTACACAGATATGCCGAATCATCAACGATATGCAGTGTTAGAGGTTGAAAATCTTCGTGTCGTACCCGCCAATTAATTTCTCCGTTGTCGGCATTGATGGATAGGACACTGTCGCCGGATGTGATGATAAGTTTGTTATCATGTAAATATAATTTTTTAATCTCGCCACTATGGGATCCATCATAGTCTGAGTATGCAGTTATGGATGATAAATCTTGATTCCAGATTTCATTCTGATCAAAAAAGTTGAATAAAGATATTTCTGCATCATTAAAACGACAAACAAAATATTTACCATCTAAAGTCAAACGAGGAATTTTACTTGAGATATTCTCTTTAATAAATACTTTCTTCTCCAAATTAAAAATATGATACAAGACTTCCTCATTTTCATTATCAACAGTTTTCCAAATAGAAATTTTATTAATCGCATCTAATAATTCAAAGTGGTAATTTAAATAATTGGCATGTCTATACGCTATTTTTCCTTGTAGATTGTAGGTTTTAAGGTGAGCAGTTAATATTTCAGTTTCAAAAATATTTGCATTATAATCTTTCTCTTTTGTATCCCACACCAATTCTAAATCTTTAAATGCCAAGGTGTTTCTATTCTTTCTACTTGTAACAATCATTACATCATGTACAAATATGGGAGATCTTAATACATCAGTAATTTTTGATATTTCAACTAACATTTATTCTACTATTTCAAATAACATAAGAAACACATCTTCTTCTTTTAGATTCTTCAATAGTCGATGTGCATAATTTTCAGAATTTATTGATTCATCCTTTGGGAATAATTTCTTAACTTTAATTTCGTCCAAGCTATTAATAAGTTCATCTACAGGACTTCCATCTGCTTTTTTTAGTGAAGATAATATACTCGACTTTAGTGTTTCCGCATCCATATTTTTATTTCCTTTGAAAATTTATTTTTTCATTCCCAATTCGATAAAATCTGGATCTGCAATATCGGGGATAAACTGATTTCGAAAAGTATTGTCACTCCAGTGTTTCCAATTACTCCAGTCTTTGAGTTCGAATTTAGTACCATCAAACAATTCTATATCATACTTCCTGAGTTTAGACAAACCATCCCCTAAATCTATTTCAATTGGAGATTCAAATCTTTTAATCTGTTCTATGAATTTGTCTCCTTTCTTACTTGTATAATCTACGACCCATTTCGCTCCTTTATATTTGGGGTAAAATCCTGTTGATAAATCCTTTATTACTTTCTCAATACCCTCAACATCCTTTAATTTATGAAGCTTTTCAATTAGCTCTTTAAAATGAAGGTATGGGCAAGGACTTCTGTCCCTCCATCCAACGCTGTAAGCACATCACCCGCATGCAATGCCTCCGCCTCAACATAGTGATCCTTATACCAAAACGGATGATTGGGTGTCGCCCACAGGGTGTCTCCCGTAGTGAATACCAGCGCCATGATGGCACTGACGATATAGGACTTGATGGATGTCACTTTTTTCACCTCCGTTCGGTTGGTTTGGTGGTTGAAAGATAAGACCTTATCGTCAACTTTGATACGCTCGATGGGAATATTCTCACTTTTTGTAACGATTGGTGTGCCGGCAGGAAAACAACCGTATTTTGCCAAGGAACACGCATAATCACACGAAGCATTTCGGGCAGACATGAGATCATCAAAGTAGTCTGCATCAATATCTGGTTTCAAATGGGTCTTTGTACTAATTTCAGTCTGCTTTGCTATGATGACTCCTTCATTGCTCATATTTTATTTTTTGGCCAATAGATGCCAGAGCCGAAGCCTACTCCTTACTTACATGCTCTTTAATTCCTCGTACAAATCAGGAAGAAATTTATTTATTGGAGCATGTTGGATTGCATTTGAACCCATAGCCATTTTTTCATAAATTTCTATAGCCCAAGTACAAAATGTCTCAAAATCTGGTGAATTTGTCAACC
>JAGFJA010000032.1 GCA_024103005.1 Saprospiraceae bacterium
CTGCTGCAACTATAGAATCCATTTGTAACCTGACTGACTTTCTTATCTTTACAGTCATAGATAAATATCGCGGAGTGATTATTTGGCAAGTCTTTTGAATAGGTGAAATATCTACTGTCAGATGACCAGTTACCGACAAAACCTACGAGTGATCCATGGGTAGTGGCCATCCACATATGATCCAAATTCATTGTCTGACGGGTTGTCCGGTCAAAGATTTGTATCTGGCCGGTTTGATCTATAAAACTGAGCTTTTTGCCATCCGGTGACCAGTTAAGGTCATATCTGAATCCCGGACCATACCGGGTCATAATTGTTTCATTGCCTTTACCTGACTGATCCCTGATACACAATTCATACTCACCGCTTCTATCCGACCAATAAGCCAATAGCTTACCATCCGGAGACCAGGCAGGGGATCTTTCGGCAATACCGGAAGTATTTGTGAGATTTTTGACAAATCCTTCTTTTGCCGGCAAAGAGAACAAATCCCCCCTCGCACTAATTATGACCCGATGAGCATCAGGACTGATATTGATATCTTGAATATAGGCTGCTACCGACTGTGAGGTCGGCTTCAGTGTTATACGATCCGAAATAATTCTGATGGGAATGATTTGATCAGCACCGCTTACTATCGTATAAATATGAAGTTCTGGCCCAAGAAGATACACGATCTGGCCATCGCCCAAAGCGGGCATCTTTATATCAAGGTCCTGATGGTGAGTCAATTGTGTAAATTGTTTTGATTGTGGATTGTATTTCCAGAGATTCATTCGTTGCTCAGGTCCGTTATCTGTGATAAAGTACAGATGATCACCATGCCACATGGGGAACTCTTCACTCCCTCCTTCTAGTGGAGTCATTCGGTATGAAGTATTCGCATGGAGGTCATAGATATGAATAGTACCCTTCATTCCTCCCTTGTATCGCTTCCAGGTTCGGCTTGCCTGCGAGAGGATATTGACTGCCATAAATCTTCCATCAGGGCTGAATGCTCCATTTTCTGCATATTCAAAAGGCATCTTTTCCACAACGCCTCCGGAATCACTGACCTGATAAAACTGGCTGAAGCGCATCTTTCCGCTTTCACGCATTGATGCAAAAACAATTTTCTTTCCGTCATTAGTCCAGTCAATGACCCTGTCGGTATAACCATGAGAGGTAAGCCTTCTCGGAACACCTCCCGTTACAGGCATTGTATATACATCATAGTTGCCATCATACTTTGCGGAAAAGGCAATCTTTGTACCATCAGGAGAAAACCGGCCAAGCATTTCTACGCCCGGCAAGGAAGTAAGCCTGGTCGCCGTTCCCCCTTGCTTATCTATGGTCCAAAGATCATTGGCATAAGTAAATAAAACCTGATTGCCTGACACATCAGGATATTGCATCAAGGCAGCATCAGACTGAGCAGACACCTGGCTTCCTAATGTGCCTGTCAGAAAAATCAGTAATAAAAAAATACGCATAAATTTTTTCATTTAATGACATGATATGAATCACGGTGACTGAAGAATTAGTTGACTCCTTAATATTACCACAAGTCTATAGTGACGAATGGAATAATCTGCGTAATATTTATAATGAAATTATAGATTATGTAAGAGTCATGCTACAATTTTAGACAAACGAAAACCATTATCGGACAAATTGAATTTTTTACCAGAGTAGCAGCCCAATTAAACTTGGAAATCTCAGGCCACATGTCTTTTCTAAGGACACCGATTTTCATTGAATGTTTGAAAATGAATTATCGGGAATGGAGGAAAAGATTTGATGCGGATATGGAGCAGTAAATACAGATCATTATATAACCAAACAAATTTTCTGTACCTAATCACGTCAAATTGGGTTATATGTAGACATCACAATTCCATTTACCTAATCCAGAAAAAGGTTGTACAACTATTAAATGTAGGATTATTGAAAAAGGTAATAATGAATAGCTGCCTTTTATTTACTAATGACGTACACGACAGGTACCACAGGCAGCCTATGTGTAACTACATTTGAATTATTTCATTTTTACAATTTGAGACACCGGTGATTATCTTCTTAGATTATTATTGATTCCCCTCTTCTTACACAAATTGACCAAAGTCAAGATTTCAGAATATGCGGTCATCAAGATCAGCAGGATCAATACCGGATGCCAATCCATTCAAATCTCATTCAATCACTGACCGGATGTGGATCATTGCATTGATCTCTTATTGTATTAAGTACTTTCACAAAGACTTGATGAGATCGACATAAAATC
>JAGFJA010000050.1 GCA_024103005.1 Saprospiraceae bacterium
CGTCTTTTTCAGAAATTTTTTTCCTGATCCACAAAGACTTAGGCAACACAAATATAAGCTTTTTTGATTTTTTAGTTGTCGAAAGGCAATATCCTTTTTTTACTCAGCCTTCGACAACTAAACATTAGTTTGATTCTCAGATATTTATATTTTTTTACTATTTCAAAGAACTTTTTTGCCGTATTTTTTACTACTTCGACAACTATATGATGGTATCTAATTTGTTTTTTTCCATTCCTATCACTTCTTTTTGAAGCCACCTATCCTCCCTACTTTTAAAAAGTATGATGCTATCACGTTCCTTGACTATGATTTGTTTTGCACGAATGACTAATTCCAACAACTTGGTCTCAGTTATTTCTCCTTCAAAAACACTATTTTGTATCCAATTCAGGTATTGCCTGCACAACTTCAACATCTTGGAAACCCTTTGTTCCCCTACATCATACACCAATATCACATACATTGCACTAACATTTTACTTTCCTTTGCCAATTCGTTTTCGCATTTGATTACCACCATGTTTTAAATGGTTTATATTCATCCATACCAAGAACATGCTTTGTCAACTTATAACATTCTAAGCGCACCAAATGCTTATAACTGACACTTCGGTTAAGATTTCGGTGCTTAATTGTTTCTCCCAATCTTTCTTCAAATGATCGCATAAAGGTCTTTCTTGCTGCTTCCTTGAGGGTAACTCCATTTACCTGAACATCAAAATCATTGGCTTGAATTTCCTTCTTATTTAACACCTTGAATATAACCCTATCTACTAAAATCGGCTTAAATATCTCCGCCAAATCCAAAGCCAGCGAATACCGTCTGTATCCCGGTTCATGCAAATAGCTTATCGTAGGATTGAGCTGCGTATGATAGATCTGGCCCAAACATAGTGTATAACACATCATATTGCCAAATGATACCAAGGCATTGACTTCATTTTTGGGCGGTTGTTTACTACGCCCATCCATAGCGAAATCGTTGAGGATAATATCAAATGCCCCATAATATCCTTGTCGTATATTGCCTTCGACACCCATCAATACATCAATAGATTTACACTGATCAATACTTTCAACATAACTTTCTATTGATCCAATAATCCCGGACACTTCTTTTCCTCTCGATTGATAATATTTGAGATTTTTTAAAATATTGAAAGCCGCGCCTTCTACAAATTTTTTAGCAATTACCAATCGCTTTGCTTTTGAGATGTAATGACGTGTTTGTTCTATTTGCATCTTACCCGCAAGCAAATATTCTTTAGGTAGAAAACTACCGGTATAATGCTCGTAATAATCAAAAAAATGAACTGCTATCTGCTGTTTTCCAAGAAAATTATACAATGCGCTATTGGCATCCAATGAACCAAAACAATATAAATCTGAAACACCTTCCACCGGTATATACTTAGGTGTGCCCTCCACTCCTTTTTCATCCACCGGAATAAATTTGAGCGTGTTATCCTTACGACTCATCCGACCGGGGTTAAAAAGGTAGTAGGTCTTTTTCATAAAATTATATGGTTAAATAGTTTGCACTAAAAGTGCATTTAGAGTAAAGTAAGTCTCATGAGCATCCCAAGTATTCTTTCCTTTAAGGCCAAGCCATCTTCGTATATTCCTATTTTCTTTATGTTTAGGATTGGTTAGAATTTCCAGCATCTCATTATAACCCCATACACCACCACAATCCTCCGACGGACAAGCCCTCTTCCCTTCCAACAATTGTGCCGTTGAAGAACGTCCCTCATTCACTTCTTCCAACAATATTTTGTGATACCAATCATCACCAATGTCATATAGAGAAGAAAAACTTTGTCCTTTGGTATGAAATATTCGAGATAACTTTATTTTTTTACCGTCAATCAATTTCCTTTCTTTCATGCCTGTTTTATCGGGTATTCCGATTGGTGGAAATGACCAAGGATCTTTTGTCGGCACAAATTCATACAAATGGCAGTTACTCCAGCCAAAAGCGGCTTGGATAACCAACTGGAACTGATGAAATGAAAAATTGGCCGGGACCAATACTCTACTCCATACCGGAGGTTTTGTTATACCTTTTATTTGTATCTTGAATTGTAACAACATAATCAAACATATTAGTCCTCAATATAACAAAGTTCGAAATAAGAGCAAGATTTGCAAATGTTTTTCTGAATTAAGGGTGGACAGCATTCTGCGGCGACAATTTGTTCGACTTTCGCTTCCCATTCTCTGGCTTGATGGACAAATGCCTCATCCCAGGCAATCATCTCTCTTTGTCTAAGCTTTGGATATTCCAGGATTGCTGACGGATCTTTGATACCATTTCTCACCAAAACATATAAGTAATAAATAACCTGAGCTTTGTGGGCATGCTCCACCTTATCCGACTTTTTTACTTCGTGTACAACTTTATTTTTTGCATCATAAAAGTCTATTTTGATGCCATCGATTGCCAATTCGGTATATTTTCTTGCCCTATCAAGATATGTGGTTTCGGCTATCAGTTTACCTTCCGCAACAATTTCTGAAGTATGCTCCATTTGGATACCATTGGCAAAAAGCCATAATTTTCTATGGCAGGTATGCAGGTATGCGATATGTGTTCCGGTGATAGTCATGCGGTTATCGATTGATAAAATACTCGGCAAATTGTTTTAATTCATCATTTTCAATTTCAACATATTTATTAAAAATAGTATCTCCCACTTTATCTCTAATCGCCGAAATACCCACATCTATCAACCTCAACCCTTTTTCTGTAAGCAGAATATTGTCAAATGCCTGCCCGCCGATATCAGAGGGGCGCCTGATATCACGATGTACGAAGCCATTTTTATGGAGTTGAAATATTTCGTCAAAAAACACGCTCAACCAAAGTTCTCTCCTTTCCACCTCGTAAGCCCGGAAATCAATGGGGTAAATACGCTCCATGACGAGCATTTCAGCCTGTATGTCGTCGTTAAATTCTAAGCGTATAAATTGAGCTACAAGAGTATTGATCCTGTTGGCATATTGCAATTTCTCAGCCTCGGAGCCAATATCTGAACGAGTATCACCAGTAAATAACTTACCAACTTCTGATTCGCTAAGGACGATCACTTTGTTATTGGCTCCGGAAGATAAAAGACGGGGGTAGGTCATAGTGGAAGGATTAGATTATAAAAATTGATCATCAATAGAATCAGGAGACATTTGTAATCCACAATCAAAACTATAAGCATTGGTTGCAATATAAATCATCAAAGTCTCTCCGGAAACTTTTATATCCTTTTTTGTCAATTTGTTATTTTTTAGTCCGTTCTTAATTAAATAAGAGGAGATATCAATTGAATTTTCAACTTTAAACTCCTGAAAATCCTGCCAATACAGGAAATCATCTGATTCAGGAAATTCTACAAAAACTGATTCATTCCCCAAAATGCTTCGTGACTTCCATTCTTGATTTTCTGTATCATCTTCCTTACTTTGCTCTAAAGGAAGAATAACCCAATTAGAAACAAATTTTTTCCTCAGTAATACAGCATTATGTTCAGACTGAACAGAAAGCGCCTCAAACGAAGGATAAACCTCATTCACCATATCAACAAAATCAGAAGCCGAATATTTTTGACAGTTAATAATCTCTAACGTTTTCAATAACGACGGGTAAGCTTCCCATCCAATACGAGGAATATAATTACCGTAAGGAGCGGGATATAATTGGTTTCCAATTTTTGGAATCAAAACAAATAAATCTCCAATTCTTTCTTTATCAAATCTACATAATCTACCTGCTCTCTGAACCAACCTGTCAATTGGACACAGCTCCGTTATCATTATATCTGCGCTTATATTTACACTCATCTCACCTATTTGAGTAAGAATAGCGATACCATTTGCAGTTCCGGTTTGCCAAGCTTCTTTTCCTAAGGCTGTTAGTAAAGCTTCTTCCTTTAGCTTTTTATGTGGTTCTGTAAACCTGCTGTGATACAATATAGGAGTAACTCCTTTTTTCTTAAACCAATTAAAATATGAAATAGCTTTAGCTACAGTATTAGCATAGATAATTGCTTTGCCTTTTTCAATGCACAAGTTTAACAGGTCTTCAATATCGTTTAATTCTTCATACTCTCTTCTCTCCTTGATTTCACAACGTATTCTTTTATTATCTGTAACGTCTTCTTTAATTCCTGTTACATTATAGCCTGTAGTTTGATACATTTTCAAACTTGATTCAGGCAACGAAGCACTCATAATCATTACCGGAACTTTTAGCATCTTCAATGCTTCAAGAAGAACTAAGATATTGGCTTGTGTAAATTCATCATAAAAATCCGCCTCATCTATAACGACACAACTATTAGCAAGATTAAAAACAATGCTATGGTGATCTTCTCTTGTTAGAGATAATGCCACTAATAAATGGTCAATAGTACAAACTGTTACCGGATTTAATAGCTGCCGGGCTAGCTCATGCTCTTTTCGGGCGATTTCCCGATTTATTTCACCTGTCTTGACTGCCTTATGAAATTTGTTAAACCAAGCACTCGAATGATAAAGCCCAGTTGAAGACAAATTCTCTGCAACACTAATAGAGAGAGCATTCGAAGTAAACCTTGTTGGCATAGCAATAATTAATCGTTCTGCTTTACCTTGCTCAATTTGTTTTGATGCCCAAAGCAAAGATGCATCAGTTTTTCCAGCTCCCGTTGGTGCTCGCAATAAAAGCAACTCCTCACCTGAATATTCTTCGGCAACCCGCTGTACATTACGTTTATTCCAATCTTCAGGAAATTTATAGGAAAAAGAACTGAAATGAGGAATAATATCATTACCTTCAATCGCACTGGCTCTTCTGTCTGCTAATTGTAAGTAAGCCCTCACACCTGCATATTCGTAGTGTTTCAACACTGCATCCTTGAATGAATGATGATTTCTAAAATACCCATTTAAATTCACCAATTCTTTCCATTGCTCAAAGGAATTTGAATTCGGCAGATCATTTTTCCATCTATCTTCATGTTTTCGGCTTAGTTTGGAATGATGTGCTGCAATTGCAACCTTTACAGGTAAAGAGAATTTATGTTGCCAATGTTCATTTAAAGAAGCTATTTCATGTCGAACTCCTGATTTTTTCAAATACTTTCCTACTAATTCCTTATTCTGTTTTGAAAAAACTTTATAATCACCTTGGTGTTTATCTTTCCAAATAAGATAGTTATCATAGTCCTTTTTGCATGCCTCTTGCCATTGAACGATTTTCTTACCGTCATCGTGGTATCTGATTGCACCTTTCAGTCTTTTTGCCAAATCCTTTTCATTGATTGACTTATATTTCTCAAAAGAAAAGGGAAAAGCCTTAATGATGGAATTTCCTTCCTTCATCACATTATCAATATGCTCTCTAAGCGTTACTCCATATGGTTTAGCCAAAAATTCCATTTTGAATTATTCAGGAAATGCGTCTGCGAATGTTATTATTTCAGCATTTTCACCACAAGGGTTATATAAGTAATTGTTATGTAAAAAATCTATTGCCTCTTTATATGCTTGAGCTACTGATTTATCGCCTTGCGTGTCATCTCCGAGAAAATATACAGATTCTCTTTCTTTTAATTCCTTAAGTAAATTAGCTTTTTCGATTTCACCAGCAACAAAATAGCGTGAGGACTTTCTGCTCATTTTTGTATCAAATACTATCAAAACCTGTTGCGGTTCTCCACTTATTGCATTTCTTGCCTGATTCGCATAATCATTCATCATTTTAGTAGCTTCTATGTACAGCCTTGCTCTGCGCTTACGCTCCTCATTTGTTATATGCTGAATATAGCTACTTCCAATACTAAAGTTCTCATTGTAATGAAATATTTTTGATATACCCAGAGTAGTTACATCCAAAAAGAAATTCATGTGCATAATATCACCCTGACTAAATTCTCTGGTAGCAACGGCGTTATTTCTGTCAAGCGTTGATAAACGTAACATTAAATCCCTACCTATTTCACTTGGCTCTAAAGCTATTGCAGGGGTAACACTTAATGGCGCAATTCTTCTTCCAGAATAATCTCCTTTGTTTGGATGCATAAAGCCTCCTAAATCAGCTCTCAAATCCACTTCGATAGCATTGCCAATTCCATCTCCATTTGACACATAAGTTTTTTCTTTTTTTGTATCATCCTGATTCAATCTGTCTATCGCACTAAATAGAACATGGCGTTGCATTTGACCAGAAATATACACTTTTCCATCTGGTCTTCTTTTAATAGAAGATGCATTTCCTAATAATTTTTCGCCTCCATTTGCAATATGATTCTCCATTGGGGCAAGCATTGTAATTAAAATTCCTTTGATATTCATTTTTATAGTTTTTTATGAGATTTAAAAATTGATTACACCTGACCGTCAGAAAAATCTTCGTTATCATCCTCATCTGGATTACTATCCAGCTGTGTAGTTTGCTTAGGCTCGAATTTATTACGTACCCTTGAAAATGCGATAAGAAGGTGTTTCGCACTTTCTAATGAAATTGCCCCTGTTGAGGCTTGTGTCATAAAAAGCTCCGCTTCGGAAGGAGCGTCCATTCCAGATGCTCTACCAGCCCTTGTTATTGCCTGAAATATTAAAGCATCTCCACTTCTCGCAGAGAAAACAGAACTTTCAATTTCAATAAGAGATTTTGCTTTTAGTTCTCTTACTTTATTATGTCTGTCCTGTGCATTTTTATCAATGTTACTATCAGCAACTTTGTAAGCTGCATAATTGAGCCATTTGCCCAAATCTCGTGCGGATTGTACTACATCCGATGTTATCTTTTCCATATTTACAAAATAAGTTTTAAATAAAATTTCTAATTGATGTGGATATTCTGCTCTGAAAGCTAAAAAGTCTTTGAATGCTGGAGTATTGAAAAGTTGTAAAAACCGTGCTACAAACAAATCATATTTTTGATACTCTATGCGATTCTTAACATTTCTAATTCCTTGATTGTATAAAATTGTGAAATAAATACTATCAATAATCGAACTAAGTTTATTCTCCTTTGCTAACTCAATAACATAGTGATTGTATTTATATGTTTCAAAAGTTTTTGTTCCAACAACATAAATTGGTCTTTCTTTTAACGAATCCAAGACTTTATTCGCCCAATCCACCATCTTTGCCTCTTTTGCCCAAGAACCAATAGAACCCAAAAGTCCGATTACACCTAACGCACTGCTTCTGGGTGCATTTGGAAAATTACCATCAAACAATCTTGGTCGCATAGGTTTCTTGTCTTTTTCGCTTACAAGACCATACATTAATCCAGCTGTTGACTGTTCACGCATTTTTTCAAAAAGATTGATGAAATCAACCAATCCCTCAATTTCTAAATCCGGGATAATAGCCACATTTTCTATTTCCGTTTTTTCCTTTTTTACAGTCCTGTAAGCAATTGAAGGCTTTTTCTCTGTAGAGGTTGTAATAATACAAAAGCTTGCAACTTCGATAGATGTTTTAGGGCTTCCTCTACCAATTGTATTCGCTCCAAAACTTGTAAACTCTCCCGCAATTGGTGTCATTGAACGAGATATATCAACATTGATTGATTTTTCTTTATTGAGTTCCCCTTTTAATTTATTCAATGCAGAATAAACTTGTTTCGCACTCTTATCGCTGGCTAAAACAGATGATGATAAATAAATCCCTTTATTTGGATTTCCTGACTCCTCATTGCAATAGATGAACTTAACCGTTTTCTGTTCATTTATCGTGCTTTCTGGCTGAACTCTAAAATGATTTATGGAGTTTTCAATTTCCCTAATCAAATGTTGTCGAGAAATGTCCTCAACATTTGACAAATTGTTTTCTATCAAAACAACTGCAGCTCCGTATTTCACAAATGGGTGTGTACTAATACTCATAATTCTTCCAATTTTATTTCTACCCATCCCTCGTTGTTACCTAAATACGCTGTTGAATTTTCTTTTAATGAATCAGACAATATGTTGAACAACCTCGAATCAATAGTTAATTTCATTTGAATTTCTCCTCCGGAATAATCAATATATTCTCTAAGTGTTGGAGATGTATAATAAAGGGGATAATTGCCCTTATGCATTTGGAAAAAAGCAAGTAATGGGGAAGTGCTACCAGGTAATAATTGGCTTTTCAAGGCATCTACCTTGCTCTCATCTCCCGAATCCTTTAAGTCTTTTAGTTCTTTTTTTATATTGGCTTGTTCCTCTTCCTTTTTTTTAATCCAATTTTTCTTTTTCAATACTTCATAGTCAAGGTTAGGAGTTCCTTTAGGATGTACATCTGCATCCATTCTGCTAAAAGACCGTTTCCACAAATCATTATAATTTACACCTTGACTTCGATAGATCATACCAACTTCAAAAAAATCAAAAAGCAATGGTTGGAACCCCGAATTTGCCTGCGTTGGAACATAATCCTTATTCTTTAATTTCTTCTGATTTAAGTCTTTGATTTTCTTTGCGATCTTAGCCCTATCATTTTTGCTAAAATGCCATCCCAAAATGTTTTCGAAAAGCCCACATAGTTTATATTTATCAGGAACTTCCTGAGCTTTATAATATGTTCCGGGAATATCAGCAATCATAGAAAGAGGAGCTAATGGCCCTATAATGACTTTTATATTTTTATCAATTTCGGGTTTTTCTAACAGTAGATTTATATCCATAATAACCAAAGTTAAGGTTTTATTTAAGTATTGCCAATGCTTCTATGGCCATCAATGCATTATTAAGCATTGTATTTCCAGTATAAAAGTTAAATATTTTCATTGTATTTTAAGTGCCAACTTCAAACTATTTCTTCGTCAAAAACAGTTCAACTTTTTGCTTTCTATAAGCAAATATAATAAACATTTTTCCATAATTACAGACTATTTTTAGTACATATTATACTTGAATTTTTATTTACCTTTGCTACTGATACTCTAAAATGTTTTAATCGAACAAATCCTGAATTGAAATTAATTACAAACTATTATAGAGTATCTTTCTCTCTTTCTTCTCCTCCACACACCCCATCCCCTGTGCATTGTACAACCCAGCCCCCGCATTTAACACCAGTTCTACAAATCTTTTCTCTCCAGTAACCTTTATACCAAAATTCATCCACCCCTTGACTTTTGTCTCTTGTGGGGTACCGCTTTTTATCGCAATCAATCTTGACTTAAATGGTGTCCGTTGACGTATTACTTCCATCATTAACAGAGCGGAAGATGCCACTTGCTCATCATAGCAAGTTGCTATTTTGTTGCGCCAGTTGAAAATCAGACTTTCCGTAAACCGATTATCATCCGGAGTAAGAAAATTATAATTGCCTTTTTCATTATGCAACCCAGCCACAATAGGCGATATTGGCGTTAAAAGAATATTTACAATTTCATTTTCTTTATTCAGCTGCAACGGATTGACTAAACTTTCTATTGATTGAATAGAAAAACTCACTTTAGACTTTTGATCAGCAATATCTATCTTCTCACTTTGAAATAATCCCTTTACAAAATTCTCCATCGCCTCCGGTAAATGAAACGCTGCCTGAAAACTCACTTCATCTCCAGTCAATCTAAGCCTGTCCCCTTCTATCTTAAAAGGAACAGTAATTTGGGAAAAAGTAAATAATTTAAAACCTTTACCATAGCCTTTGGCATGAAGAAAGGCCGCATAATCCGCATCACCTTTGGCAAGAATGCGGTAGATTGCACTTGAAAGCGGATAACTATAATTAATAGGTAAAATATACCCCGTCGATCTTTGCAATGTAATTAAAAAGCGCATTTGTCAAACTATATATTTAATATCATTATTTACAACTAATACAGAGGATTGCTACCTTTTTCCTCAGCGAAAGCAATTCATAATAAGGATTATTCCATTGTGAGACATCTAGCGCCTCGCCTACCTGAAGGGTTTTTTTATGTCCGTTGCACAAATCTAATTCTATTTCTCAAAATTCCCATCATCTTAAGATCGAATCAATCGGTGGATGTGTGCCCTTAGCCCTTCACTCTCCAACTCCTGCACCTCATCGCGACAACCCACGACTGTTTTTTCCTAAAACAGGTTTACACATAAATGTTTAAAAATGGACAAGAGAACTAAAGTCATTTCAGGACTAAAAACTCGAAAAAAGATCATTCAAAAGCCGAAGATTTTGCCAAAATCTAAAAATCTATATAGAAGAACGGTCAGAAAAACCTTGCTCCCCTGTATTTCTTTAAGCTTTACACCACTGAATAATTTGTTGATATATCTTAAATCAAGCTGATTGAGCAAAAGACTGAAACAACTTAAAATTGATGCGGTAGAAAAATTGGATAATTCTGAAATCTTTGTTTTTCATTTAGACTGTTGCCAATTTAATATAAATCTTACTTTTTTTAACAAACTCAAAGATTGGCATTTATGTTGTTATGTGCAATATTTTAATCTTATATATTTATCTGTTTATCAACATTATATCAATTCTAAAATTTTAATTACCTAATCAAATCCATCAGATTACCAATGCAAGGTACAGTCCTGCTCACAAACCCTTCTCCCAGACTTGTCCCGGCTATCCTGCCCATCTCCCGGGCGCGTGCCTCCAGAAAAATCCAGAAATCCCGGTCACTGATGGGCGTATGTACCTGTTCTTTATTCATGTAAAACTGGGAGGAATATGCAGACACCATGTCGAGTTTCTTTTGATGATATTCAGTGATATCCACTACAATATGGGGAGGTATATGCATGTCTTGTATATAATTGAGCACAATCTTTGGTCGCCAACGTTCAAGAGGTCTTCCTGCATCGTCATTCAACTCCACCCTAATCAGTCCGCTAATAAAACATGCCCTGTCCACCAGCTCAGCTCCCTTTCCGTGGTCAGGATGGCGGTCAGTCGGAGCATTAGCAAGGATAATTTGGGGGCGGGCTATCCGGATAATGCGAGCTACAGCGCAAATTGAAACTTCATCCACCTCAAAGAATCCATCTCTCAGCCGAAGGTTGTGTCTCCAGTCCGCGCCCATTCTTTTACGGGCTTCTTCTGCTTCTTCCAGACGCAAGGGTCCGCTTCCGTTGGAACCAAGTTCGCCCATCGTCAGGTCAAGCAGTCCGACACTTTTTCCCTGTTCGATCATTCTGATAAGGGTGCCGCCCGATCCGAGCTCTATATCATCCGGATGGGCTCCGATGGCAAGTATATCTACCTGATTCATATATTTAATTACTTAGTATTTCATTAGGGGGAAGAAGCTTAGTGTATTGTTTGACATATTGATTAGGGACGGCGACGCTGAGGTTATAATAAGATATTTTCCAGCTTCCTCTTGTCTTAGTCAGCATCCCGGTTGCCTTACACGGTCCCATCCACGTTTTCAACGATTCGTCAAAGAGAATTTTATTGTTGTCCTTCAATTCCAGATAGTGTCTGTTGTACGGCACAAAATGCCATGCTTTCCGGCCTCTGAAATACTTTCCAAGGTCGCGTGCCATAGAGGCTCTGTCCCATCGTTCGGAAAGGTCGGTTCCTAAATAGATGGCGTCTTCAGTCATCAGACCGAAAAAGGTCGCAGAGTCGCCTGCTGCAGCAGCATTGTGCCATGCGTCTATTGCTTTATCCTGATTTTCTCTGTCGCCGGGTAAGGCTTGAGATGTAAATATAACAAATACCAATACTGTCGCTACTATGGTTAAGAAGGTCCGCAATGCATTGCTTTTCAATTGAAATACATTAAAATGAGCCATGAAATTAATTTAGTAAATCAACGGCTAAAGTTAAAAAATGTTGGAAATTTAATTGTCTCTCCTTACCTTTACCACCTGAATATAACTTAATCACCAATTCTTTATATTATGTTAGTTAAAGTTTTTGCCAGTGCCACTCATGGAGTAGATGCCTGTACCATTGATGTTGAAGTCAACTCCGGGGGTCCGATTCAGGCAGGCAAACTAGGTTATTACCTTGTTGGATTACCCGATAATGCCGTCAAGGAAGGATATATGCGCATCGCTGCCGCAACATCCAACATCGGCCTTAAGCTACCCCGTATCAATATGACGGTCAACCTTGCTCCGGCGGATATGAAAAAGGAAGGAGCTGCCTATGACCTACCCATAGCCATAGGTATGCTGGCATCTTCGGGCTACATTACATCTGATTTACTGGATAAGTATATCATCCTTGGCGAACTGTCTCTGGATGGCACGTTGAGACCGGTGAAAGGCACTCTGCCCATTGCCATACAGGCAAGGAAAGACGGATTTCGTGGTATAATAGTTCCGGCAGACAATGCACGGGAAGCCGCTATTGTAAACGATATGGAGGTGTATGCAGCCCGTAACCTGAAGGAGGTTGTCGATTTTTTTAATCAGGAAGGTTCTTTGGAGCGGGTTATTATCAACACAAGGGAAGAGTTTTTCAAAAATCAGTCAGACTATCTCGAAGACTTTTCAGATGTCAAAGGTCAAGAAAATATTAAGCGGGCGCTTGAAATAGCAGCTGCTGGCGGACACAACATCATCCTTATAGGGCCACCGGGAGCCGGAAAGACCATGCTGGCCAAACGACTTCCTACCATCCTGCCTCAATTGTCTCTGAAAGAAGCGCTTGAAACAACTAAAATTCATTCCGTCGCCGGAATTCTGCCTGCGGGCTCATCCCTCATCACTCATCGGCCCTTTCGATCCCCACACCACACCATCAGTGATGTAGCTTTGGTAGGAGGCGGTCCCAATCCACGTCCCGGAGAAATTTCACTTGCACACAACGGTGTCCTCTTTCTCGATGAATTACCGGAATTTAAACGCGAAGCGTTGGAAGTAATGCGACAACCCATGGAAGATCGGGTCGTCACCATCAGCAGAGCACGGCAGACGATCGACTACCCTGCCAGCCTGATGCTCGTAGCTTCCATGAATCCCTGCCCATGCGGATACTACAACCATCCTGATAAGGAATGTGTGTGTGCCCCCGGAGTTGTTAAAAAATACCTTAACAAAATATCGGGACCACTTATGGATCGTATCGACCTTCACGTCGAGGTCACTCCGGTCTCTTACGATAAGCTTGCCGGAGAGGAACAGAACATTGAAAAAAGTGATACTATCCGTAAACGTGTCGTAACAGCACGCTCCATCCAGGATGAAAGATTCCGCAACATGAAAAACATATATTCCAATGCTCAGATGCCCGGAAAAATGGTCAGAGAGGTCTGCCGTCTCACAGACTCCGGTATCAAGCTGCTCAAGGCAGCCATGACTAAACAACAACTTTCTGCAAGGGCTTATGACCGGATATTAAAAGTCAGTCGCACCATAGCCGACCTCGACAACAGTGAAGATATCAAACTTGAACACCTCGCCGAGGCCATTCACTTCAGGAGTCTTGACAAGGAACAGTGGGCACCGGTGTAGGGTGTGGTATTTAAAAACACTTTTGTCTTTTTCCCTTATTAATAAAAAGGGATATTTATATTTTTAAGGAAAATTATGGCTCGTTGTCTGCAAACTATAACCTAAACAACATAGTCATTACATGACATTTAAATGAAAGAAAAAAACAGCCTCCAAAGAAGGATTTAATTGAGGAGGAAGATTATTACATAAATGAAAGCGGTCAATGGGTATTTACCGAACTGTACCATTTAAAACGTGGATACTGCTGTAAAAGCGGATGCAGACATTGCCCATACGGTTATCAAAAAGGGAAAACCCAAGATACTTAAATCTTTTTTTTCAATAATTGATGACCGATGCTGCACTCCAGACAACGTTTTTGGTCGCAGTATTGATTTTTCAGCTGTATCAGTGCCTGGGTATCAAGTGCCGATTCACTTTTGACACCCAACTCCTGCCACATCCGTACGATGTAATTATCTTCAGGAGCTACCTGTTGCAACAACTGCAAAGCTCGTTCCTGCAATTCCGTCTTATTCTGGTTGCGACCGTATAAAAACATGAGCGGTAGAATAGCATTAATGATGATCAACGTCTTCATGTGATTGCCCAGCGTTTTTTTACAGGGCTTGGATCTATTTCCGACCTTATAATGGTACTGCCAATATACAGGCAGATCATCCACCTTCAGAAGATCTTTTAATTGTCGAATCGTTGTACAGTCTATTGCTTTGGCAAAAAAATGTTCTTTACACCGAAACATTTCCGTCAACTGCGCTATCCGGATGTCAGGAAAGTTTGAAGGATGCATCCGGGCATATTTCCAGATAACAGGATTGACAGCGGTGATAGGATATTTCATGCATATAAACTGATACTCATCCCGGAGACGTGTTAAATAGGCATCATTGCCTCTGGATAACAGGCCAGAAGTACCTAAAACATAAGCATGAAGGGCTACTTCATCTGATTTGAGCCTCATAAATACGGAATAATCAAGATGGCGTGCAAGAGCCTTAAAGGCTTCCTTATTGACATTTGTACCCATGCTTATGAGCATTTGTTTGAAGAAAATGGCTTCCCAGTCCTGAACCGCGGCTTCTAATTCCTGATTAATCCACTCTAACCGATCCTGCAGGCGTTCGACATTCAGTCTTTCCTTCCAGATATTCCAAATGTCAGATGACACCTTACCCGGATGCAGCCGGGCACATGGAATATTTTCCCTTTCTGCACTCATCATACCATACCGCATTACAATATCTTCGTCAAGGTATTCCGTCAATACAAGGGTGGGAATCCGGGTGCCATTCTGAGTGCAGACCTCTTTATCATGCATGGCGACGACATGGAGGACGACATTGTTATAAGCCGGATCAGATTGGTGACCATGAGTTTCCCACTCAGAAGAAAAAATATGCATTTCGATATGTCCTGCCATAATGGTATCTCCGATACGGATCTTTCCATGCTGAAAATCAGGACCGCTATTGGTGTTATATCTGCCAAAGTCGCAAATATCCAGCGGTGTGTCGTCCGTCAGTCGCAGTCGGGTGCGGTCAAATTGTTTGGTTTTCCAGATATAATGCAGCAATTGTTCGGAAGTGATGGATTGAAGCAAGACAGGTGACATGGTTTACTGATTTTAATGATTTAGAAAAATTAATTGTTTGCAGACTAAAGATGATGTCTTTTTTGAAGAAAATAAGACTGATTTATAACCAACCTTCATCCATAAAACTGGTGTAACTGTGTCCGGCGACGATGATGTGGTCCAGCAGTTGTATGTCCATCAGCCGGCAGGATTCTTTTATTTTTCGGGTCAATGCCCGATCTTCTTCACTCGGGCTACGGTTACCACTCGGATGGTTGTGTGCGATGACGACGGCCACAGCATTAGACTGAATGATGGTCTTCATGAGAACTTTCAAATCTACCACAGTGCCATGCATACCGCCACTGCTGATACATACCTTGTCCATTACTTTATGTGCCCGATTGCAGAGGATAACCCAAAACTCTTCATAAGTCAGGTCCATGAGGTTGGTGGCTATAGCCCAGTAGGCATCTTTTGACGAGGTGATTACTTCTGTAAGGAGGTTGTTCTCGGCCATCTTACGCTTGCCTAATTCTAAGGAAGCCTTTATTTCTATTGCTTTGGCAGGGCCTATGCCTTCGATTGCGGTCAGGTCGCCTATGCTTCTACGAGCTAATACACTGATGCTTCCGCCACAGCTATTCAGAACGTGCTGTGCCAGGCCAATAGCAGACAGTTTTCTGTTTCCTGTACGCAGGATAATGGCTAGTAATTCTGCATCGCTGAGATAGGAGGGTCCGAGAGTTTGAAGTTTTTGACGGGGCTGGTCATCCCCATTCATTTCTTTGATGATGAGTGGTTTCATAATAGATGATTTTACTGTTGACAAAGATACATAATTTGTTCAGTATTCAAAATAATCTTTGTCATTTTTACTATCAGGCCGATATACCTGTCAAATCAACGTTTAGGAATACTAGGGATGTCTTCGTTCAATAAAATTATATAATCCATATTTTAATGAAATATTCGGTTGTCAGAGGCTTATAACCGTTTTTAAGGCATCTCATTAAGACAATCTGGCGAAAGC
>JAGFJA010000051.1 GCA_024103005.1 Saprospiraceae bacterium
GTATCACTTTCTTGACGGTCTGTCCGCGATAATCAAAAATCCTGAGTAGCCCGGATTGCCACAGGGTCTTTATTTCAAAGCTGCCGTTTGAAGGATTGGGATATACGATGGCATCGTCTCCAAGACGCTTGAGTGTTGAATTGCCTGATCCAGTTAATTTGCAATATTGATCAAGAAAAGTCAATATGGCAAAAGCATTCAGAGTTACTTCACCCTTGCCTTTAATATTTATATTTGATAGAGTAGAAGAAGTTTCACAATATGACTCAACAGGATCTGTGCTTGGTGGTTCATTTATAACAAACTCGCCTGTTTGTATATCTATACAGTCAAAAACTGAGGTAGAGTCATTCCATGGGTGAAGAAGATGAGGATCTTGACACCATGTACTAATATATTTATAATAAAATAATTCAGACCAGTTAAGATTCTGTACAAAGTCAGTATTCATCTTAGCATGGATAGGGTAGGCAGCATCAATGAAGGTAAACATTACATTGACTGTATAGGGAAGTTCCCCCCGCACGTAGTACTTTTTATTGAAAAATAAAGCAGGATCAAAGCCGCTTGAAAGGACAACAAAGGTGGTTGAATCAATGGGCTGCTTGACAAGCTCTTCGTATTTGGGATCAAAGCCGTAAGTTGCATCTAATCGGGCTCCGTACCACACCGTATCCCGGCGTCCCGCCGCATCTTCAAAGGCAAAGTATGTGTCAAATTCTACAAGCTGTGCCTGAATAGAAAAATATGATGCTAATGTAAGTAGGATAAAGAATAAATGTTTCATAGCATTATCAAGTTTTTAGAAATAATGGAATTGTTGTACATAACTTGGAGTGAGTAACTACCACTGGGGAGACTACTTACCGGAAAGTTGATAAAATAGTCACCTGCGACTTTAGAATTAGTCGTTTCTATGGTCGTTGATTGACTGGTGTATATATTAATGAGTCTGATTTGAACATCTCCTGCTTGATGAAGTGTGTAAAAGGCAGTTAACTGACTAGATACAGGGTTAACTACTCTCAGTTCTATTATTTTAGACAAATCGGGATTAGTTAAACATCCGGTTACTTTAATAGTCTTGTCATAACTATGGTTTTGGGGACACTCTGTATTACTGGTTGTTAGTTTGATGTAGTAATATTTAGTGGAAGAGGTCGTTGGGAAGGTGTACACATCTGTCAGATCAAAATTTCCAACTTGTCCGGTTTGTGTACCGGAATGAAAATATGTACCCGGAATACAAGTTGTGGAAGATAGAGAAGCGACTTCACATATTTCTAAATACCATCTGTTTTCATTAAAAGAGGCTTGTCCTTTAAACGGGATTCCTGTTGCTATTGTATTACCATAAGAAAGTGAGGGACAGCTGTATTCATCATTGAGGTGAAAGAAAGCACTTGGTGGTGCGCAACCTCCGCATGCGTATATATAATTATTTCCGTCATTAGCTAAATCGGTATGCATTCTTCCTATTTGGCACGTTGTCATGGATTCCTTATATTGGTTGTAATCCATAAAGTTGTTTGAGATTTCATGCCATTCATCACATGGGTAATTTGTTGAACCGGGGCATATTGGAGGTAATGGAGCTGTGGTAGAATCAATATAACTCCAACAACCCATGTAAGTATTTGGATAACAAATACCATCTTTGTACTTATCATAAGTGTTCATAGGAGGCGTATCATCACAGTAATCGGTACTCTTATTAAAAGTATGATGAAGTGAAAGGTTGTGTCCTATTTCATGCAGTGTGGCTGATGCAGCAAAGCTTAATGACCATTCCCTACAGTCAGGAGTCATATAATAATAGTATTCCCCTTGTGTGTTATATTTAGATGCACCACCTATATTATTTGCTTGACCATCACCTTTTTCTGTGTAACTCGAATGATAATAAATATTTATTTCAGAGCTTGGATTCACTGCATAGGATGATTGCCACGTATGGAAAGAACTTCTATACTCTGCAGTCGGGGTTTCATGAAAATACACTCCTGCTAAAACAAATTGAATTTTAATGGGTGGAGGTGGATTGGGATAAGATACATTTGATAGTGGTGGATTTTGACATAAAGTATCGTTTGATTTTCGGAAAGCATCTTTATTATTATTGAACATTTCGTTCATAGTATTTACTATGTCTTCTGCTCGGTCAAATCCAGTATAAGCATAATCAAATGGTCCTACAGGGTCATCATAAGCTGAGAAAGATCCATTGGAGTATGGAGTGAAATTTCCATATCCTTTATAATCAACAGTGGTTATGCAAGCATTATTAACGAAATTTTCAATTGTACCCGGAAGCATATAGTGTATATTTACTCTAATATATTTAACTACATTTGGATCCGTACAAATATAAACATGGTTTTCGGGCAAAGGAGTAGGGCTTGTTTCTTCTGTGGAGCAATGATTTACCAGAGAGGGCGGTATGTTTTGAGCAGTCGTCTTTTTCCAAACAAAGAGTGTTATAAATAAAATATAGAAAATTGTTTGAAATTGTTTGAAATTGTTTGAAATTAAACATAATAAAAAATATTTATAAGATGTAAATAAATGTCTCAAAAATAAAAGTTTTATTTGTCAAATCGTAATTATCTATTAATAAATTAATAACATTAACATAATTGGTATTGCTTTTTATCTTTTTTTAAAGTGGTTTATAAAGAAATGGCATTATAAAGCCAATAGGCAGGAAATGTATTTTGAAAAATCAAAAGGTGAATTTTAAGGCATTCCATTTATAAAAAACCAAAAATAAGTTGTGCCGTATTTTTTCAATTGAGTGAATTGTGGATGTTTGTGGAAGTCGTGTTCCTGATTGGTTTCCAGGACATGGAGTCCGTCCGGTTTGAGTAGATTTTTTTCAAATATAAGATCGGGTATTTCCGGAATATTGATCAGTGGATAAGGCGGACCTTTATAAGTTGATTGAAATTAATACTTCAAAACATCTTCAATATCAGACATTACCTTATCACGACGATCTTCTCCACTGCATGAGTCATCCCATCCTGCTCAATTACAGCAACATACAATCCGGGATTAAGCGTAAAAGTATATTTTTCGAGACCCGGAC
>JAGFJA010000019.1 GCA_024103005.1 Saprospiraceae bacterium
GCTCGGTGATGGCGTCCAAAGATGAGGTAGCTTCATCAAAGACAAGCAATTCCACGTCACGGTACAATTCCCTTGCAATACTGATTCGTTGTTTCTGGCCACCGGATAGGGTGATGCCGAAGTCGCCTGTGCCGGAGTCTTCTTTTTTATCCAGATTATTTATCATTTCATCCAAATGCGTCAGTCGGCAAACAGAATTGAATTTTTGGAGAGATAATTCTGTTTTTGCATCCCACAAGGTTACATTATTAAAAATGGAATCATTGAAAATAACCGGATCCTGAGAGACATAGCCTATCTTAGACCTGAAGTCAGCAAGATCATATTCAGAAAGCAGATGATTGTCTATTCTGAATTCACCTTTATCCGGTGGGATCAAGCCGGTAAGGACAGCAACCAGCGTAGTTTTGCCCGATCCACTCGGTCCGACTAAGGCAATCATATTGTTTTTAGGAATGGTTATGCTAATATCTGTGAGCACATTATTCTCATTGTATGAGACAAAGGTATCAGATAAAACCATTGAATCTGAAAATCGGAATTTATCACCTGTATAAAAATCTTCTTTTCCTTTTTGAAACTTGTCCCGGACAGCAAGAATCATATCGATACTACCGGAATTTTGCTGAAAGCTTTGCCAGTTTGATTGAGTGAGGAGAAAGAAATTAAGCGTTCTGTAAAAAAGTAGCATGGTAAAGACCAGATTGGTCCCGATATTACCATATACTGCATATTTAATCAGGATGACAGCACTGATCAGAATCAGGATAATGGGTTCTCTCAGGCTATTGGTCAGGGCATTTATCTGAAGAAATCTAAAGTTTAGTTTCTCTGAATATTCGATCTTTTCACCTATTCTTTTGGAATAAAAATCAATAACATTGGTCGTTTTCAGGTATTTAAAATTACTCAGAATCTGACTTAAGAAACTGTTATACAGATTTCCGGTCTGCACAATTTCACCGGATAATTTCCTGAAATAACCTATCACAATCCGATAAAAATAAAAGAAAACGAGTGAAAGAATGATGATCAGTGCAGAGAAGAACGGATCGACTATAAATGCAATGATGATATATCCCACGGACATGATGACATACTGCCATGCATTCAGATAATTATGTAGGGAAGTATTTAACTTACTTACCTCAGAGGTCGATACATTCAGGACAGCTCCCATGTCCGTAGTGGTATATGTCTTATAGTTGAGGTGTGTGATACCATCCAGCAGGCTTTTTCTGGTCTTGCTGATGATACTTGTCGCCATCTTTGCCTGGGTGGTTAAAAGTAAAAAATTGACCAGACCTTTCAACAGAAAAAAAATAATAGCAATGACAATGAGTGTCAATATGGTAGGCGACTGATGGAAGATATTTGAATAAAACTTATTAAATACAGAACTCTCATCCTTCAGAAATGAAGACTGTCCGGACACTTCCTGCAGGACGATGACTAGGAGTCCGATGCCCAGGCTGTCGGATAGGGTAACTAAGATCGATAGAACAACGGATCTCTGCAGATGACCTCCGACAAGATCCTTAAAGTACTTCAGATATTTGAAGGAGTTTTTTTTCAATACGGATTATTGTCTGTTATAATTTTGATTCAAAAAAATCAATAACTTTCCTGATCAGGTGTACTCTGTCTTTGCCCAGCACATTGTGCTTGTGTCCCGGATAGACAAAATAATCAACCTGTTTGCCTTTTTTGATACAACTATCGATATACTTCATACTCTGCTGCCATACCACAACATCATCCAAGGCGCCGTGAATGATGAGCAGCGGCCCCTGCAACTGATCTATGTATGTAAAAGTACTTGCTTGCTTATATCCTTCGGGGTTTTGCTGAGGTGTATCCATGTATCTTTCGCCGTACATAACTTCATACATATTCCAGTCGGTAA
>JAGFJA010000020.1 GCA_024103005.1 Saprospiraceae bacterium
GCTCGGTGATGGCGTCCAAAGATGAGGTAGCTTCATCAAAGACAAGCAATTCCACGTCACGGTACAATTCCCTTGCAATACTGATTCGTTGTTTCTGGCCACCGGATAGGGTGATGCCGAAGTCGCCCAGCTGCATATCTTCTTTATCAAGTTGAGCCTGAACAAAGTCCTCCAGATGCGTCATCCTGCATATTTCACTAAATCTTTTGACAGATTGACTGTTTTTTTCTTCCCAAAGAGTGATATTGTTAAACAAAGTATCATTGAATATAACGGGATCCTGAGTTACAAACCCAATTTTCCGGCGATATCCTTTCAGGTCAGATGATTCCAGAAGTCGATTATTTATGGATATGTTTCCGGAATTGGGTTGAATTAATCCGGTTATGACAGACGCCAAAGTTGTCTTTCCTGCGCCACTTGGCCCTACCAATGCAGTTGTAGAATTTTTCTCAAGCGTCAGGCTGATGTCGCTAAGAATTTGTTTATCTGAAAGATTAAGATCTACCTTTTCCAATGAAATCCGACCGGCTATATGAAAGGCACTGTCTGTTCCAATTGCTTCCATATCTTTCGAAAATTCCTCCTGAATAGAAATAATTCTGTCAACGCTTCCTGAATTCTGATGAAATCCCTGCCAATTGGCCTGAATCAATAGGACATTATTAAGCGTACGGTAAAATAAGAGCATGGTGAAGATCATGCTAATACCGATGCCTCCTTTTACGTGGAACAATAATATAATGGCCAGGCTTATCATGACCAGAATAATAGGTTCTCTGGCACTATCAGTGATGGCATTGATCTTAAGGAATCTGTAATTTAGCGATTCTGTATGGTCTATCTGATCTTTGACCTTCCTACTGTATTTATCAATAGTGTCTGTAGTTTTCAGATATTTATAATTCGTCAGAAGCTGAGTTAGAAAACTACTATATTGATTTCTGGAGCTCAGAATCTGTCTGGATAGCTTTTTGAAATATTTTATTATAAAATTATACAGATACAATACTGCCAAAGCTGTGAAAATAATCAAAAAAGAAAAAACAGGGTCAAAAACTATCGCAAGTGCCAGATATACTACGGACATTATCAAATATTGTCCGGTCTTCAAATAGCTGTTTAAAGCGATGTTGAGCCTTCCTACTTCGGAGGTTGAGATATTTTGTATCGTCCCTAAGTCGGTTTTTGTAAATGATGCAAAATTGAGATTGACAATACTATCCAGTATATTATGTCTGGTTTTGCTGATGATGGTGGTAGTCATCCTCGCCTGAACCGAATATAGGGTGAAAGTGAGTAAACCTTTCAATAAAAAAATAAAAATAGCAATCAAAATTAACATCAAAAATGTAGCATCTTGCCCGAAAACCTGCTTGTAATAAGCATTTAAGCTGAGAGAAGAATCTCCATTCTCACTATTTGCCATAAATTGGAGTATAGCGACCAACAATCCAATCCCTACACTGTCAAAGAGTGTAATGACAACAGATAAAGCCAGTGATAAATAAATACGGCTACCTACAAGTGACTGAAAATAACCGAGATATTTTCCGGAGCCGGTCAGTGTGGTTTCCTTCGTCAATCAGTATACTTGAAATTATAAATGTTGCTCAAAATAATCAATAACTTTCCTGATCAGGTGTACTCTGTCTTTGCCCAGCACATTGTGCTTGTGTCCCGGATAGACAAAATAATCAACCTGTTTGCCCTTTTTGATACAAGTATCGATATACTTCATACTCTGCTGCCATACCACAACATCATCCAAGGCACCGTGAATAATAAGCAGCGGCCCCTGCAACTGATCTATGTATGTAAAAGTACTTGCTTGCTTATATCCTTCGGGGTTTTGCTGAGGTGTATCCATGTATCTTTCGCCGTACATAACTTCATACATATTCCAGTCGGTAA
>JAGFJA010000060.1 GCA_024103005.1 Saprospiraceae bacterium
CGGATGCAAAGATACAACTACTTTCTTTACCTCCAAATATTTCTTTATATTTTTTTTACCGCTTTTTTAAATAACCTCTCAACACACTGATAACCACATAATTATACCTACACCTTAAATGAAAAAAAATATAAAAACATTTAATTATACCCCAATTTGCGTGAGGGATAGTAGCGAACACAAGCGACTTTAGGAGCGCGTAAAGCGGATAGCCCGACCATGGACCCTTCCATGGGCACGCCATCATATTTATCTATCCTTATTGACCTGTGTAATTAATTAACCAATATTTAATGAAAATAATTCCTTCTGAAAGAAATTTTTATCTATCATACCTTGCAGGCTGATTGGCGGCAGGGATAGAGCTTAATATAAACTTGCGCAGATGTGCCGTAGCTGCCTGAAGATCTTCCTTTCTCAGATACATCATGTGTCCGCTTCGATATCCTTCCCATGAAATCCTGTCTTTCAGTTTTCCGTTGGGGTCCAACTGCCATAGGTTGTACTTGGCATTGAAATAATCACAAGCACCATCATAATATCCTGACTGCACCATTAAATGTAAAAACGGATTCTGAGCCATTGCAGCCCGCAGATTGTTACCCGTATTATTATTGTCATTGTTCCAGGGATAGGCCGGACCAAACATATTATAATCAAGGTCAGACTTATAACCTAATTCATCTCTCAAATAAAGGTTTATCGCAGGCGTGAACTCATGCAACCAGGTGGTCAACTCAGCATTGTACTCCGGCCTGATGCCCGCATCTTTTGAATCTATTCCAAGGTAACGGGAGTCCAGCCGACCCACCGTATAACCCCGTTCTCTCAGTAACTCTTTCCAGAAATACCCTGTCTGAATAACTGCATTGTTCTCTCTCACGACCTTTTCACTCAAACCCGAATACCGACTCACCTTTTTCACAAGCGCGTCATATCTCTCAGCTGTAATAGAACTGCCCAAGGCAAGAGCAGGAAGATATTCTTCTATTGTAAACTTCTCCACTTCCGGCAGCACATCCAGCAAATCCTTTAACAGCAAATCGGGTGCCAGTGCTTTATGGTACCAGGCAGTAGCTGCGTAATAGGGCAACATGAGGGCCTTACTGACAGGGCCATCTCTTTCTATACCCAAATCTGTGGGAGAAACCAGGATAATTCCGTTGAGATACATCCAGTGACTACCCTGCAATTCCAACGCCAAACCGGAAACACGGGTGGTCCCATAGCTCTCGCCTATTAAAAATTTAGGTGATGCCCACCGCTGATACTTATTGACAAAGGTATTAATCCAGTCTGCAAGGTATCTGATATCAGCATTGACACCAAAAAATTTATCCTTAGGATAATCCTTTTCCAATGGTCGGGAAAACCCGGTATTCACCGGGTCCACATATACTATATCTGCAACATCCAAAATTGAATTGGGATTGTCCTTTAATCCATAAGGTTGGAGCGGATATCCTTCATCATCGATGTGCAGCATTCTGGGACCCGTATAACCCAGCATCATCCATACAGAGGCCGTGCCCGGACCCCCATTGAATGAAAATACAATTGGCCGAACAGACATGTCACTCACATCTGTCCTCTTATAATAGGTATAGAAAACTCCTGCAATCGCCTTACCGCTTTCATCCCAAACCGGCAATGTAGCAGCTGTCACTTGATAAGGAACTACCTTTCCATTGATTGTGACCTGTGATTTTTTCTCAACTTTATAATCAAAATCAAGGCTCCGGTCATATTTTCCGGACTTGTCAGTCTTT
The DNA here is from genome assembly GCA_024103005.1 of Saprospiraceae bacterium. Classification (GTDB taxonomy): domain Bacteria; phylum Bacteroidota; class Bacteroidia; order Chitinophagales; family Saprospiraceae; genus Parvibacillus. The sequence goes on from JAGFJA010000060.1 coordinate 1,770, forward strand.
CGATCAGGCTTATCTTCATGTTTTCCCTGAGCATTGAGTAAAAAAGTCATCATGATGCAAATCGATAAAAAAAGTATCCGTTTCATATTCCTATTAAAATTTAATCCAAATCTTACAATTTAAACTTCACTCGCCTTGATGTAAGGTAAATAATGCCTTGTTAAGCCCAGGTTTATTGCTCTATTGCAGTCCTGAAAGCTTGATTAAAAAAGGCTCTAATTTAATAAAAATTGGATTCTGCTTTGCAGTCTTTCTACCAAGATGACATTTATATATACAAAAAGCTAAAAAACCGGCTATTACGGTTTTTCTGGTGTAAAATATTGTTCAATAACCGTGGAATAATACTTGTGTTCCAGCTTAAGTACTTTCTTCGCTATGTTTATAGGATCTTCAAAAGGTATTATTGGAATAGCTTCCTGGAAAATTATTTTTCCTTTGTCATATTCATTATTGACGACATGAATTGTGATGCCTGATTCAACATGCCCGGAGCGACTTACAGCTTCATGAACAAAGTGTCCGTACATCCCTTTCCCACCAAAGGAAGGCAATAAAGAAGGATGAATGTTGAGGATTCTATCAGGAAATGTGTTGATGAGATAGTCAGGTATCAAGGAAAGATAGCCTGCCAAAATGATACCTTGTATGGATAGCTGATTGAGCAAACTCATAGTCTTTTCTTTTTCTTTCAACCATCTATCAGGCCAATATACCGACTCAATTCCAAATTGTCCGGCATAAGTTTTTACTCCTGCTTCTTTTTTACTGTACAGTACCAGAGAAATTGCGATGCAAGGATGATTCTGAAAATATTCCATTATAACCCGGGCATTGCTTCCTCCACCTGAGGCAAATATCGCCAGCCGCACCTTATCCATACTATCTCAAGTCAATATATTTCTGAAGTCCGGCCGGATCTAGTTTGGACATTATCTTGTAAATTTCAGCTTTTTCGTTCTTAGGTGCCGGTTTGAATATCTGTACAAGTTCATTTCCCTTATTTAGCCCGAAAACATTGATCATCAATGAGTTTACATAAGAATTATAAGATTTCTCAATACTTTTCATCGCATTGACTATATTCTTCCTGGCATCATCTACATTGGTTGAAGTCAGGTCCAGTCCCTGCCTATGGTATTCATAAAACCCTATCCTGAAGTCATTTAACTTAGGGCTCAAGAGGTTTTCCACAAATGATGATCTTGATTTGTTTAATCCTGCCTTATTGGCTGACCATCCATAATCATCACTATTTGAAATTCCGGTAGGCAATGACCCTATGACTGCCTGTGCGTTGGCATACATGGCATCTCCACCTTTATCAGCAAATGAATCTTTATCCAGACCAAGAATAATATATGCATAATATCCAAGGATAGATGTCAGGTTGTCATTGTAAGAATTTGGGTTAAAGATAAGTGCATTGCCGGGTTCATAGGAAATTACAACCTTATCATCAATATATTGGAACAATACTGTTTCATAACTAGAGTTATATACCGGTCTAACTGCCAAAATTGCCATACTGAATATAAAGTCCTTCTGAGATTGCTCCTTGACCAGGTTTAAATTTAATGTAACCTTTATTTTTTCTTCATCTTGCACCTCCATATCCGTGAAACGCTGATTATTAAGAAATTCTGTCAGATCTTTCTCAAAGGTTTTAAATACACCGGGGTCAGCTATCTGCAGTGTCGGAGTATTAACTTTTACGGTAAAAGCAAATTCCTGAGCATGGACATGCACGTTCCATAATACAAAGAACGCAACGAATAAATATCTATAGTTCATAGTATGATTAACGCAATTTAAAATAGATTGATTGTTTCGTCAAGTATGATATCTGCAATGGTTGTCTTGGGCAGTAGTTCAGATTGGACCAAGATATCATTTTTTCCAAGGATTGTAACCTTATTATTATCCGAGCCGAATGTAGCACCCTTGTCTTTAGTTGAGTTCAATACAACGAGATCAAAGTTCTTTCCGGTCAACTTTTCACGGGCATTTTCCAACTCATTATTGGTTTCGAGGGCAAATCCGATATTCAGCTGTCCGGCTTTCTTGACAGAACCAAGTTCCAGGGCGATATCGACATTTTTGACAAGATGAAGATTCAAGGTTTGATCTGCTTTTTTAATTTTGAATTCTTCAGCATGAGACGGCTTATAATCAGCTACTGCAGCCGAGAATATGGCAATATCAACAGTTGGATACAATGATCTGCAGGTTTCGTACATTTCATCGGCACTTATTACATTGTGTACCGTTAGTCCTGGATAAGAATTAAACTTCCGGCCAATCGGTCCGAGCACAAGTTCTACTTCAGCGCCTCTCTTTTGTGCCTGTACTGCAATGGCAATCCCCATTTTACCGCTGGATGAATTGCCGATAAATCTTACCGGATCAATCTTTTCATGTGTCGGACCTGCGGTAATCATCACCTTCTTGCCTTTCAGATCCTGCTTTTTTTCAAAATATCGGATGACAAAATCGAGAATATGCTCCGGCTCCGCCATACGTCCGTCTCCTGTGAGTCCAGATGCTAAGAAACCATGCTCTACCGGGATGACCTGCACCCCGTATGATCCGAGTTTTTCCATGTTAGCTTTTGTTGTCAGATGAGCCCACATATCAAGATCCATGGCAGGTGCGATGCACACAGGGCATTTGGCACTCAGATATACAGCATCTAAAATTGAGCTGCAGATCCCATGAGTAAAATGTGCAATGGTGTTGGCTGTAGCAGGAGCGATGACAAATAAATCTGCCCAAAGTCCCAACTCGACATGACCTGACCAGGACTGTCCTTCATGGATTGAATGGACTACTTCATGATTGCTAAGGGTGGCAAGAGTGAGGGGGCTAATAAAGTCTAAAGCAGAAGGAGTCATGATGACCCGAACTTCTGCTCCGTTTTTTATAAATAATCTGCAAAGATTAGCTGACTTATAAGCGGCTATACTTCCACTAATCCCCAGAACAATTTTTCTGCCTTGTAATTTCATCAATTAACAGATTAGGATTACAGGAGGAGGATTGTCACTATTCCGGTGTTGTATCTTTATACCTGTAAGAGAGGGAATCGCTGATAAACTCTTCAGTGGCGATAATTGCAGGATTTGGAAGTTTTTCATAAAATTTGGAAATTTCTATTTGCTCTTTATTCTCCTGAATTTCTTCAATGGTATCAGAAGAAACAGTAAACTCTTCCAATTTGGCATTCAATTCTTTTTTAATACCGACCTGTAATTGTCGTGCTCTACCTGAAATAATGCAGATGGCTTCATAAATATTGCCTGTCTTGGCTGCCATACCTCTGATATCTCTTGCATGGCTATTAGGATCGATTCCCTGCACCTTTGTCTTGATGTCCGTCATTTTCCAGTCTTTTAATATTTTCTTTGGTTTGTTTTAAAATTGAATTTATTTCTTTTAAGTCCTTGCTTTTGAAGAACTTGGTTTTAAACAATTCACAGGCGACTAAAGTTTCATTAAATCTTTCAAGTTTTTTGGAATAGATACTATTTTCAGCTAAAGTAAAGTTTGATTTAACAATATAGTATCTGATTTTTTCTATATTTTTTGAATCCGGGAAATCCTTCAGCATATTGCCAAAAGTAATAGAGGCAGATTGGTATTGTTTGAGGTTATAGTAAAGCTTCCCTTCTTCAAATGCCTTATTTTCAAGTTTTGCACGTAATTCATCGATCAGGTCATTTGATTCCTGGAGACGTTTACTTTTAGGAAAGGTATTCACAAAAATTTCCAGTTCATTTATTGCCTTGTATGTATAAGTCTGGTCAAGCTTATAATCCGGACTTTGCAAATAATTGGAATATGCTGACATAAAGGCTGCTTCTTCACGAAGCGGGCTGGTGATATAAGTATTTGCAAAATTTTGAAAATAGGAAGAAGCCAGGATATAATTACCAAGATAGTAATGCGTATAGGCATATTTTACGTATAAATCTTCCGCCTCCTTTTTACCCCGATATCTTCCTAATATCTGCTCAATCAAATTCTGCGCCTTGTAATAATCTTTTTTCTCGTAGTATTCGAGTGCTTTTTTATAAACCAGTGCCACATCGTTACTTGCGCGCAGCTTTTCATACTCCGACTTACAAGAAGACAGGGTTATAAGTCCCAAACAAATAAAGAGAATCAGGTTCTTTTTTAACATAAGTGCGCAAAGATAATGTATGTAATTGGAATTCAAAGTGAAAAATTTCAAATCGAATGTAAATTTGCTACATTACATAACGAATAAACATGAAGTAAATTGATTGATTTCAGATATATTTTACTTTTTTCGTTTTACTTTTTGCACGAATTTATTTAAGCTGATTCCTAAATAAAAAGAACCTGACTTAAGTTGCTCCCTATTCTTTAAAGATCTGACATCATCTGTGCCAAAGGTAAGGAAGGATATATTGAATCCGGCTCCCAGACGAAAACCAGTCCATTGATTATAAGAAAAAGGTACTAAGACATTTATATATTTGAAAGTCAACTCTGGTATAAAACCTATTTGAAATGCTTCAGGGCTCCAGCCAACGAGAGGCGATGAAACATATAAGTGCACTCTGCCGTAATTCATAAAACCACAAGCAAGTGTCATCTGAATATTGGCAGGCAAGTATGAAACTCCTCCTTTTCGGCTTAAATGAGAATTTTCGCTCTGCCTGGTGATAACATATTCAAAACTATCTACCAGCTGATCAAAACCTTTAAATCCATCGTACTTCCCAAATGCCAGAATTGTCGGCGTGTTAACATCAAAGGAACCGCTGCGAAGGCTATTCCCGTACTTTAAAAAACCCAAATCCGTCACTGACAGGCCACCTTTGAAAAAACTAATCTGCGGATAATTGAGTTTTTGTTCAAAAAAAATACCGATATCTCCCCCCACCCCGTTTCCTCTGATAAATTGCCCGGCAATATCTTCGGGGTTACTATGTGTATATTGATACTTCAACAAAAGATTGGATGCCTGGATTTCATCTCTCTGCAAAAAAGTAACTCTGTCAATTTGTTCATCATTGATAATTTCGGCATGACCAAAACTACCAAAATATCGAATGGAGCCTCCAACGCTGAATCTGGTTGAATTACTTAGCTGAAATTCTTTTGATGCATTAAAATTAATGTGTAAATATCCGTCTGCATATCCGCTAAATTTACCCACAGAGATAAAATCACCTCCTGAGTAGGTCCGATAAGGCCCATAAGTAATATTTCCGGGATAGTTATTTATCCCGCCTTTAAGAATTATCCCGGTTGACAAACCCCAGTTAAGCCCGTCAGGTCGGCGATGATAATATGAGGGACCGGAATAAACTACAGAACCGGATAAATACATACGTGAAATATCTGTCTCATTAAGTTTCATTTCATAACCCTTCAGATCCCTGTCCAGCCCTATTGCAGGATTATTACCCTCAGCAATCGCTTCAAGTTCGGGTATTGTTACCCTTCTTGCATTAAAAAGTAAGTTGAAAAAACTTTTATCTTTAATGTATGCAAAATTATTGTTGTAATCGACTGATAAAGAGCTCAATTTAATTGATGAAGTAAGGTTATCCTGTAACAAATAGGCGGGATTTAGTCGGATAGCCGACTCGACATCCTGACCATTTATGGCATACCATGGAATTGATTGAGTATGAAGACAAATGCCATAAAGCATAAAAATACAAAACGAAAACAAGACTTTCATCCTAAAGAATTAAGAGGTAGCAGCTAATAATTAACAAATATATATAATGCGTTATCAATTTTAGTAATTTTTTATCATATTTTTTAAGTTAGTCATGAAATTCGTTCTATGCCAAAGCTATGCCTGCCCCAAATCGGGAAAAATATATATTAAAAAATCTTTATATGAATTTCAATCAAATCTTCATTACGCTATTAATCAAAATAAAATAAAAAATAACAAAGCTTCTATTTGGGCACACTATATTTTGAAGGCAGCAGAAAAACATTTATCTTTCAGCTTAATTTTCTAAAAAGTTTCCTTAAAAAGACTAATAGACAATTGCATTTTAAAAAATAATAATCATCAATCGGACCTAACTCATTAAGTTTGTAAAATTCAATTTATATATTTTATGAAAATCGCAGTATTTCCGGGCTCTTTTGACCCTATTACGGTGGGTCATCATGACTTAATTATAAGGTCGCTTTCTCTTTTCGATAAGGTTATCGTAGCGATAGGCACCAATAGTATAAAATCATATTTATTCCCGCTTGAGCAAAGGGTTGAATGGCTTAAAAAAGTTTTTGCCGGAATTGATAAAATTGAAGTAGATCATTTCGAAGGATTGACAGCCAACTATTGTAAAAAGGTTAATGCGGGATTTTTAATCCGAGGATTGCGCAACTCATCCGATTTTGAATATGAAAAAACCATTTCCCAGGTCAATCAAATACTGACAGGCGGTATAGAAACGGTTTTCCTCATCAGTTCGCCAGCTTATTCGCATATCAGCTCAACTATTGTCCGTGAAATAATAAAAGGCGGCGGGGATGTTGAACCATTTTTACCTAAAGGGGTTAATTTAACGTATCATTGATGCATCAAAAAACTGAATTAAATACATTCTATTAAAAATATCAATTCATTACATGTCAAACAGTATTTTTAAGACACCGATTCCGGTTAATGAACCGGTAAAATCCTATGAGCCGGGAAGCAGGGACCGAAAAGCCTTGGAGGCTGCTTTAGCGGAAGCAAAAGGCAAAACACACGACATACCTATGTTTATAGGCGGCAAGGAAGTACGCACAGAAAATAAGGTAGCTCTCCATCCTCCTCATGAGACAAAACATACGCTCGGTTATTACCACAAAGGCGACGAGAGTCACGTAAAGGCTGCTATTGAAGCCGCACTGGCTGCCAGATCTAAATGGGGCGCACTTTCCTGGGATCAACGTGCTTCCATTTTTTTAAAAGCAGCTGAATTGATTGCCGGGCCATACAGGATGAAGATAAATGCAGCGACTATGCTGGGACAATCCAAAAATGCTTTTCAGGCAGAAATTGACAGTGCCTGTGAACTTATTGACTTCCTCCGTTTCAATGCATATTACATGACGGAGATATATAAGGTTCAGCCGGATTCCGCACAAGGTATTTGGAACAGGCTGGAATGGCGACCACTTGAAGGGTTTGTTTTTGCTTTGACTCCATTTAATTTTACTGCGATAGCCGGCAATCTACCCAGTTCACCTGCCTTGATGGGCAATACAGTTGTGTGGAAACCTTCAGAGACGCAGATATTTGCAGCGCATGTAATTATGGAAGTTTTCAGAGAAGCAGGACTACCTGATGGAGTCATCAATCTGGTCTTTGTTTCGGGTGCTGTGGCAGGAGATGTCATCTTCAGTCACAGAGATTTTGCAGGGCTGCACTTCACCGGTGGAACCAATACATTTAATACTATTTACAGAAAAATAGCAAGTCATCTGGATGATTATCGTTCATATCCACGGATTGTCGGTGAGACAGGTGGCAAAGATTTTGTTATGGTACACCATTCTGCTAATCCCATTGAGGTGGCTACCGCATTGTCCAGGGGAGCATTTGAATATCAGGGTCAAAAATGTTCTGCCGCATCAAGAGCATATATACCCAAATCACTTTGGCCGGCGGTTTTGGAAAGGTTAAAGTCAGATATAAACTCTATGAAGATGGGAAGCACAGAAGACTTCTCTAATTTTATTAATGCAGTTATCGATAAAAAGGCATTTGACTTTATTACAAAGTATATCGAAAATGCAAAAACTTCATCTGAAGCCAGGGTGGTTATAGGCGGAGTATATGATGATTCTGAAGGATACTTTATCCGACCTACTGTTATAGAAACCACCAATCCAAAATATGATACGTTATGCACAGAATTGTTTGGTCCTGTTCTGACAGTGTATGTTTATGAAGATGACAAATATGAAGAAACGATGAATTTATTGGATGAGACCTCTGACTATGCACTTACCGGATCGATCTTTGCCAAAGACAGATATGCTATAGACCAGGCAATCAAAGCTTTGGAAAATAGTGCCGGCAATTTCTATATCAATGATAAGCCTACCGGTGCTGTAGTGGGGCAGCAACCATTTGGCGGCGCAAGAGGTTCGGGAACCAATGACAAAGCGGGTTCTGTCCTTAATCTATATCGTTGGGTTTCTGCACGCACAATAAAGGAGACCTTTGTGCCACCTGTGGATTACAAATATCCTTTTTTGGGGGAATAAATTTCCAGATTTATTGATAAATACGGGCAATACATTAGTGTTGCCCTTTTTATTTTCTAATAAAATACATAAATGCTTCCCGATCTTTATAGTTCATCCTGAATATGAGGGAATCATTTTTTATCTTAATCAATTGGACGGCTTTCTCCCTGGATGGACGAACAGTAGTGTCCGTCATGATTAAAAGACTGTCATAGACCTGATAAGTTCCGGCTTCAACCTGACCGATATTATTTGTAAAACTGTACCTCGAGTCAGGCTTTAAATTCAACATTGAGGCAGATATATCAAAATTTGCTAAAGAATCACCAATTTTAAAGGCTGTTGCTTTCCAGCTGCCCTTAAAAGAAACGTCTTGAGTGCTTTTCTTCCCAACGCATGACAACAGAATAGCCATCAATATTACAACAATAATATTCTTCATATAATTAAATTTATGGATGAATCGGTATGAAATACTTTCTTGGTTATCTAGGATTTAACAGGTCGCCCTATATTTCGCCTTTTCAAACATTCATTCAACAGATGTTTCTGCCATTTCTAAAATTTCGTACCAATATTCATCGGGAACCGGCATCACCGAAAGCCTTGAAATCCTGATTAAATCAAAATTTTTCATGTGATTTAAAGCTTTTAAGTCTGAATACAATACCGGTTTATTTAATTTTTTCAAAAAGGCTACTTCTACAGCAACCCACTTGCCTGTTTCATCTGTTGGATCCGGATATGCTTCCTGTGATACTTTACAAAGACCAACAATTGTTTTCTCTGTTACACTGTGGTAATAAAGGCAAATATCGCCTTTCTTCATATTGTTCAAATGGATACGTGCGGCATAGTTCCGTACACCTGTCCATTCTGTCTTTTTATCCATTTCCAAATCGTCAAAACTGTATTCGTCTGGTTCGGATTTAATCAACCAATGATTCATTTTTGTTTATTTATTTCTTAAGACAGTTTCCATTGAAGCTATAATCTTTATAAATTCTTCGGCTTTTAAGGATGCTCCTCCAACAAGGCCACCGTCAACATCCGGTTGGGAAAATAATTCGGATGCATTGGATGAATTTACACTACCGCCATAAAGGATTGGGATAGATTCTACAAGATTTTGGTCAAATTTCTCTTCCAGTACATTTCTGATCAAAGCATGCATCTCCTGGGCCTGGGAAGGGTTAGCGGTTTTACCTGTTCCAATAGCCCATATTGGCTCATAAGCTATCACAGTATTCTTCAGTTGGTCAGCAGTTAGATCAAAAAGAGATTCCTTGATTTGAATACTTACAAAATCAAGATAATTATCATTTTCTCTTTCACTTATTGGCTCACCGCAACAAAATAAAGGAATTAGTCCATGTTGGTAGGCTTTGAGAAGCTTTTTATTTAACACATCTGCATTTTCATTAAAATACATCCGTCGTTCTGAATGGCCTACCAATACGTATTTGCATGGAATAGAAGCTATCATTTCGGCCGAGACCTCACCTGTAAAGGCTCCATTGTCAAATTCACTGATATTTTGCGCCCCCAAAGAAAACCCTTGTTTTTGACAACTAATCAATGCAATGTCAGAAAGAAAAGGAAAGGGAGGGAAAAAAATCACTTCAAAATTCCCGGGATTGGTTTCTTCCATTACAGTATGGGTCAAAAGGCTGCCTTTCAGCTTATCTGTATTCATTTTCCAGTTTCCGGCAACAATCTTCTTTCTCATATACTCAATTAAAAAACGTCAAAACTAAGCAAATATGTTCAATACGTAGATATCTAACAAGAATACATTTATTTCAATGCATAAAAATTGATAAATGGTATAATTATTCTATCTCACATTAGATAATAAATTAAAAAGGGGCAGCCAATGGCTACCCCTCTTCATTTCACTCAATCAAAAAATTATTTGATTACATTAAACGGTTTAGATAATGCACCTTCTGCAGTAGTCACTCTAACAAAGTAAGTTCCTGCAGCCAATTGATTTGTAGAAATCATATTGGTTTGATCTTTTTGGTTTTTCAAATTTTTTGAATAAACCTTATTACCTTTCACGTCATATACTTCAGTTAATACATCTGTAGCATTGTCAAAGTTAAATTTAACAGTTACCTCAGTTGTAGCATTGGTAGGATAAACTGAATATGCATTTCCGTCCAGCTTAAGATTCTTAGTACTGCCTAAGTTATCTAAGGTAAGTCTGGCGTAAGGAACAGGAGTACCTGTGAATACACTTCTTCCGCCAGTAGGTATTGGAGCCAGGTTAAATGTTGAACTTAAATCCCAGCTTTGCATCAAGAAGTGAGTAGGTACATAGTCCTCATTAGCCAAGCCAATGAATTCAATAGCTGATTGATTAGCCAAATCACTTGCCTGCCAATAAGCCAACAATCTTGGGTTTACTTGAGTGGCTTCGTATGCAAGACCGACAATATACCACTTACCTTTGTGCAATGTTACAGGAGAAGGTTCTTCTGTTTCAAAGTTTAAGATTGGTAGATCAAGATTTAATTCATCCGGATCATTTTCTGTAAAGTCATGGTAGTTAAATCCTACCAGAGTTCTTTCTGTTTCAGTTATCTGATAGTCGCCATCGGAATCTTCGCATTCCCAAACATAGCAATAAGCAGAAGCTCCGGCAGCAGATAGATCCTGAGCATTTACAACACCAAATTTTACATTTTTCGCAATATCACCATCTCTCTCTGCTCTGAGTACATTGGCATAAACCCAATTTACAGGATCTGTATCACTGAATGCCAAAGAGATAGATCTGGTTATCGCATTTTCTCTACTAAAGTCACCAGTGTTTTCATCTGTTACTGTAAATGACGCAGTAGCTCTGTTGTCAGTAGAATCAAAATCCTCTTCATTACTTGTAAGAGTATATTCAATAGAATAGTCACCTACCTGATCAGGAGTATAAGATCCGAAAATAACATTTTGAATGGTGTCTCCACTCATCACAGTACCTTCTTCTTGACCGGGGCTTGTCGGAGCTGTAGTTGCAGAATACACTTCATCTCCATTAGCATTTTTTACTGTCGCTTTAAGTCGCATTCCGGTCAAAGATTTACCACCAATGTTATGTACGTCAGTCATAAACTGGACAGGTACTGATTGACCAAGAGGAACGGAAGGATAAGGTGCGCCTGCAACCCAATCTTTATCAACTTTACCGTTATAGTTTTCAGGTTCAACAAGTTTTACATCATCAACAATCCAATAGTAGTAATTAGCGTTGATTCTGAACTTCACCTTAAACGTAGCTGAAGGTTTTGCACCGACAAGTCTTACTCTATAACTTGCATTTGTCGGGTTGGCATTGATTACCAATTGACTGTTGATTGGAATCTCAGTCCATGTCGCTCCATCATCTTCAGACCAACCAACGAAGTATTCACTTTGAAATTGGCGTACAGCCTGACTAAACTTCATGGTTATAGCTGTCTCCTCAGGATAAGCACTCAGGTCTATGGTTGGCGAAATCAATTCACCTTGCTGATTGGCAATACATGGACCCCCTCCTAAATTATTTTGGTCACCATTATTATCAAGGAAGTCTGAATTATATACCATGGCACCATTACAAACTGTAGCGGATACTATACCAGTACTACCGAATGCACCTTTAGACTTTCCATCTGCATCCCACTGCCATTCAGCTAATGTAGGATCTTGATTTGCATCGCCACAAGAGATTCCAACTGTAGTCCATCCGTCAAGGCCTCCATCAAATCCATTATCAGACCAAATCACAACATCAGTATCAACAGGGAAATCTTGTACAAACTTGAAAGAACATCCGGGATACTTTGCAAAGAAATTATCACCAGTATTCAATGAAACCGCAACACTCCATATACTGAATGCTCCTTCTGTCTGAGACATACTGATTATTGCATCTTTGTTTGCCTGATCGTTATTGATAATAATTGAACCACTACCACCATTAAATTCAATGTTAGCAGCCTTAACGTCAAATGCAAAACTTCCTCTCCTACATACTCCTACATTACCATTTAATGGTTGAGCAAAAGTATATTGGGTGTTATTCGGATCATTTGGATCGCCTGCCAAAATAGGATCAGTCAACTGAGTTGTAAGGGAGTCACCAAATGGCAAATTACATACCTTAGTAGTAGCTCCGGCAACAAATGCTACTCGTTGCCCCCGAATCTCAGCGGGAGATAAAAATTCAATGTAAAAGCTCTGAGCATTTACTACGTTTCCCAAACCAAGAAAACCCAATAATACCCAAAAACTTGTTGACACTTTTAGAGTCAAAAATTTTCTCATAATACTAAACTTTTTTTAATGTAAATAAAGATTAAATGAATACTCAATGAAACCACAATAATATGGATTATGTTTAAATAATAAAAATATATTTTGTTAAAATTTTAGTTTCCTCTAATATTATATTTTAATTCTAATTCATCCAGGGTAATAGGTACAACTCCAATATCACTACAAACAATAGCCCCTGCAACATTACTTAAAGCAGCAATTTCGGATGAGTCCAAACCTGCACAATAACCTGCCGCCACTACACTGATAACTGCATCTCCTGCTCCACAAACATCAACAACTTCCAGTATTACGGAGGGTTGCCATTGCTTATCATTCCCGTTTTTTATATATATACCATGTTCTGACAAAGTTATGACCGTTACTTTATTCTCTAATCTTTTTTCAATTAATGATGCTGCTTCTAATAGGCCTTCTTTTGTAAGCACTAAGTTTTTTCCCAATGCCTGTTCAGCTTCTTTTCGATTTGGCTTGATCAAGTCAACATCATGATAAAGCCAGAAATTTTTCTCCTTAGGGTCAACCATCACCTTGATACCACAATTTTGCAGAAATTCTACCAAAGGCGGTATGTTCCCTTCATGGAGCATACCTTTCTCATAATCCTGAAGTATGACACCATGAAGAAGCTGCTCCTGGTGCATTTGCAGAATTTTATTCTTTATGATAGTGAGAAAATCTGAGTTTACAGGTGTATGTTCTTCGTTATCAATCCGTACAATATGCTGATTATGTGCCACTACCCGTGTTTTAGTAGTTGTAATCCGGCTATTTTCGACAATAATTCCATTTTTCGAACCCGGTATCAAGTTATCTACCAATTGGTGCAAAATTTTCCCATGCTCATCATCTCCTATGACGCCTATCAAATGTGTATTTATTCCAAGATTGATTAAATTTAACGCAACATTGGCAGCTCCACCCGGCCGGTAATCCCTTGAAGTCAAGTCCACCACCGGAATAGGTGCTTCCGGCGATACACGGCTGACGTTACCATAGATGTACTCATCCAGAATTAAATCTCCTATAACACAGATATTTAATTTTTTAAATTTATCTCTAAGTCCTGTCTGCATACTCTAATATCCTTTTTGCTATTCGTAGGGACGACCCCATTTGTTTTCCAAAAAATGTTTGTGATTTTAACCTAATCAGCTCCCTGCGCTGAAGATTATTCACCATTTCTCGAACTATAATAATCCAATCATTATAATTCCTTGCAACTAAATAAATTCCCTCTTCTTCCAATTGAACCGCTTCAGAGAATGCCTTGTTATTGGGACCTGAAACTACAGGGATACCGTAGGCAGCAGGCTCAGCTATATTGTGAATACCTTTCCCGAATCCTCCACCAACCAATGCCAAATCGGCATATCTGTATAACCGGCTTAAATACCCTACCTTATCCATTATCATTATTGACTTCTCAATTGAATTTTTGTCCAACTGACTGAATAATACCACATTGCTGCCACAGTCATGAGACAGCGTTTTAATTACTTCATCCGTAGGCTCGTGGGGCACAATAATTATTTTAATTTCACCAAAATCATTGGAGCGAGCCATCTCTGTCAACCATGATATTTCTTCAGACCAAACACTCCCGCCAAGAATCACAAATTTGTCATTTTTCCATGATTCAATCAGTTCATCTTTATAGGATAAGCGGGCAACATCAGCAGCACGCTCCAATTTAGGACTCCCATCCGTATAGACTTCATCAAATCCTGCGTGCTTCAACAAAGTGGTACTTTGATAAACATTGCAGCTTATCCAGCTAAAATTTTCAAGCAACTTATAAAAAAAAGAATGCTTCTTCAAATACTTGCTACCCGGTCTGATTTCAGTACCAAATAAAAAAAGCGGTATGTTTCTTTTCCTGGCACTTTTAACTAAATTAGGCCAGATATCATACTTTGTGAAGGAGATTCCACGGATATCCAGCCTGCTGAAGAATTCCTCATATGCTCCCGGCAAGTCGGCAGGCAGGTAAAATATCCATTCGACTAAATCTGTTCTCTTGGCATGATTGAATCCGGAAGGGCTGTAAAACGAAAGCATTACTTTAAAATCACCGGACAGTTTTATTTGAGAGACGACGGGTATGGTTTGTTCCCACTCGCCTAATGAGGCGCAATGAAACCAAATAACCCGCCCTTCAATCCGAATATTCTTTAATTCTTCTAAAGATTTTTTTCTTCCATCAATAATCTGACCGGCTTTCTTATGAAAAAAGGATAACAGCCAAAATGTGGCATTAAAGAAATAGAATCCAATGTTATAAAGGAAAAACCTCATCAGATCAACTAATATATGATGTCTTCGGAATAATCATTGAAATAGAAAGGCAGAATCCAGCCAATCCGGATACCATTGAATAAATCAATTCGCTTTGAAGTGTCAAAGAGTCCAGTATCATAATTATATCCTCTTACGCTCTTTGTATAACCTTGTATAAAGACCAGGCCTACATCCAAGTTAATCCTCCTGTTGGAAGAAAGATACTGATATCCAATATATTGTCTTGTCATAAATCCATTTGTAAGTCGGTCATAACCATGTAAGTATTGATCAAGAATCTGAGTTACCACACCATAATCATCCACTATGCGGACTTTATGTTGCAACCATCCGCCCCCTAAGCTGACCTTTAGAGCTGAATTATCATCCGGAAAAATTTTAAAAAGTTTACCCAAAGAGGCAGATAAGGCATAACCACGCTCTCTTAAAATTATACTTGCAAGGTGGTTATCAATTCCTACTATTTCATTTTTCGCATTGTAAAGATTCCGGGCAATTTTTTCCTTTACTGTTTTACCCCACAAATAGGAATAATCCATTCCGATAAAATAATTCTTTGCAAACTTGAATTCAAGTCCGCCTCCTACCGTGAAATTATTACCAAAGCGCTTGGCCAGATCACCGCCGGGCAAACCATACCCATAATCCAGATGGAATAATAATGCATCTTTTGGTTTGTCGATTCTTTGTTGACCCAATGTAATTGATGGGGCAATGATTATTAAGATTAATGCAATAAAATATCTGAAAACTTGATCCATTGAACAAAGGTAAAAAAAATAAGATAGCGGTTTCCCATTAGTTTGTGTGTACAACAATTTGCAAAAAATAAAATATAAATTTAACACAAATACACTACTATTAATCCAATAATTAACTGATGATTATTGAATTATAAATTATTGTAAATTAATATGTAATACTTTAAAACTGCGAGCCCTCTTTACAAATATCATATTCAACCTTACATTGTGTCCATTCTCTTAAACTGTAAAATAAAGAATACATACATTCTCATTTATTTACTTTTCCTTCTGAATTTATAGACCAACTTTCCAATAATGGTTTAATTTTGCTTTTTAAATTTTAATACCTCCTTGGATATAGAAGCAGTAATTCCGAATCAAAAGATTCCTATGAATGACTTGGGAGCTCAATATCTCAGATACGAGTCAGAGATTGATTCAGCTATTGAAAACGTTATTCAAAGCGGTCAATTTATTAAAGGATCCAAAGTAACTGAATTTGAAGCTAACCTGGCTGAATTCCTGGATAAATCGCATGTTATCACATGTGGAAATGGCACGGATGCCCTCCAGATTGCCTTGATGGCGCTGGATTTAAAGGAAGGTGACGAAATCATCACCACACCCTTTACTTTTGCGGCGACGGCAGAGGTTATCGGCCTGCTCAGATTAAAACCGGTATTTGTAGATATTCGTCCGGATACATTTTGCATAGATGAAACAAAAATAGAAGAAGCAATAACTTCTTCGACCAGGTGCATCATTCCGGTACATCTTTTTGGTACGCACGCAAATATGGAGGTTATCATGGAAATAGCCCACCGCCATCACCTCTATGTCATTGAAGATGCAGCTCAGTCATTGGGAGCAGAATATCAATTTAGTGACGGGCGGAAATGTCAATCCGGAACCATGGGACATATCGGCACAACCAGTTTTTTCCCTTCAAAAAACCTTGGTTGCTATGGGGATGGAGGAGCCTTGATTACTCGTGATTTTTTACTGGCCGAAAAAATAAGGATGATTTGTAATCACGGCGCCCGAAAGAAATATTATCACGAAATGATTGGTGTAAATAGCCGGCTGGATGCTATACAGGCAGCAATCCTTGATGTCAAACTAAAGTATTTGAACCAAGATATTCAATCAAGAATGGCTGCCGGAGAATATTATAACCAGCTACTGGCTCAAAAATCAGATATTATATGTCCGTCCGGATTACAAAACTCAACACATACTTATCACCAATATACCATCAGAGTTAAAAACAGGCAGGAAGTTCAGGAAAAACTGCGCTATTCAGAAATATCCAGTATGATATATTATCCGGTGTCACTGCATACTCAGCCTGCCTTCACATTTGCAGGTCAATCCGGAATAACATTCAATGAAACTGAAAAAGCTTGCGGAGAAGTCTTAAGTCTGCCTATTTATCCTGATATAACCAGGGAACAAATTAAAAAAATTGCTCAAACGCTATGAAAAGAGTTTTGATTACCGGAGCAGCCGGCTTTCTGGGTTCTCACCTGTGTGACAGGTTCATTGAAGAAGGATACCATGTCATCGGTATGGACAATTTTATAACAGGAAGTGAACAAAATATTTCCCATTTATTTCCACTTCCAAATTTTGAATTCTATCATCACGATGTTTCAAAGTTTGTACATGTAACCGGAGACCTTGACTATATCCTTCATTTTGCCTCACCTGCCTCTCCGATTGATTATCTTCAGATGCCCATACAGACCTTAAAGGTCGGTTCATTAGGGACCCATAACCTGCTCGGTCTGGCAAAGGCAAAAAATGCCCGTATGCTTATTGCCTCGACCTCGGAAGTATATGGCGACCCTCTAATACACCCGCAACGTGAAGATTACTGGGGCAACGTCAACCCCATCGGCCCACGTGGTGTATATGACGAGGCTAAACGATTTCAGGAAGCCATTACGATGGCATACCATAATTATCATAAACTGGAAACCAGAATCGTACGAATTTTTAATACTTATGGACCAAGAATGCGCGTCAATGACGGTCGGGCATTACCTGCCTTTTTTAGCCAGGCTATAAAAGGAAAAAACCTTACCGTATTCGGAACCGGCGAGCAGACCCGATCTTTCTGTTATGTAAGCGATCTCATTGAGGGTATTTTCAGATTACTTCATTCGGATTATCACCTCCCGGTTAATATCGGCAATCAGGAAGAGATCACCTTAAATCAATGCGCTCAGGAAGTTTTGTCGTTGGTAGGAAATCCGAATATACAAATTGAATATCATCCATTGCCGGAAGATGATCCTAAAGTCAGACAACCGGATATATCTCTTGCGAAAAAATTACTCAACTGGTCGCCAAAGGTAAGTCGAAAAGAAGGATTCAAAACGACTTACGAATATTTTAAATCCGTTCTGAGTAACGCTTAAAATAATATTTGTTCTTACATTTGCAGTCAAATTAAACAGCAATTCATTGAAAATCATCCTGTAAAAGGAAAAATATGACAAAAATATTCATTATACTTTTTATATTTATTTCACCGGTATTTCTTTTAAGTCAAATTAATAATAATGAAGCCCAACTTTTATTATTACAAAACCGGGATAAAATAGAACAAATTAAAGCTACTCTCAAGGCTAAAGGTATCGCCGAAGACGAGCTGAATGCAAGGCTTAAGTCCAAAGGTTATGACCTTCAGAATCTGACCCCTGACCAGGCAGCTAATTTAGAATCCGTAGTAAATGAAACTATTACAGAATTAGAGAATGAAAATGCAGCGAAAAAATCAAAAACACCAACTAATCAGGACAAAAAAACTGTTGCAACGGATACCGAGCCTCAAAAATCAGCCCCTACTATTATTATAAATCCCCAGGCAGACAATAAAGGAGAAACAGGGAAAAAGGATAATCAGGGAAAAAATCCAAATCCTAAGGTTGCTATTTACGGACAACAAATTTTCATCGAAGGCAATCCTGCTGTATTCACCTCTTCAGAAAATATCAATCCAGCGAATGACTATCTGGTAGGAACCGGTGATGTTATCAGAATCGTTATTTTCGGACGATCACTATATGACGGTAATTTAGAGGTGGACGATCAGGGATATATTGATCCCCAGACCTTACCTAAAATTTACGTTAAAGGAGTTGAGTGGGGCAAAGTAAAAAAATTGATTGAATCACGGTATAAACAAAGGTACTCCTTTACTGCAGGGCAAATAGCGGTCACTATTAAAAAAATGAGGAATGTCACGGTAAGTGTCTTCGGTGAGGTGGCCAATCCGGGAACATATACTTATCCTGCCGCAAACTCAGCTTTTAACCTGATTGCTCTGGCAAAAGGGATCACTGATCTCGGAAGCGTAAGGAATATTAAAATAGTCAGCCCCGGTGGAAAAGTGAGAACTTATGACGTATATAAATCCATGATGGATCCGTCAAGAGCGCCCAACATCTACCTTCAGGATAATGATTTTATCCAGGTGCCTGTCGCTCAAAAAGTTGTTTCAATCAAGGGAATGATTAATCGTCCGTATCGTTATGAATTACTTCCCAATGAAAAACTGAAAGATCTGATACAGTATGCCGGAGGGTTGAAGGCAGAAGCCAATAAGGACAATATTCAGGTAATTAGGTTTGAAAATGATGCAAGAAATATTTATACCTTAAAGCTGAGTGAAGCCGATAAGTTTACCCTAAAGAACGGCGATGAAATAAATATAACCGCATCATCTGATGAGATTAAAAACATGATCACAATTACGGGTGAGGTGGAACACGACGGAGAGTATCAGTGGAGACAGGGCATGAGGATTAGCGACTTGTTAAAATTGGCAGGTTTAAAACGAACCAGCAGGACAGACAATGCTTATATAATGAGTTTAAATCCCGATAATAGTTATAGTTTCAGAAGGTTTAGCCCTGATTCAGTCCTGCATTTTCCTGATTTTGCAGGAAATTTACTACTTAAGCCAAATGATCAAGTCACGATTTTGAGCCTTCCAGCCTATGCCGATAGTTATAAGGTACAGGTAAGCGGCGCTGTTCGAACTCCAGGAGAATTCAATTACTCCTCCAATAAGAAAATGAAAGTTTCTGATCTAATTCTGATGGCCGGTGGATTAAGACCGGATGCACTGCCAAAAGCTTATGTCATTCGTACTGACACGACAACTAAGATTACCAATTACGTGATGTTTGACGTCTCAAAAGCATTGTCGAATATCGATTCAGCTGATAATTTCACCGTGGAACCAAAAGACCAAGTCACCATATTATCTAATGATATCTTGCTTAATGAAAGCACTGTAAATGTCAATGGTTCAGTAAAGAATCCCGGTGAGTTTAAATATGGGCCTTCGATGACTCTTATGGATGCGATCACACTGAGCGGAGGATTCACTACAGAGGCAGCCACCAACAGAATTGAAGTTTTCAGAGTTATCATGAATAATAATGAACCTACGAAAACTATTGCAGCCAATTTTGAATTACCCAGAGACTTGGTTATGGCACAGGAAACAATGAATAAGGTATTTCTTGAACCTTATGATATAATAGTAGTCAGATCAGTGCCCAAGTTTAAATTGCAAAGGATTGTGACTATTGAGGGAGAAGTTAAATTTCCCGGTCAATATGCTTTAGTTTCAACCAATGAGACCATAACAGATTTAATTAACAGAGCCGGCGGTCTAAATCCGGAGGCATTTACCAAAGGTGCAACCCTGAATAGGTCATACAAAAATACAGGATTAGTTATCATCCGGTTGGCAGAAATTATGAGAAATCCGAAATCATCTTTCAATATCTCATTACTGGAGGGAGACGTATTAACCATTCCACGTGCCAATGAACTGGTATCTATTGAAGGTGCAGTAAATACCCATGACATTCTAGCTGAGAATGACCTTACTAATAACAGAATTAATGTTGCCTTTATGGAAGGTAAATCTGTTAGATATTATGTTAATAATTTTGCGGGTGGCTTCAGTAATCATGCGGACAAATCAAAAATATTTGTACAAAATGCCAATGGAGAAAGGGCAAAGACCAAAAAGTTTCTCTTTTTTAAAAAATACCCGAAAGTAACAAAAGGAAGCGCCATCGTAGTTGGATTTAAAGATCCTAAAAAAGAACGTACAGAACCTAAAGAAAAAGCGGATTGGGTAAAAATACTGGGAGACTCGATAGCTCAGGCCACTGCAATTTTGACACTGGTAGTTTTAATCAATACGATTAACAAAAGTTAAGCTAAAACCGGTTAACCGACATTTAAATTCAGTTAATATTTTCGATTGCGACCTGAGGTTTTTTGGCACCGGGCAGATTTAGCAGAATGACACTAACCAAAATTACCAAACATGCACCTAAAACGCGAGGTGTCATCGTTTCTCCCAAAAATATCCATCCAAGAATGATGGCTACGACGGGATTGATATATGCATAAATAGACACAACGGGCATCGGCAGATGTTTTAATGTGTAAGAATATGCAGCCATAGCCACCAGAGAGCCAAATAGTGTCAAGTAAACTAAAGCAAACCAGCCATTAAACGATGCGGAAAAATGTTGATCTTCCCCCAGGAAGAATGATATGACAAACAGACCTATTCCCCCGGTAAACATTTGAATACCGGTATTAATAAAGGGATCTGTTTTCCTTGCACCTCGGCGCATAATATAAGATCCGCCAATCCAGGCAAAAGTTGCCAGGAGTGTAATCAAAGCACCTGAAAGATACTTGACATTTCCAAAGTCTCCGATTGAATCCGAAAAGAGCCAGACAATACCAAAGATGCCTAATAATATGGCACCATACCCGGCTAAAGTAAGTCGGATGGTTCCCGGGGAGAATATATTCACCAGACTAACCCATACCGGCATAGTGGCACAAATAACAGCGGCCATACTGCTCGGAATATTAACTTCAGCATAAGCTACCAATCCATTGCCAAGAGTTATCATCAGAATACCGGCAAGACTCTGAAGTAAAAACTGACTCCAGGTAATTCTATCTAACCTTCCGAAAATCCACATCCCAAATAAAAGCAAAATACCGGCTGAGGTTTGCCGGATAGCAGAGAAGAAAAAAGGATCCATATCAGAAACACCAATTTTTAAAAAAAGGTAAGTAGTTCCCCAAATGATACAAATCAATACCAATGCAAAAATCGCTTTCTTGTTATCCATATATAGTCCGTAAAATAAACCTATCGAATAAAATCGTTAATATTATGCCTTATTCATGATATAAAAAATAAGCCATTCATATCCAACGCTATAAAAATAAAAAAGATTTTAACTATGGAAGAAAAGGAAATCAAACACGTCAATATTCATCGCCACAGTGAGGGATCATTTTTTGAAAAACAGGACATAATTATGGTTGAGGAGCCCCTTCAGATAAGTACAGCTATTCAGGGAAAATCACCCCAATCCCTGAGTATTACTATGAGGAGTCCCGGTAATGATGCTCAACTTGCCTTAGGATTTTTGTATAACGAAGGAATTATCCAAATAGGTGAAAAAGTTACTTTTAAAGAATTGCCGACAGGCCAGATAAATGTATTTCTTTCTCAACAGGTCGATTTAAAATCACCTGAACGCAACTTTTACATGACTTCAAGTTGTGGCGTTTGCGGCAAATCGAGCATCGATTCACTCAAGATTCATGCTGCGCCTAAGAAATTAAACAAGAAATTGAATTACAAATTAATAGATCAATTATATGAATTGATGGATCGGAATCAACATGCCTTTAACATGACCGGAGGCTGCCACGGCGCCGGAGTCTTCACCTATGATGGAGAAAATATAACGGTAATGGAAGATGTCGGAAGGCACAACGCGGTAGATAAATGTGCCGGAGAACTTTTTCTTAATAACTTATTGAATCAAGATGAATATATTTTATGCCTTAGCGGTCGCAGTTGCTTTGAACTCATCCAAAAAGCAATTCGGATGAATTGTACAACCGTTATTGCTATCGGAGCTGCGACAAGCCTGGCAATCGAAACAGCCAAAGAATTTAATATTACACTAATTGGCTTTTATAAGCATTATCATTTTAATATTTATACATGTAAAGAAAGAATAATTTAAAAATTTTTATATATATAAAATTTATTTATATTTGCGCTAAATATATATGAATATTTTAGCGTATGTCGGTAAGAAAATTACTTTTACTCTTTATTCTGATATTTAGCGGACACTTACTTTCGGCTAACTCATTTCGGATAATCGGATATTTACCTACTTATAGATTTTCATCCTTTGAATTACTTGAAGTTGAAAAATTGACACATCTCAATCTGGCTTTTGCCCAAGCAAGTTATGACGGCAAACTAATCTTAAGCGGTGACTTTCAAAGAATTATAAAACGCTCAAAAGAGAAAAATCCGGATATTAAAGTCCTAGTATCTCTTGCAGGTGGTGGAATAAGCGGTAAGACATTCGCCAACTGGAAGCGCAATATGTCACCCGATAGAAAGAGTCAATTTATTCACCATATTATTGAATTTGTAAGAATTAATCATTTTGATGGTGTAGATGTGGATCTTGAGTGGGGAAATGTAACAAAAGAATACCCGGGCTTTATAACCGAATTAAGTGACTCTCTTCGATTTTACAAATACGAAATAAGTGCTGCTTTTCCTGCCATGAAACTTTATAGTGTTTTGGATAAGGAACAATTAAATTGTTTTGACTATATCAACATCATGGCATACGATAATAGCGGTCCCTGGCAACCTAATGTCGTGAGACAACATTCTTCTTTCGAATTGGCAGTGAACTCTATTGACTTCTGGTCAAATATGTGCTGTCTCCCAAAAGAAAAAATAAATCTAGGTCTCCCATGTTACGGATGGGAATTTGGCAAGTCTGTAAAGAGCAAGACTTTTTCTTCTTTAATAGGCGAAAATAAAGAATTAGCCTTTGTCGATAATACCGGAAAGACATATTATAACAGCATACCGACTATCATTGAAAAGACAAAGCTTGCTCAGGAGAGATGTGGAGGTGTCATGTTATGGGAAATAGGCCAGGATGCTATTGGAAAGGAAGGAGACTATTCATTGTTACACTTTGTATTTAGCACTGCTATTTCAAGCAACGAAAACTTTCTCCCCAAAATAAGAAAATTTACAGTTGAACGTAATGATGAAAGTTTAGTCTCTATCCGTTTGAAAGACCAAGTCGCACCCGGTTCCTACTTTGTATTCAAAGACATTGTGGGTAATGCAAATAAAAAGATAGATCTATGTCATAATGAATGTGACATCAATTTTGATTTAACTGCATTTCCAAGGGGAGTTTATGTCATTTCCCTCATTGAACCCGGCAGTGAGGCAAGAAGTCAGCGAATAACTAAATTATAAGCTGATGGTCATTGTCATAACAGGGAGTACCAGAGGAATAGGTAAGGCAGTAGCTCTTGAATTTGCCCCTCATGCTTCAGTTCTGTTTTTAACGGCAAGAAATGAAAATTTATTAAAAGAACAGGCGGAATTTTTGTCAGGAAATTATCCGGGACTACTAATAAAAACATTTGCTGCTGACCTGTCAGATCATTCCAAAGTAATTCAATTATCAAAATTTATCTTGCAAAATACAGATCAAATTGACGTTCTTGTCAACAATGCCGGGACCTTCCTCCCCGGAAATATTTTAGATGAAAATGAAGGCAATTTTGATTTGATTATGAACACAAATTTGAAAAGTGTTTATACTTTATGCCGTCAACTAATACCGCTGATGCTACAAAGAAAGAAAGGGCATATTTTCAATATTTGTTCGGTAGCTAGCCTTAAAGCATACCCTAACGGAGGTTCATATTCGATTTCTAAATTTGCTTTATATGGTCTGACTCAGAACCTCCGGTATGAATTGATGCAGGACAATATCAAGGTGACAGCCGTTATTCCCGGGGCGACATGGACTGACAGCTGGTCCGGATCCGGAATTGACAGAGAAAGATTTATGGAAGCCAAAGATATAGCTTTAATGATGTATCAGACCACACTTTTAAGCCAGGGAGCAGTAGTCGAAGACCTTGTCATGAGGCCCCAATTAGGCGATATTTAGGCTTTCCCGGAAGAAAGAAAAGTACTCAGATACGTACTGGCTGTAATCCTGAGGTAGCCGTTTTGGATTGATATATCTTCTAGTTTCCAGTCACTGATGTTACTTTTCAAAACAATTCCATCAAAAAGGTGAACTTCTGAAATAACTTCATTCGTTGCACTAATTAAACTTTCGACGTAACTTTTAAGCGAAATAGGAAATTGTTTTCTGATTACCGATTTAGCTACCGACAAGGCGATATTCCCTTTGAGTGAAGAAAGTATATTTTTTGAACTAAAGTCAAACGATAAATTTTCAAAGTACAGGACCAAATTCTCCGGATCGATTATAGGTTTACCACCAATAGATAATCCTCCGTTGAGCGAACCTTTCAGTTTGAGTGCAATGGCTATCCCATCTTCATTGACGGTTCTGATTATTATTTTTTCAATTGTAGATCCTATTGCATTTTCCACATTGGTATAAGATTTTATTACCTTGAGTACCGGAATATCAAGAGTATCCAGAACTAATCCCACACCTATTCCCAACTCTCCTTCAGTAGCTGCCTCTTGAAGCAATATAACCTTTGGTTTAAATAGACGATCAGGTTTTTCAGGTCGTGCGGATGGATGGACAAGCACTTCAAGGTTAACCCCAATTCTGAGCACATTAGCCTCAAAGCCTATCTTAAAAATTTCAATCAATTTAGGCTTAATTGAAAAATTCATAGTCTGCTTATCTTTCAACGCAACATTTACTGTTCTTGCCCATACTCTTCGCTCAAGTAATGTATTCAGATTTGCCGCTTCATTCAGTGTTTGATTAATTTTATCATTTATGGCAGGAATTTGTTTCTCTACCATTTCTTTTACATAATTATCCGGAATAATAAAATCAAGGAGAGCCGGCTGGATGGCCATATCACCTATCCAACTTAAATCAGTTATACGACTGGTAATTTTAAAATTATTTTGA
Source organism: Saprospiraceae bacterium (assembly GCA_024103005.1). Classification (GTDB taxonomy): domain Bacteria; phylum Bacteroidota; class Bacteroidia; order Chitinophagales; family Saprospiraceae; genus Parvibacillus. The sequence continues at coordinate 27,421 of JAGFJA010000060.1, forward strand.
TCCTCCCATGTGAGACTTGCTTCCATGCTGACAATTACCTTTGATTCCACTTTAACAAGCCGAACAGGAGCCTTCAGATTGGTTGAAATATGCACAGGTAAGGATATCTTCAAAAGATCTCCGGAAAACTGAATTTCAATCCCCTTTTCAGGTAAAATCAGTAACTCCTGCCCATTTAAAAAACTTACAGTAACCGGACCCTGTTTAGTGAAATAGTCTATCAATTGAGAGTTTACCAAATTATTGATTTCCTTAGTCTCTAATTGAAAACTAAGGTTATTGATTTTTATGATAGAATCTTTATTTACTGGCATACAAGGAAAAATGTTTAAAACTTATATTAAAAAAAGAATAAATATAGCATAAAATAAATTGAGAATAAACATCAGAAAATTAAGCGTGTTCATAACAAATTACCCAAATTATAAAACAACTGTATAAGCGGTTGACGTGGAAAATAGTGACCTTTTGATAGTTTGGAGTTTGATACACTGTCGTGCGTTTGATGGACAATTATCCGTTAGATTTTCTGATGTCAAAAAACGAAATTAAAATCTCATGCTCTTAGCGTTAGAACCATTCATTGACTCAGAAGCGTTATCCCAGAGCTTCATGATTACAGATCCTTGATTTTAGTGCTTCTTCATCATGACTTTACTATTTGCCAACCTCCTTATTCCGGATAACTGTGTCAAGCTCTTTAAGATCGCCCTTAAAATTGATTAATTTGCTTTAAATGGTGTCTCTTTGGGACTTGGATAATCTTCATTTTTAATTATATCTACCAAATGGTCGCTCCTACGGAACTTTAAGCCTTGCATTTGTTTTTCAACATTAAATCAACATCAAAGTCAGCGTTTTTAGAATAAAATTTGTTTCAGTTTAGTTATCCGAAATGCTGTAAACACGACCTTTTGGTAGAAATTCAGTTTAGTAGGAATCAACTCCGTAGCTTAGGCCTTTTAAAACATAAATAAAAATTCTTTGGCGTTATCGCCGCTTAAAGTTAACCGATTTCAATATTATTAAAAGCAACGTGCAATTCGTTATGCACACAAATTAAGAACCAGCATATTAAGTCATCAAGCGATGCCAACAACATTAAACAAACTAAATTAAAAAATAAGAACTTATATTCATAAAAAAGGAAATAGATAAATCAAAAATTTATCGAAAAACATCTAAATAAACTATAAAATGTATCACAATTTGTTAATTTTGTTATAAATACAAACAAGCATATAAATTTTTTTTATTGACTTTTTGCATGTTTTAAACTTTTGTTATGCATTCTCCTTTTAGTAAATTATTTTTTGCAATTTTTTTAATTGCTCTTTTTACTTCACCATTATATAGTCAATTTGCTGTAAACACGGGAGTCACAGCTCTACAGATGGCTCAAGAACTGGTTGGGCCGGGTGTGGAGGTTATAAGTGCAAGCTATGTAGGAAATGCAAATGCCAAAGGTATTTTTAGTGCAACTGGAACTTCGTTGCCAATAGAAAACGGTGTAGTACTCTCTACAGGAAAAGTGACGGATATAAACAAATCTGCCAGCTCCCAGGCAAGTACAGGATTTTCAAATGCTAGTACTCCGGATTCGGATTTAGACAATATTCTTTCAGGGACTAAAAAAGACTTGGCCTACCTTGAGTTCCAATTTAAAGCAATCGGAACACAGATTAATTTTGAATTTGTTTTCGGTTCAGAGGAATATCCCGAATACAATTGCAGCCCATATAATGATGTATTCGGGTTTTTTCTGAGCGGTCCCGGAATTACTGGAAAAGAAAACCTTGCTCTTGTTCCCGGAACCAACATACCTGTAACAATAAATTCGATAAATAGCGGAACCCCCGGAGGTGGCTACAATATAGCAACTTGTCAGGCCATGGGATCAGGTTCGCCATTTACCCAATATTACATAAACAATAGTTCAAGTACAACCATAGTATATGATGGACTAACCACCACACTAACTGCAACACACGACATTCAATCATGCGAAATTTATACCATTAAACTTGCGATAGCTGATCTAGCAGACAATGCATACGATTCTGGTGTGTTTATAAAAAGCAACAGTTTTCAAACAGAAGTTCCTACCTTATCAATTGAAAGTAATCCAACTTTACCTGTATGTCCGGTTGATGAAATTACATTTACTTCAATCTTAACCGGAGCCCAACCACCGATTACATATAACTGGTTAGTAAATGGCGTAGGTCAGAATGTTGATGCAGATCAGATTACCATCAGTGGTTTACAAGATGGCGATGAAGTATTGCTGGTAGTAAATGCAGATATTAATTGCAGTGGTGATAAGTTGAAAAGCAATACTATAACAATTGATTTTCTACCATATGGCATGGAGGATTCCAATGTGACTATTTGTGAAGGAGAAAGTTATACCTTTAATGGAATTACATATACACAGTCTGTGAGCGGTGTCACTGATACAATCCCGGATCCACCCAACTGTCCCAAAATAATAACATTAAATCTAACTGTTACACCGGCTACCTTACCGGAATTCTCTGATTATGGTCCATATTGTCAGGGAGATACTCCACCTCCCTTGCCAAGTACATCAAATAATGGTATAGCCGGAACTTGGACACCTGCTACCATCAATACTTCAGCACCCGGAACTTCGACATATACTTTCACTCCAAATTCAGGCATATGTGCTTCAGTAGCAACAATAGATATAGTTGTTGACGCACCTATCACACCGTCCTTCAATCAATTGGGACCTTTCTGTCAAGGTGATACTCCGCCTTCACTTCCCGGTAGTTCAAACGACTCTCCTGCTATCAGTGGAACTTGGAATCCTGCAGTAATAAACACCTCAACTCCCGGTACTTTTACATATACCTTCACACCCGATGCAGGATTTTGTGCAAGTACGACTACTATGGACATTGTAATTAATGCACCGACAGTCCCAACCTTTGATCCTATCGGGCCTTTATGTCAAAATAGTTCAGCTCCAACCCTGCCCACATCATCAACAGACAATCCTGCAATTACAGGAAAATGGAATCCGAGTTCGATAAACACTAGTACTCCCGGGACATTTACCTTTAATTTTACCCCTAATCCGGGCCAGTGTGCAGCTCCGACTACAATGACAATTACCATAGAACCTAAAGTGGTGCCTACTTTTGATCAATTGGGGCCTTATTGTAAAGATGAAGCCCCGGATGTGCTTCCCGGAACATCAACCAATTCACCGGGAATTACCGGTACCTGGAATCCTGCCGTAATCAATACTTCTGTTGCCGGAACATTTACATATACCTTCACGCCCGATGCAGGTATTTGTGCTGAACAAACAACAATGACCATTGTCATTGACCCACCTATCTTACCCACTTTTGATCAACTGGGACCTTATTGTAAAGATGATGCCCCGGATGTACTTCCCGGAACATCAACCAATTCACCGGGAATTACCGGTACCTGGAATCCTGCCGTAATCAATACTTCTGTTGCCGGAACATTTACATATACCTTCACACCCGATGCATCTTTTTGTGCACTTCCCACCACCATGGACATTACAATCAATGAACCGACAACTCCTTCTTTTACACCAATAGGGCCTTTATGTCAAAATAGCGCAGCTCCTACCCTACCTACCACATCAAATGATTCACCTGGAATACAGGGTACCTGGTCACCATCCGTTATTGATATGTCAACCCCCGGAATATTTACATTTACATTTACACCCCTCGCATCTGAATGTGCTTTACCTACTACATTAGACATAGAAATAGTACCAAGAATTCAGCCAACATTTAATCCACTTGGTCCATATTGTAAGGGTGATACACCGGATGACCTTCCAACATCGTCCACCAACACTCCTTCAATCTCCGGAACATGGAACCCCTCTGTAATCAACACATCCACACCCGGAACATTCACCTATATCTTCACACCCGATGCAGGTATATGTGCCGAAACCGCCACACTAACCATTGTGATAGACCCTCCCGTCATACCAACATTTGACCAGTTGGGGCCTTATTGCAAGGATGAAAGCCCTGATATACTTCCTTCTACTTCTAACAATATTCCTTCATTTACAGGGACATGGAATCCCGCTGTAATAAATACGAGTACTCCGGGAACATTTACCTATACTTTCACACCGGATGCAGGACAATGTGCGGATCCAACAACTATGGACATTGTCATTGATCCTCCGGTAACGCCAACTTTTGACCCTATTGCACCTTTATGTCAAAATTCTGTTCCGATTGTCCTTCCCGGAACATCAAATAATACACCTCCTATTTCCGGAACCTGGAGTCCAGCTATTGTCAATACTTCCACACCGGGAACTTTTACTTATACCTTCACACCCGATGCAGGTATTTGCGCCATTCCAACGACTTTAGAAGTTACAATAAATGAACCTAAGATTCCCGTCTTTGATGCCATAGGTCCATTATGCCAATATGATAATGCCCCAACCTTACCTTCTGCGTCAAATAACTCTCCGGCAATTAAAGGAACATGGAACCCGGCAATCATTGATATGTCAACTCCCGGGATATTTACTTACACTTTTACACCAATTCCTTCAGAATGTGCAACACCCATAACGATGGACATAGAAATCTTACCAAAAGTTCAACCTACATTTGACCCTTTAGGCCCTTATTGCAAGGGTGATACACCCGATATATTGCCGGGTACGTCAACTAATACTCCTCCAATTTCAGGCTCCTGGAACCCTGCGGTAATTAACACATCCACACCGGGAACTTTTACTTATACCTTCACACCCGATGCAGGAATTTGTGCTGAAACTGCCACGATGACAATTACCATTGAAAAACCGGCAATCCCTACATTTGACCCTCTTGGTCCATATTGTATGGGGGACACACCTGATATTTTGCCGGGAACATCAACCAATAATCCAACTATAACCGGATCATGGAATCCTGCGGTAATTAACACATCCACACCGGGAACTTTTACTTTTACCTTCACACCCGATGCAGGACAATGTGCAGATATTTTCTCAATGGATATTACCATTAATAAACCGATTCAGCCAAGTTTTGCACCGGTTGACCCGCTTTGTCTGAATGACACACCGATTGTTTTACCTGAAACATCAACTGACAGCCCGCCGATCAAAGGAAGTTGGTCACCATTTCCGGTAAGTACATTCCCGGCAGGAGTTACAACCTACACTTTCACTCCAGATGTGGGGCAATGTGCTACAGAAACCACCTTAGATATTACAGTCAATGAGCCAATAGTAACGACATTCTCTCAAATCGATCCGCTATGTCAATATTCTGTTCCACCTACTCTTCCGAATAGCTCTTCAAATAATCCGCCTGTATTTGGCTCATGGAGTCCATCAACCATCAACACCTCTGTGCCGGGTACATTTACTTATACCTTTAATCCGAACCCCGACGAATGTGCCACATCTTTTATGATGGATATTGAAATTAAACCTCAGATCATGCCTATATTTTCTCAATTAGGCCCATACTGTCTTAACGATGTACCGGATATACTGAATACCTCATCGGAAAATATTCCTGCCATCACAGGCACATGGACACCATCTGTTATAAACACTTCAGTTGCAGGGACATTTGATTATGTTTTTACCCCTGACCCACAATTTTGTTCAGCTCCATACACAATGTCAATAACTGTTGAGAATCCATCAACCCCACTTTTTAACCCTATTGATCCAATTTGTCAAAACACTTTACCTCCTGATTTACCTTTGCAATCCAATGATATTCCCCCTGTTACAGGATCCTGGAGTCCGGCAGTCATTAATACCTCTTCAACGGGACCTTCCGTATATACATTTTCTCCTGATCCCGGCTTTTGTATGAGTCCCACCACTCTTACGGTAATTATATATGACCCGCCATTAGCTTCTTTTAATCAATTAGGACCTTATTGCTTAAATTCTGCAGGAGAAACACTTCCTTTGATTTCAAATGACAATCCACCTGTTTCCGGTACCTGGAACCCGGCTGTTGTAAACACTTCTGTTGTTGGTACACAGACCTACACCTTTACCCCCGATCCTAACCAGTGCGCCAAAGTCACAACAATGGATATCACTATTATTGATCCTATTGTCACTACCTTTAATCAGTTAGGCCCCTATTGTTATGGTGTGATTCCTGATATCTTACCTCAAACATCATCCAACAATCCTCCTGTTTCAGGCACATGGAGTCCGACTGTTATAAATACCTCTCAGCCCGGAATCACAACATATACTTTTACCCCATTCAGTACAGAATGTGCAACTCCATTTGAAATGAATATTGAGGTGAAGCCTTTACCGGAAATAGTCATTCAACCTGTACAACCAATTTGTAAAGACAGTGCTGCAGTAGTTTTAGCTGCAACTCCTGCAGGAGGCACATGGTCTGGAACTAATGTTTCAGGCAATATATTCACCCCATCTTCAGTTGGTCAGTTCACTGTTTTTTACACCTACACGGATGCATCAGGCTGTACCAACCTTTCTTCCATCAATGTCGTCGTCAACGATTGCTCCTGTCAGAATCCCGCCTCAGTGAATGCCGGGCCGGATGGATCTGTATGTGTAGGCGGAGTTTATAATTTATCTGGTCAGGTTTGGGTTGCTACAGACATTATCTGGTCCACAAGTGGCAGTGGAACTTTTGGTAATAATTCCGATTTAAATACTACTTATACCCCAAGTACGGCAGATATAGCCTCCGGATCCGTTGTACTGACCTTAACCACTGTGGATCATGATGGAAGCGGGCCTTGCAGCACTGTCTCAGATCAAATGATATTAACCATTACGAATACACCTATCACGATTCAACCTATCGACCCATTGTGTTCTAATGATTCTCCGGTCACGCTCAATGCTACACCTACTCCAGGTGTCTGGTCGGGTCCAGGCATCACCGGAGGTCTCTTTGACCCTACCAGTGCAGGCCCGGGTCAACATATACTAACTTATACTTTGACGGGCGGATGCACAGGTAGTTCTGCCACTACCATAACAGTAAACCAGGCTCCTATAGTTAGTGTAGAACCAATAGATACACTTTGTATGGATGATCCTGCCATAACATTAACCGGTACACCTGCAGGTGGTATTTTCTCCGGGCCCGGAGTTACCGGAAACACTTTTACACCTACGGTCCCCGGCAACTTTCCGGTACAGTATCTATTTACGGATTCCAATCAATGCAATGGAATAGCATCCATTTCCATACCCGTCATCAATTGTAACTGTGAAAATCCGGTAACAGTAAATGCAGGTCCGGATCTGGTCTTCTGCACTACCGGAGCTCAATCAATTACCGGAACCGTATCCAATGCCTCTGTTTACCATTGGGAGACGAGCGGAACAGGTACATTTGGCAATGCTGATGCCCTTTCTACGACCTATACCCCAAGCGCAGCTGATGTTGCCTCCGGAAGCGTCATCCTTACATTAACAGGTTATGATCCTGATGGTAATGGTCCGTGTCAGGAAGCAAGTGATTTTACTACCATTACCTTTGAAGTAATAAATATCACAATAGATCCAGTGAACCCGCTTTGCTTAAATGGAGCACCTAAAACTCTCAACGCATCACCTCCAGGAGGCATTTTCAGTGGTAATGGTATCACTGGGAACAATTTCGATCCGGCGATAGCCGGTACCGGCACCCACACTATTACTTACTCTGTAAGTGGAAATTGTCCTGCAAGCAAAACAATCAATATTATCGTCAATCCCTTACCGGTTATTACTTTAACACCATTAGGAGAAATTTGCCTGAATGACCCATCGGTTGAACTTATTGGGAGTCCAGCTGGGGGAGTATGGTCAGGAACAAATGTCTCTGGGAATCAGTTTAATCCGGTTACTGCAGGAAGCTTTATCCTGACCTATACTTATACCAATGCCAATGGCTGTACAAACTCCAAAAACTTAACTGTTGCCGTCAAAGATTGTGCCTGTGCCAATCCCGCCACTGCAGATGCAGGAGATGATGCCATTGTTTGTAACGGAAATAATTATACGCTTTCAGGCACGATTACTGTAGCCGGCTCAGCACAATGGTCAACTTCAGGAAGTGGTGCATTTGATGACATAAATAATTTACAGGCTACTTATACTCCAAGTAATGCAGATATCAATGCCGGCAGTGTAACCCTGACATTAACCACTGATGATCCAGATGGTGACGGACCATGCAGTGCTGTTTCGGATGCTTTAACTTTGACATTTGAAAGTACTGATATAATTCTTACACCACAGGCGCCATTGTGCATAGATGCCCTTCCTGTCACGTTAACAGCCACTCCTCCAGGTGGTAACTGGAGCGGACCGGGTATTACGGGGAATACTTTCAATCCTGCAACAGCCGGAGTAGGTTCACATAAAGTTACTTACAACATAGGAGGTAACTGTCCTGATTCAGAAGCGATGTTTATTGTCGTAAATCCATTACCTTTGATTGAAATTTTTGCTATTGATACCCTATGTGCAGGTGATGATGCCATAACACTTTCAGCGTCACCCTCTGGTGGCACTTGGAGTGGCATAAATGTTTCAGGGAATCAGTTTAATCCTGCATCTCCGGGAACATATACGATAACCTATTCTTATTCCGATTTAAATGGTTGCTCTGCACAGCAATCAATTTCAATTATAGTTAATGACTGCGGCTGTGCAAATCCGGTAATAGTAAATGCAGGTAATGACCAAAATATTTGTGCAGGTGATGAGGTAACGCTTCAGGCTACCGTTCAAAATGCAGCAAATATAACATGGAGCACTTCAGGTGACGGAATATTTAACAACCCTAATGATAATCCGTGCCATTATATTCCAGGACCTATGGATATATCTTCCGGATCGGTTAAAATCACAGCCACATCTGAGGATCCTGACGGGACCGGACCTTGTTTCGCTGCCATTGATGAGTTGATAATAAACATCACTCAAACAATTATTTCATTTCCGCAAATTAATCCATTATGTGTTAATGCCGGATCGATCATTCTGAATGCCACACCTCCAGGTGGAGTCTTTTCAGGTACCGGAGTTAACAACAATTCTTTTGATCCGGGTGTAGCAGGTCCGGGCAATCATGTCATTAATTATCATATTGACGGTAACTGTCCTTCAGATAAAACAATTACAATTACTGTAAATCCACTGCCTCAACCAATTATTTCGCCGGTATCAGAATTATGCCTGAATGATGAACCAGTTATTCTAGAAGCAAGTCCCGCAGGCGGCACTTTTAGTGGAGATCATGTATCTAACGGTATTTTTATACCTTCAGAAGCCGGAACTTTTGTCATTACCTATACAATGAGTGACAATAATGGCTGTACGGGGTCAACCATTGTTTCAATTACTGTCAAAGACTGTGGATGCACAGATCCAGTTACGGTAGATGCAGGAAATAATTTAACTATTTGTTCAACCGAAACTGTTCCTTTAAATGGAAATATTTCAGGTGGAATATCCGGAAAGTGGACGACTTCAGGTGATGGAAACTTTACTGACCCGAATGCGCTTCTTACAGTTTATACGCCGGGCCCAAATGATATCATTAACGGCTCCGTAAAACTAACACTAAAATCCGACGACCCGGATGGAAATGGTCCATGCAGTGCAGCTAGTAGTTCTGTTATAATAACCATAACTGAATTAATAATTAAAATTAATCCTGTCCCTAACCTTTGTATTGACGGTCAGGCTGTAACACTTAGCGCCTCACCGTCTGGAGGTATTTTCTCCGGACCCGGTATCAATGGCAACATATTTGATCCCGCATCAGCAGGAGTAGGTACCCATACTATTACATATACTGTTTCGGGAAATTGCCCCGGGCAGCAACAAATCCAGATAAATGTCAATCCTCTTCCGGCAATATCTATTAATCCCGTTCCGGAATTATGTATTAATGACCCTGCCTTTACCTTGTCAGCCTCTCCAACAGGAGGAGTATTCACAGGATTAGGAGTAACCGGGAATACATTCAACCCGGCTCAGGTAGGAATCTTTACCATTGAATATACCTATACCGATCCTAATGGTTGTTCTAATAGTTCTATCATCGACATTAAAGTCAAGGATTGCGGGTGTGCGGATCCCGCAGCAGCTGATGCCGGACCTGACCAAACCGTATGTGAAGGTGATATAATACAACTTTCCGGTTCTATTACCAATGCTCCGGGAAGTATCTGGAGCTCACAGGGAACCGGCATATTCGGTGACGATAATTTATTACAAACAACATACATTCCAAGTCTGGCAGATATTGTTAAAGGAAGTGTCATTATTACCCTGACCACCATTGATTCGGATGGATCAGGTCCATGTAATCCAATCTCTGATCAGATTCTAATAAAAATTACACCAAAACCAATTGTTAAAATTGTTACCTCTCCATCAGAATTGTGTCTGGATGAACTGCCAATAAACCTCGTTGCAACACCACTCGGAGGTACATGGAGTGGCCCAGGTATTGTCAATACAAATAGTTTTGATCCTGCTAAAGCGGGCGTTGGCTCACATACACTTATTTACTCTTATTTCAATGGGAACTGTAAGGGTGAAGCAACATTAATAATCTATGTAAAGGATTGCAGTTGCAATACTGTGGTGACTGTAGATGCGGGACCAGACAAACAAATTTGTTCGGAGAATTCAATCATCATTCAAGGAAGTGTAACCGGAAGCAGCCAAATAGAATGGACTACCGATGGGACCGGAACATTTTCAGACAAATTCAGTCCTGTTACTGAATATTTCCCATCAGATGCTGACAGGCAGAAACAACAGGTAACATTGACAATTACCAGTCCGGATCCTGATGGTGATGGCCCTTGTGTCGCCACTTCGGATCAATTAGTTCTCACTATTACCACACTTTTGGAAATCAATTTATTGATAGAAAATACAGATTGCCAACAACAAGTAGGAAGTGTTACTATTTTGCCACCAGCATCAGACAGGTATATTTTTTCTGTTGACAGTGGAATTACATTCTCCGGACTACCCTATTTTGGTGACTTACAACCCGGAAATTATAATTTGATTTTTAAAGATCCACAATCTGGTTGTCAATCAACCAAGGATTTCACAATTAATCCACCACCGTATGTAAATGCTAAATGGAACATAGTATCCAAAGCATGTACAAATGCAGAGTCAAATTATATTGACATTATTCAAACTGAAAATATGGTATATCCCCTTGAAATATATCTGGATAGCTTACTTTGGACAACAACATCAACATTACCTTTGAAAATAGACCAACTGGAGGCTGGATCACATCATTTATCCATTATCGATTCGAAGGGTTGTAAGGTAGAAGGTTCTTTTGAAATAAAAGCATCATCTGACATTAATATCGATATCCAGGGCGTGTATGTTGTAAATGAGGGTGAAAGTGCCACTTTGATTCCAGTAATAAATAGCCCTTATTCATCAATAACCTGGAAACCGGCGGATTATCTGTCTTGTACGGATTGCCCGACTCCAACAACCAAGCCTGAAAAGGGCATCACATATAATGTTGTAGTAACTGATAATCAGGGTTGTCAGGATTCAATCAGTGTAAGAGTTGTAATCAGAAGAGATATCAAAATATTTGTACCTAATGTATTTACGCCAAATGGTGATGGAGTAAATGACTTTGTAACGGTATTTACGGATCATCATATTAAAAAAATAGATAATCTAAAAATATTTACAAGATGGGGAGAATTGGTATTTGAAAAATCTGATTTACTGCCAAATATTGAGGCGGAAGGCTGGGACGGAAAGTTTAGAGGTCAGAAAATGAATCCAGCCGTATTCGCCTGGGTAGCGGAAATAAATATTCCCGGTGAAGGTGTCCGAATATTCAAAGGAGATGTAACTCTAATCAGGTGATAAAGTGATGGTATGACAGTCAAATAGTGCACACCATCACTTTTTATCTACTAACAAATCAATCCATTATCGGGCTTATAGGTTGAAATCGACAATCTATAAATGACATTCTCTATCTTTTTCCTAAAGGAAAAGTTCTGACAATCATTACCAGTTGATTCTCTGTCTCTCTGTAGCCATGGTCATAACAAAAGAAATAGGTTTGACCTTTCTGGTTATTGATAAAATGAGTTTGATATTTAAAACGATATCCCATTTTTAATAACTTTTCTTTTGGCACAAATTTGTGAGATTCGTCCTCCGGCAGAAGACTTTCCAATATTCTGCGATTCTTTGTCAATGCTCCATTGACATTACGGATCACATTATTGGTCTGACTTTTAAGATGGTTGTTGTAATTGTTTCGGCAGAAGTCATCACAAAACTTTTTATCGGCACGGCCAATAACTTTTTTAGAACAATTAAGGCATTGTTTTACATCGGAGATTGTTTCCATAAAAAATAAATTAATTGGTGATTAATTCAGAAAAATGAGAAGTATTCTAATCAAGTTTCCATTTGTCAAAGATATAAATAAAAACTGATAATAAGAAAGTTGGCTTCAATTTATTTTTTAATATCGCAGATATTTATAAGACAAATTTGAATCGAATTAGATTGGGCATATTCCTTTGGGCACAAAAAAAAGGCCATACTTTGAAGTACAGCCTTTTTTACAATTATTTGATATACTAGTATTAATACATCACGTTGTCTGAACCATTTTCAGGGAACTGGCCTTCCACACCAACTAATAAGTCATTAAATTTACGCAATCCGGTTCCTGCCGGTATTTTCTTACCGATAATAACATTCTCCTTCAATCCGCTCAAATTATCTTTCTTAGCGGCTATTGCGGCAGTACTCAATACTTTGGTTGTTTCCTGGAATGAGGCCGCCGAAATCCAGCTCTCCGTTCCAAGTGATGACTTGGTAATACCTAATAACAGAGGTGTGGATGTGGCAGCAGCAGCATCACGATATTCTACCAGTTTGAGATCATCACGTTTCAGTAAGGAGTTTTCCTCTCTGATCTGGCGTATAGTCACTAATTGGCCAGGCCTAAATTTATTGCTATCTCCTGAATCTGTAACTACTTTCTTATCAAATACGTAATCATTCTGCTCTAAGAAATCGTACTTTTCTACTGCTTCACCTTCAAGGAAGTTGGTATCTCCGGGCTCAACTATTTCTACTCTTCTCATCATCTGTCGAATAATCACTTCAATGTGCTTGTCATTGATAGCTATACCCTGAGAACGATATACTTCCTGGACTCCATTAACCAAATGCGACTGTACTGCAAAAGGTCCCTTGATATCAAGGATATCTTTAGGAGCGATAGCGCCATCAGATAGAGGCGTACCGGCCCTTACAAAGTCGCCATCCTGAACGAGGATGTGTTTGGATAATCCGACGAGGTACTTTCTTTCCTGACCGTCTTTAGCCTGGATAGAAACCTCACGGTTACCTCTCTTAATAGTTCCGAATTTAACGATTCCATCAATCTCGGCAACTACTGCCGGGTTTGATGGGTTTCTTGCTTCAAATAATTCAGTTACTCTTGGCAAACCACCCGTAATATCCGAAATCTTACCCAATTTACGAGGAATCTTAACAATTACCTGACCTGCCTTGACTGAATCACCGTCATTAATCTGAAGATAGGATCCAACCGGCAATGAGTAGTTACGCAATTCTCCTCCGCTCTTATCTAAGATACGTATGATAGGAATCTTACGTTTATTTTTACTTTCAATAATTACTTTTTCTGCATATCCGGTCTGATCGTCCCGTTCAACCCGGTAAGTCACCCCTTCTTCAATCGCTTCAAACTGTGCTTTACCGGCAAATTCAGAGATAATCAGGGCATTAAACGGATCCCAGTCACAAATCAAATCTCCTTTGGCTACCTTATCGCCATCCTTAAATCTGAGTTTTGCACCATATGGAACGTGCTCTGTATGAAGCACCTTACCTCCCTTTATTTCGATATTTTTAATCTCACCGGTTCTTGATATTACTACTACAGAAGAAGAACCGTCTTCTTCCTCCTGGACTGCCGTACGGATACCATCGAATTCAAGCTTACTGTCATATTTAGCTCGGATCTCACTATCAGATTTTGATACGGAAGCCGTACCACCTGTATGGAATGTACGCAAGGTAAGCTGTGTTCCCGGTTCACCGATCGACTGTGCAGAAATTATACCGACTGCATCTCCCATCTCAGCGATGCGACCGGTAGCAAGATTTTTACCGTAACATTTAGTACATACACCTCTCTTCGTTTCACATGTAAGAACCGATCTGATGGTGACGCTCTCTATACCTGCCTCTTCTATCGCATGAGCAATATTATCATCTATATACTCGCCTGCTGCCAGAATCAGTTCATTGGTATCCGGATGCACTACATCATGCAATGTAAACCTTCCGACGATGCGGTTACTTAAGGTTTCGATTACTTTTTCATTATCTTTCAAAGCTGAAGTCTCAATGCCTCTAAGGGTATCACAATCCTCTTCAATGATGACAACATCCTGAGCCACATCCACTAATCTTCTTGTCAGATAACCTGCATCTGCTGTCTTAAGGGCTGTATCCGCAAGACCTTTTCGAGCACCGTGTGTAGAGATAAAGTATTCCAGTACTGACAAACCTTCGATGAAGGAGGACAAAATCGGGTTTTCAATGATTGCTCCACCTGTATCACCGGATTTTCTGGGTTTAGCCATCAGTCCCCTTAGACCACACAACTGTTTGATCTGTTGCTTGGAACCTCTTGCTCCTGAATCCAGCATCATAAATACTGAATTGAAACCTTGTTTATCGCTACTCAACTCTTTCATCAGAGAGTTGGTAATCATATTATCAGCAAACGTCCATTTATCAATCGTCTGGTTATATCTTTCGTTATTGGTAATCAAACCCATATTGTAGTGCTCAACGATTTCATCTACCTGGTTCTGCGCATTAGCAATTACAGTCTCCTTAAGCTTTGGAATGATTAAGTCTCCCAAATTAAAGGACAATCCTCCTTTAAATGACCAGAAATACCCAAGTTCCTTAATACCATCCAGGAAATCAGCGGTAACAGAAAAGTCTGTTCTTCTGATTATATCGTTGATGACTTTCTTCAAATTTTTCTTGGTAAGTAACTCGTTGATATACGGTACACTTTGCGGTACTGCTCTATTAAACAATACTCTTCCCACCGTAGTGTCAATGAGCTTATATACCATTACTCCATTCTCTTCCACTCTCTCCCTGACTTTAATTTCGGCATGGAGATCAACTTTTTGCTCATTTAACGCAATAATCACCTCTTCGGAAGAATAGAACTTCATCCCCTGACCTTTGATAATCAGGTCGTCTTTGCTGGTCTTTGGTTTTGTCAGGTAATATAATCCCAATACCATGTCCTGAGAAGGAAGGGTTACAGGAGAACCATCCTGGGGGTTAAGCATGTTGTGTGAAGAAAGCATCAACAATTGAGCTTCGATAATAGATGCCTGACTAAGCGGCACGTGTACCGCCATCTGGTCACCGTCGAAGTCGGCGTTGAATGCACTACATACCAATGGATGTAACTGAATCGCCTTACCTTCGATAAGCTTTGGCTGGAATGCCTGAATTGACAATCTGTGGAGTGTCGGTGCCCGGTTTAAAAGGACCGGGTGTCCTTTCAGAATATTCTCAAGAATTTCCCAAATAACGGAATCTTTTCTTTCAACTAATTTTTTAGCAGACTTAACTGTTTTTACTATACCCCTCTCAATTAGCTTTCTGATGATAAAAGGCTTAAACAACTCAGATGCCATTCCTTTTGGAATTCCACATTCGTGCAACTTCAAAGTAGGACCTACTACAATCACCGAACGACCGGAATAGTCAACCCTCTTACCTAAGAGGTTTTGGCGGAAACGACCTTGCTTACCTTTCAGGATATCAGATAAAGACTTGAGCGCGCGTCCACCCTCAGCTTTGACAGCATTGGACTTACGCGAATTGTCAAATAGGCTGTCGATAGATTCCTGCAGCATCCTCTTCTCATTTCGAAGGATAACTTCAGGAGCTTTAATTTCCAAAAGTCGCTTCAAACGGTTATTTCGTATAATAACTCTTCTGTATAAGTCATTAAGATCTGAGCTTGCAAAACGACCACCATCCAATGGAACCAATGGTCTAAGTTCTGGTGGGATTACCGGTAAATACTGAATAACGGCCCAATCCGGACGATTTTCAGTAGATTCCATTCCTTCACGGAAAGATTCAACCACTCTGAGGCGTTTCAACGCTTCAGATTTTCTTTGCTGAGAAGTCTCCGTGCTTGCCATGTGTCTAAGCTCATAAGAAAGCTGATCCAGATCAATTCCCATCAACAAATCACGGACAGCTTCGGCACCCATTTTAGCGATAAACTTATCAGGATGAGTATCATCCAGAAGCTGATTATCTTTTGGAAGAGAATCAAGAATTTCAAAATATTCCTCTTCTGCCAGTAAGTCCAGTTTATTTACGCCGCTTGACTCCTTCACTCCCGGCTGAATCACTACATACCTTTCATAGTAAATGATTGATTCGAGCTTCTTGGAAGAAACACCAAGCAAATAACCTATTTTATTGGGTAGCGACCTGAAAAACCAGATATGTACTATTGGCACCACCAACTTGATGTGACCCATACGTTCTCGTCTGACTTTCTTTTCCGTTACCTCAACACCACAGCGGTCACACACGATATTCTTATAGCGGATACGTTTGTATTTACCGCAATAACATTCGTAGTCTTTTACAGGTCCGAAAATTCTTTCACAGAAAAGTCCGTCACGTTCCGGCTTATATGAGCGATAGTTGATTGTTTCAGGCTTCAGAACCTCACCATAAGAACGCTCCAAAATTTCGTCAGGGCTTGCCAGGCGAATGGTAATTGACGAAAAATTTTGTTTTGGTGCTGAATTCTTTTTCTTTAATGACATAATTTATATAAAAGTTATTGGGTTCAAAATAAGACAACAATTAAGGACTCATTCATCGAGCCATTCATATCAATCAAAGCCTACATCAAGTGCCAGGCCTCTCAATTCATGAACCAATACGTTGAATGATTCCGGAATATTAGGTTCAGGCAGATTGTCTCCCTTGACAATAGCTTCATAAGCCTTGGATCTGCCCTGAATGTCGTCAGACTTAATTGTCAGCAATTCCCTTAGGATATTGGAAGCGCCGTAAGCTTCAAGAGCCCATACTTCCATCTCACCAAAACGCTGACCACCAAACTGAGCCTTTCCGCCCAATGGTTGTTGTGTAATAAGTGAATACGGTCCGGTACTTCTTGCGTGCATCTTGTCATCTACCATGTGTGAAAGTTTCAACATGTAGATAACACCTACTGTGGCTTTCTGGTGGAACCTGTCTCCTGTCTCGCCGTCATACAGATATGTTTGTCCCAGTTCAGGCAAATCAGCTTTTTTCAATTCCTGAGCTATTTCATCCAGGTTTGCTCCGTCAAATATCGGAGTGGCATATTTAATATTTAGCTTATCCCCTGCCCAACCAAGTACTGTTTCAAATATCTGACCCAGGTTCATCCTCGAAGGTACACCAAGTGGGTTCAGAACGATGTCAACCGGAGTTCCGTCTTCAAGGAAAGGCATATCTTCTACTCGTACTATGCGAGATACAATTCCTTTGTTTCCGTGCCTTCCGGCTAATTTATCACCTACCTTAAGCTTGCGTTTCTTGGCTATGTAAACCTTAGCTAATTTTAACACACCGGCAGGCAATTCATCTCCGATACTAATATTAAATTTCTCACGCTTATAATGTCCCAATTCTTCATTGACCTTAATACTATAATTGTGTAGCATTCTGACGATCAATGAATTGGTAGCATCATCATCGGTCCATTGTGCGTAATCAACAATACTGTAATCTATTGCCTTCAAAACGGTCTTATTAAACTTAGAGCCTTTGGCAAGCATCTCCTCTCCATAAATAGATTTGATACCTGTCGTAACTTTATTTTTAACAAGGACAAGTAATTTATCTATCAGCGTAGTTTTCATCTCGTTCAACACTACCTGATGTTCATCTTCCAGTTTATCCAGCAGGTCTTTCTCCTGAACTTTCTGGATCTTATCTTTTTTTGCTCTTGCAAATAATTGTTTGTCGATAACCACACCTTCAATAGATGGTGGACACTTTAAGGATGCATCTTTCACATCACCTGCCTTGTCACCAAAGATAGCACGGAGTAATTTTTCTTCCGGAGTAGGATCTGATTCACCTTTTGGTGTGATTTTACCGATCAGGATATCACCTTCATTGACCCAGGCACCGATTCTGATAATTCCGTTATCGTCCAGGTCTTTGGTTGCTTCTTCACTAACATTTGGTATATCCGGAGTTAATTCTTCTTCACCCAACTTGGTATCCCGAACGTCCAGTTCAAAATGTTCAATGTGTATAGACGAGAAAATATCTTCCCTAACCACTCTTTCAGACAATACGATGGCATCTTCAAAGTTATAACCTTTCCATGGCATAAAGGCCACTTTGAGGTTTTGCCCCAAGGCCAGTTCACCATTTTCCGTCGCATAACCTTCACAAAGAACAGTTCCAGCAACCACTCTCATACCTTTCTTAACAATTGGCTTAAGGTTGATACAAGTACCCTGGTTGGTTCTAAGGAATTTAGTCAATGTATATGTTTTCACATTATCCTCAAAGGAAACCAGTTGATCTTCTTCGCTTCGGTCATATCTGATAACAATCTTTGAGGCATCAACATAATCTACAATACCATCACCTTCTGCATTAATAAGCATACGTGAATCCCTGGCCACTTTTCCTTCCAGACCTGTACCTACAATAGGAGATGAAGGTCTAATGAGCGGAACAGCCTGACGTTGCATGTTTGATCCCATGAGAGCACGGTTGGCGTCATCATTTTCCAAAAAAGGAATCAAGGATGCAGAGATACCTACAATCTGGTTTGGAGCAACATCAATGTATTCAACCTCGCCTGGCTCAAGAACCGGGAATTCACCCTGATCTCTTGCCTTAATTCTTTCACTAAGGATATCCCCTTCTTTACCGATAGGAGTATTTGCCTGAGCTATTTTCTTGTAGTCTTCAGCTTCTGCTGACAAGTATTCAACATCAGATGCCAAGTCAACTTTACCATCATGAACTTTTCGGTATGGTGTCTCAAGAAAGCCCATTTTATTAATCTTTGCATGGACACAAAGTGTAGAGATCAAACCGATGTTTGGTCCCTCCGGAGTTTCAATGGTACAAAGTCTTCCGTAGTGCGAATAGTGAACGTCACGTACCTCAAAACCGGCTCTTTCGCGGGACAAACCACCGGGTCCGAGAGCAGAGATACGACGTTTGTGTGTTATTTCAGCTAATGGATTGGTCTGGTCCAGGAACTGTGAGAGCTGTGAGGTACCAAAGAATGAATTGATTACAGAAGATAATGTTCTGGCATTAATCAAATCAATCGGTGTAAATACTTCATTATCACGCACATTCATTCTTTCGCGGATGGTACGTGCCATACGGGCTAATCCCACACCGAACTGTGCGAACAACTGTTCGCCTACCGTTCTAACACGGCGATTACTAAGATGGTCGATGTCATCAAGTTCAGCTTTTTGATTCATTAACGATACCAGATATTTCACAATCATGATAATATCCTCCTTAGTAAGGACCATAGTTGAAGGATCGGTAGTCAGACCAAGTTTTCTGTTCAACTTGTATCGACCTACCTCACCCAGGTTGTATCTTTTATCAGAGAAGAAAAGTTTATCGATGATACTTCTGGCGGTTTCTTCGTCAGGTGGTTCAGCACCCCTCAATTGGCGATAAATATATTCTACGGCTTCGATTTCACTACTTGCCGTATCTTTTTGCAAAGTATTATAGATAATGGTATAATCTTCAGTAATATCTTCCTTTTGGAGAATTACGGTATCTATACCGGCATCCAAAATCAGATCGAAATGGGATTCTTCAAGGACAACATCCCGTTCGAGGATGATTTCATTTCTTTCTACTGTGACCACTTCGCCGGTGTCTTCATCAACGAAGTCTTCAGTCCATTTTCTCAAAACCCTGGCAGCCAATTTTCGACCTATGGCTTTTTGTAAATCTTTCTTTTTAGCCGGAATTTCTTCAGAAAGCCCAAAGATTTCAAGAATATCTTTATCAGAGTCAAAACCGATAGCCCGAAGGAGGGTTGTTACAGGGAATTTTTTCTTACGGTCAATATACGCATACATTACGGTATTAATGTCCGTGGCAAATTCCATCCATGCGCCCTTGAAAGGAATCACTCTGGCTGAATAAATTTTTGTTCCATTCGGGTGAAAAGTCTGACTAAAGAATACACCGGGGGAACGATGAAGCTGGGAGACAACAACTCGCTGAGCACCATTAATAACAAAAGTGCCTTTAGGCGTCATGTAAGGGATATTTCCAAGGAATACATCCTGAACAATAGTCTGAAAATCAACGTGTTCTTCATCATTACAGGAAAGTCTTAATTTAGCCTTCAAAGGAAGACTATAAGTCAAACCTCGCTGCATACACTCATCAATATCGTATCTTGGAGGGTCAATATAATAATCAAGAAATTCAAGAACAAAAATATTCCTGGCATCACTGATAGGGAAATTTTCCTGAAAAACCCGGTATAAACCTTCATTAATACGATTTTCGGGTGTGGTTTCCAATTGGAAAAATTCTTTAAATGACTTTAGCTGGATTTCGAGTAAATCCGGTTGATAATCAGCCAATTTAATTTTTCCGAAATTATGTCTATTTAACTCGCTATTGAGGGAGGCTACGTTTGAATTCATTAGACCGATCTATTTTTATGATGTAGATGTAATCCTGGATTACGTGGGATATTGAAATTAATAATTGCGATTTATTTAACAGCAATTTTATGTCCGGTATAATATAGTCATAGGCTTAGCAGGGTTATACACTAACCTTACTAAGCCTAATCAATATAGAATATTACTTTAATTAGCAACACTACGTTTATACCAAACAGCAAACTATTGCTTTTGGTTTTGAATTAAATATTACTTAATCTCCACCTCAGCACCGGCAGCATCCAATGCAGCCTTGATTGAGTCTGCTTCATCCTTAGATACACCATTTTTCAAAGGTGCAGGTGCAGCATCGACGATGTCCTTAGCCTCTTTTAAGCCCAAGTTCAACAAAGTCTTAACTTCTTTCACTACAGCAAGTTTGTTAGCTCCTGCAGATTTCAAAATAACATCAAATTCAGTTTGCGCTGCTGTTGCTGCAGCTTCGCCACCTCCAGCAACAGGTCCTGCAACTGCAACAGCTGCTGCAGCAGGCTCTATACCATATTCTTCTTTGAGGATAGCTGCTAATTCGTTAACTTCTTTAACTGTCAGGTTAACCAATTGTTCTGCGAAAGATTTTAAATCCGCCATTGTAAATAATTTTTTAAATTTAGTCAATAAATATATTATTGCGTAAAGCTTGGAAGCCGTATTGCATTGGGGATAAAATTATCCCGGATTAAATTAATTAGCTCTTTCTTCGAGTGTTTTAAGCAATCCTGCGATAGTCGAACCGCCTGATTTAAGGGCAGAAACAACATTCTTAGCAGGAGATTGCAACAAGCCGATGATTTCGCCAATAAGTTCTTCCTTAGATTTCAACTTAGTCAGAACTTCAATCTGATCATCTCCAACATAAACAGAAGAATCAATGTAAGCAGCTTTCAGAATGGGCTTACTATTGGTCTTTCTGAATTTTTCAATGATTCTTGCAGGGATATTGGCAGTTTCACAAAACAAAACTGCTGTAGGGCCTTCAAGAGCATTGTATAAATCGGAATAGTTCTTAGATTCATCACCTGCTTCAAGAGCTTTCTTGATCAGTGTATTTTTAACTACCTGCATCTGAACATTTTGCTCAAAGCATAATTTTCTGAAGCTATTCACTTGCATAACGGTCAGTGAAGAAGCATCAGTTAAGTAGAAAAAGGTAGAGTTTTCGAATCTTTCTTTCAGATCCTCTATCACCTGTGTTTTTTGTGCTTTATTCATATCTGTCAGTCTTGATAGTTATTATTTAATAGTTCGGGTATCTACTTTAACGCCGGGACTCATAGTAGAAGCAACTGTAATTGACTTCATATATGCTCCTTTAGCGGAAGAAGGTTTCATTTTATTGAGTGTTTGAAGCAATTCAGTTGTATTATCAGCCAATTGAGCCGGAGTAAAAGAAATCCGGCCTACAGATGTATGAATAATTCCATACTTATCAACACGGAAAGAAATTTTACCTTTTTTAACTTCTGATACAGCAGCAGCAACATCATTGGTTACTGTACCTGTCTTAGGGTTGGGCATCAGGCCTCGCGGTCCCAGCACTCTAGCAATCTTACCCATCTTAGCCATAACTCCCGGCATTGCAATTACAACATCCACATCCGTCCAGCCACCTGCAACTTTATCAATCAGCTCATCCAATCCGACATATTCAGCTCCGGCTGCTTTAGCTTCCTCTTCTTTCTCCGGAGTGCAAAAAACAGCAACTGTTTTAGATTTACCTGTACCATGAGGTAAAGAAACGGTTCCTCGAATAGCCTGATCAGCTTTTCTAGGGTCCACACCAAGTTTAACGTGAACATCCACAGATGCATCGAACTTAGCGTAGTTTGCTTCTTTTACGGCTGCCATTGCATCTTCGAGCCCATATAATTTATTGGGGTCAATCTTAGCCTGAGAAGCTTTTTGTTTTTTAGTTAATTTAGACATCTCAAAATGTTTTAAGGTCACACGTTGAATTCAGATTCAACTCCCTTCTGTTATAAAATAAAATTCAATTAATTATCCCAAGGCGCTGTACCTTCGACAGTTATACCCAATGAGCGCGCTGTACCGGCCACCATTTTCATGGCGCTTTCGATGGTAAGTGCATTCAGATCGGGCATCTTATCCTCTGCAATTTGTTTTACCTGATCCCATGTAACTTTACCTACCTTATTACGGTTTGGCTCAGCGGAACCTTTCTTAGCACCGGACAGTTCCATCAATTGCACTGAGGCAGGTGCAGTTTTGATAACAAAGTCAAAAGATTTGTCTTTATAAACAGTAATTACTACCGGACAAACCTTGCCCATTTTATCCTGAGTTTCGGCGTTAAATCTCTTACAAAATTCCATGATATTAACACCTTTAGCACCTAGAGCAGGACCTACCGGTGGTGCCGGATTGGCTTGTCCGCCTTTCACTTGCAGCTTGATTTTTACTTCAACCTCTTTTGCCATAATTTTAGATTTGTTTATGTTCTAAGGGTGTGATTGCGACCCTTCAAATTATTTTTTTTCAACCTGGATGAAATTCAGCTCAACTTCAGCTCCTCTACCAAAAATTTTGACAATAACTTTCAGCTTTTTCTTCTCTTCATTTACCTCTTTGATATCTCCCACGAAATCGTTGAATGGTCCATCAATGATTCTTATGGTTTCTCCCACAATAAATGGTTCAAGCATTGCTTCGTCCATATCCTGAGATTCGTCAATCTTACCCAAGAGTCGGTTGGCTTCTGCGTCCTGCATAGGGATTGGCTTCTGACCACCTAAGAAATGAATGACATTCGGGATACTGCTGATAGCCTGAATTATCTCTCCTGATAGCTTTTTAGATACTGCTTCGACCAGAATATATCCTCCAAGAATATTTCTTTCTCGGATAACTTTCTTACCTTTTTCAATTTTGTAAACTTTTTCAGTAGGTACAACAACTTGTGTAACAATTTGCTGCCATCCTGACCTCAGCAATTCTAAATCAATAGCTTCTTTAGCCTTCTTTTCTTTACCGCTAATAACCCTAAGTGAATACCACTTTCGGTCATTTGGTACAATTACTTCAGGAGATTCAGACATTGATTATTTAATTTTATAGATAAAATCAACTACCTGATTTACCACGCCATCCATTCCAAAAATTAGCAGGGTAAGAATCAATAAACCTACGATGGTAGCGACAGTGCTTCCCATTAAAGATACGCGATCCGGCCATTCGACCTTGTGCATCAATTCGTAATAGGAATCTTTAATATAAGCTGTTATCTTATCCATTTCAATTTGTTTGCACGGGAAGCAGGGATCGAACCCGCAACCTGCGGTTTTGGAGACCGCCACTCTACCAGTTGAGCTATTCCCGTAATTAAGCGACACAAGCACCCCTTATTGAAGTGCTCATGTCGTCAAAATTATTTTAAAATTTCATTTAGTCAAGAACTTCAGTAACCTGACCGGCTCCGACAGTACGACCACCTTCACGGATAGCGAAACGAAGACCTTTCTCCATCGCAATGGTGCTTAACAATGTAACTTCAAGTGAAATATTTTCACCCGGAGTAACCATCTTAACGCCTTCAGGAAGTTTACAATCACCTGTAACGTCTGTTGTACGGAAGTAAAACTGTGGACGATATCCATCAAAGAATGGAGTGTGACGACCACCTTCTTCTTTACTCAATACATACACCTCACACTTGAATTTCTTGTGTGGCTTAACAGAGCCGGGAGCGCAGATAACCTGACCTCTCTTGATCATTGTCTTATCGATACCTCTCAACAAAAGACCGGCATTATCTCCAGCCTCTCCTCTGTCAAGGAGTTTTCTAAACATTTCAACACCGGTAACAGTAGAAGTAAGGGGCTTTTCGCCATCTTTCATCATACCGATAATTTCTACAGGGCTGTTAACTGTGATAACTCCTCTTTCGATACGTCCTGTAGCAACAGTACCACGACCAGTGATAGTGAATACGTCTTCAACAGGCATCAAGAATGGAAGATCAGTCAAACGAGCAGGTTCAGGAATGTCCTTATCCACTGCATCCATCAATTCCTTAATCTTTGCAACATAAACCGGATCTCCTTCCAATGCTTTCAGAGCCGATCCCTGAATAATAGAAGCGTTTGTGCCATCAAATTCATATTGATCGAGTAACTCTCTGATTTCCATTTCAACCAGTTCAAGCATTTCTGGATCATCTACGATATCCACTTTATTCATAAATACCACAATCTTAGGAACGCCAACCTGACGTGCCAAAAGGATGTGTTCTCTTGTTTGAGGCATTGGTCCGTCAGTTGCAGCAACCACTAAGATTGCTCCGTCCATCTGAGCAGCACCGGTAACCATGTTCTTAACATAGTCGGCGTGACCCGGACAGTCCACGTGAGCGTAGTGACGATTTGCAGTCTGATACTCTACGTGTGCAGTGTTGATTGTAATACCTCTTTCTTTTTCTTCCGGAGCAGCATCAATTGAATCATAGCTCTTCTTTTCTGCCAATCCATCAGCAGCTAACACTGAAGTAATAGCAGCCGTAAGAGTGGTTTTACCGTGATCCACGTGACCTATTGTACCCACGTTAAGGTGTGGCTTGCTCCTGTCAAATGTTTCCTTTGCCATCTAATGAACTTTTTTTTTAAAATATTTAAATTATACAATTAAAACCTTCCAATAAAAAAATGCCGAAGCAACATATTGCTTCCTGCCTTTTAATATATATAAAGATGAAAATATTCGCATACTTTCAAATTTTCCATACTTAGAGCTGATGAAGGGATTTGAACCCTCGACCTCTTCCTTACCAAGGAAGTGCTCTACCCCTGAGCTACATCAGCGTTTGATCGGATTTCTGTTATTCCTTTGCTCCAATGCAACACAGTCTCTTATCATATTAGAGCGGGAGACGAGGCTCGAACCCGCGACCTACAGCTTGGAAGGCTGTCGCTCTACCAACTGAGCTACTCCCGCAAATGGTTAATTTTTCTTAGGTGTGACTGAAAGGAACATACTGTATTAAATCTTAAGTGGGTAGAGAAGGATTCGAACCTCCGTACTCGCGAGAGAACAGATTTACAGTCTGTCGCCTTTAACCACTCGGCCATCTACCCTACACAAAAAATAGAGCCAGTGGAGGGATTCGAACCCCCGACCAGCTGATTACAAATCAGCTGCTCTGGCCAACTGAGCTACACTGGCATTAAATTTCATTGAACTTTAATCTGATTGCCTAAAGGTCAATAAATTCAACTTATTTTGGAGACGCTTAAAGGCGTCAATCGGTCTCTTCAATCACATCTCATGAACTTTTTCATAAGCGAGTGCAAAGATAAGACTTTGTTTTATATTTCATACAGTACCTCTGATTTTTTTTCCGGTTTTTTTTTATTTTTTATTTAAATTAGCATCAAATGGTTATAAAATTATGATTATTAACTTGTTATATATTTGAAACACCTAAAAATTTTTTAAATAATAAATCGGCTAACCGTCTAAATATCTGAATTCATTAACTACTTTCCCTATATTTCAAGATTAAATTTCCTCAGGATTGCTTTTCAAAACCTAATATAATACAGGATTAAATCATGAAGTTTATCAAAATATAAGATAATATCCAGGCAATCACCAAAAACACCTTCTTATTTATTTTTTTGAAAAATCTTTGGCAGATTTGTATCCGTAATGATTAATATATTCGGCCAATCCCATAATTAAATGATAATAAACAGTATATGTCCGCGATATGGAATATCTTCAAATGAGGTGAATAAACTCGGTATAGTTCCGTTTGCAAAGTTATCTTATTAGTATTCCAAAATCCAAATCTAAAAGGTTACATATCTTGCAATATATATTTTTTTATAAATTACTGTATAACAAAAATTTAATATAAATTAGGATCAATAATTTAATATCACCGAGCATACAAGCCAATAATGCTGTAAGACAAAGTGAATTTGGCACTTCGAAATGACCTTGAATTTGAATTTAATAAGTGGAGGTTCTTATCCGGCCAATCCTTTTAACTAAATAATCATTTATACTTATTAAATATACTATGATCTGCCCAGAAGGTACCAAATGGAATAATGGAAGCTGCCAGAGCCAATGCCTTAGTCTTCCCTTTCCACGCCAAGCGGTCTCCTGCCAACCAAACAACAATCACATATACAATAAATAAAACGCCATGGATGTATCCGGTAAACTGATTTAATTCAGGCTTCTCCCATATATATTTCAGAGGCATGGATACAAAAAGGATGAGCAAAAAAGATATTCCCTCTGCCCATGCAACTATTCGAAGTGGTTTAACTATTGATGTATCAACTTGCTCCATCCTTTATCCTTTCAATTCTGCTTCCAATCTTATGGTAGCGTTTAATGATTTTGAAATAGGACAATTTTCTTTTGCGTCCTCTGCTGCATCAATAAAATTCTCTTGTGACATACCCGGCACTGTGACCTTTGCCTTCAACAAGATATCTGAAATTTTTCCTTCTTCAAATGTCACCACTGCATGGGAATTGATGTGTTCAGCAACAAATCCTCTTTCATTTAATACAAAACTCAACTTCATTGAAAAACAGGCAGCCAGAGCGGCACCTATCAATTCCTCCGGATTAGTCCCGGGCTGTTCT
Source organism: Saprospiraceae bacterium (assembly GCA_024103005.1). Taxonomy (GTDB): domain Bacteria; phylum Bacteroidota; class Bacteroidia; order Chitinophagales; family Saprospiraceae; genus Parvibacillus. The sequence goes on from JAGFJA010000060.1 coordinate 54,909, forward strand.
TCAAACCTCATGCTAAAATTAAAAGGGGTTTCATCCAGCACCTTACTTGTCGTGCTTACAGTTCCTTTTCCATCTTTACCGCTACCCCACCATTGTGCTCCTGCTCTTCTTACTATTTTCATTATTATGATTTTGCAACAATAAACATCTTTCAATAACATTTGTTCAAATTTATTCGCTCATAAAATCTTACAAATTACACAGTAATAAACAACCAAATTTAGTGCTACCATCCGCCTGAATTTCTTTTACCTTTGTTCTATGATTAATTATTCCCGGTATGTTTTAAAAAATGGATTGACTGTCATTTTACATCAGGATGTTTCTACTCCCCTGGTGGTAGTTAACATATTATATAAGGTAGGTTCAAAAAATGAAAACAAGAGGCACACAGGATTAGCCCATCTTTTTGAGCACCTCATGTTTACCGGTACACGATCTGTTCCTGATTTTGACTTACCCGTTCAAAAGGCCGGTGGCGACAATAATGCCTTTACATCAAATGATATTACCAACTATTACAGTTATGCGACTTCAGCCAACCTGGATACACTCCTTTATCTGGAAGCAGACCGGATGCATCAGTTAAGTTTGAATCCGGTTGAATTTGATATCCAAAAAAAGGTGGTCATCGAAGAGTTTTATGAAACGACACTTGATGAGCCATACGGTGACATCTGGCATTTACTGGGCAAGCTGGCATTCAAAAGGCATCCCTACAGATGGCCGGTTATCGGACTCAAACCTGAAGACATTAAAAAAACAAACTTGAAGGATGCGGCAAAATTTTACCACGAGCATTACTATCCATCCAATGCCGTACTTGTTGTTTCAGGCAATTTTGATATAAAAAAGGCCAAGATATCCATACTCAAACATTTTGGCGGAATACCGGACAGGCCTGTAAATCAAAAAACTTATCCAAAAGAAAGTGCCCAAAGGAAACAACGTAGAATGACTGTCAGTAGAAATGTACAGATTCCTGCCATATTCATGGCCTTTCATATTCCTTCCCGCACAGATAGCAGATTCTATGCAACGGATATCTTGTCAGATATTTTGGCGAACGGAAGATCTGCCCGACTTCATGAAATATTGGTTAAACAAAAACGTCTCTTTTCTTCTATAGATGCATATACCAATGGTAGTAGCGAGGAAGGTTTGCTTGTAATTGATGGAAAACTATCAACCGGAATAAGTCCTGAAATAGGTGAGAATGCTATCTGGGAAGTGCTGGATGACTTAAAAAACAACCTGATTCCAGAACGGGAACTGACTAAGGTAATCAACAAATGTATAACAACCCTTGTTTTTTCTGAATACAGTGCTTCCAATAAGGCGATGAACCTTGCTTATTTTGAAAGCCTGAACAACGTCAATCTCATAAACAATGAATTTGAGACATACAAGAATATCAGCCGAAATGATATAAAACGCATGGCCAATAAGATTTTCAGAGCTTCCAACAGCAATATTTTATATTACCTCTCAACCGGGAAAAATGTCGAGGATACTATGCATTGATTACGGAACCAAACGATGCGGAATAGCTGCAACTGATGTCTTGCAAATCGCAGTGCATCCTGTCGGAACCTATGCTACACAGGAGTTATGGACATTTCTGGAGGCTTATTTAAAAAAAGAAGATGTAAACAAGGTTGTCATCGGCCATCCAACTCACACTGACGGAAACGCTGTCTCTTTTATGCATCAAATAGTAGGTCTTCAGCGCAAAATCATCCGCAATTATCCTGATTTATCTGTAGTTTTGCACGACGAATCTTTTACTTCAGTCAAAGCTAAACAAGTTATTTTACAGTTGGGCATACCTCAGCAAAAGCGGCGGGATAAGCGTCTTGTCGATAAAATGGCTGCAGTTTTGATTTTACAAGATTATTTGAATCATATTTAATTAAAATTTAAAAATTAGAAAGGAAGACATATGATTTTACCGATATATGTATATGGCCAACCTGTTTTAAAAAAAGAGGGAATGGAGGTTACATCTGATTATCCTGATTTAAAACAGTTGATTGAAGACATGTATGAAACCATGTATAATGCCAATGGCGTAGGACTGGCGGCACAACAAATTGGTCTTAACCTGAAATTATTCGTAGTCGATACCATCCAGATTAAAAAAGAAGAAAAAGAGGTAAAGGGTATTAAAAAAGCTTTTATAAATGCTGAGATCCTGGCAGAAGAGGGTGAAGAATGGGCGTATGAAGAGGGTTGTCTTTCCATACCCGACATCAGGGGTGAGGTAGAACGCCAGCCAACGATCCGCATTCGGTATCAGGACGAATCCTTCAATACACATGAAGAGACATATGACGGCATTGATGCCAGGGTTATCCAGCATGAATATGATCATACTTTGGGAAAATTATTTATAGAAAAATTAGGTGCCGTCAAAAAACAATTGATTAAAAGAAAACTCGAAAATATTAAAAGAGGGAAGGTAAGTGTGGATTACAGGATTAAATTCGCAAAGTTTTAACTAATTTTTAGTCTAAACCCTACTTATCAAAATCGCATGTATATTTAAAAGAGGAAATCAATATCCAGGAAAAGATTTTATTTCCGCCCAAAGTCAGCCGGAATTTCACCCCAGTTTTCAGTATCCCATTTTATTATTGGATTGGTATATTCATGTTCCTTAAGCCATTGCTCGGCTCTATGAATCAATTGAAACACGAGTTCATTAAAACCGGTATGTTCCAACTTGGTATTTGCTTTTTTCTTTTTGACCCAGGAAATGGCAGTCTTACTGTCAGAATATATCGTCACATCAGGCCTATTCGTATTTTTAAGAAAGGCCAAAGCATGTACTAAAGCAAGGAATTCACCAATATTATTGGTTCCATCCCGAAAAGGTCCCTGAGCGAATAATTGTTTGCCGGTGGCTGTAACAACACCTCTGTATTCCATCATTCCCGGATTACCACTGCAGGCAGCATCCACGCTGATACTGTTTTTGATTATTTTGGAAACTCCGGAAATTTTTTTTTCAGCAGGTACGGCAAGCGAGGTAACAGGCTGAAAGGGCAATTGAAAAGCATCAACAGCTTCTTTATGACTTAAAAAACCTCTGTATTGTGCCCCTTCGAAGCCAAAAACCTGATTCTTACAATCCTCCCATGAGTCGTAAATACCAGGATTTCTTCCCTTCCATACTACATAAAACTTTACTTTCTTCTTTGACATCTATCCCGACTTAGGTGGTAAATATAGATTATTTAATCATTGTAGGAAAAGCTAAAATACTTTTATAAATATACTTGTAGGAAATCATGCGAAATTAAAAATTGATAAAACATAAGCCGGTCACCTTGTATGAATTATTTAGTTTTTTTTAAAGTACATATTATTTTAAAAATCCGATAATTATAAAATTTGAAAAAAAATAATAAAAAAAAAACCTCTGCGAATTTTATTAAATATTTTTTTTATTTACAAATCATTTAGTAAATTTACATTTAATAGAGAGAGGAAAAACTTCAATCTTCATAAGCAGCATACCAGGTACAAAATGTCGTTTTGTTTCACCTCTAATACAGATGAAAATGTATTTAGGTGCTCTTATCGGCTTTGCCGAAATAAAGATAATATTATTAACAACTTAAAATTATAAAACAATGAAAATCAATTATTTTTTATTTATTTTACTCGCCGGATTTTTAATAACTGTTTCATCTTGCAAAAAAGACGAAGATACGCCTAAGACAAAAAAAGAATTACTGACCGGTCCGTCCTGCTGGAAAATTTTAAAAGTTGAGTCTTACGATGAAGATGGGAAGCTTGTTGATGTGACGGATGTTGCTTTTGAAGAATGTGACAAAGATAATTGTCTTAAATTTAGCACCGACGGGAAATTTGTAGTTACTGATGATGGCGTTAAATGCGAAGGAGAGCCGGCAGTTTCTGCTGAAGGCACATGGGCATTATCCAACAATGACACTCAGCTAGACTGGACCGAAGATGGTACAACCACCAATTATACTATCTTAAAACTCGAATCAAATACACTACAGATTAAAACAGACGCCTTTTTTGGCATTCCGGTACAATTAACCTTTACGAATTAAGTAAAAAACAAATTTTTTTAAAAGGCTATCTTTACGCGGGTAGCCTTTTTTATTTTTACTTTTACGGTCTCTCAACCTTTTACTTTGAAAGACTGTTTTTTCTAAAAAATAATAGATGATTGATACCCACGCCCACTTGTATGCCGGAGAATTCGATGAAGATCGGAACATGATGCTCGAAAGAGCAAAAACCGCCGGTATCAAAACTATCCTCCTGCCTAATATTGACCTTTCCAGCATAGACGCTATGCATCAGCTCGAGCAGGAGTCCGAAGGGTACTGTATCTCCATGATGGGATTGCATCCCTGTTCTGTTAAGCAGGATTATAAAGAGATATTGGCTCAAATGAAAAAATGGCTGGAAAAGCGGCCTTATCATGCAATCGGCGAAATAGGTATAGACCTGTATTGGGACAAGTCCACTTATCCCATTCAGGCAGATGCCTTCGAAGAGCAGCTCGCCTGGAGTTACCAATTTCAATTACCGGTAAGTATCCACTCAAGAGAAAGTACAAGAGAAGTTCTGGACATTTTACAAAGTAATAAAAAAACGCTCGCAGGTGGAGTAATGCACTGTTTTTCCGGCACTGTTGACCAAATGCATGAACTGGTGGAATTAGGATTTTACATTGGAGTAGGCGGCTCTTCTACCTACAAAAACACAAACCTCGTTCCGGTTATTCAAAATGCTCCTTTAAACAGGATTGTTCTGGAGACAGATGCTCCCTATTTAACACCTGTTCCATACCGTGGCAAGAGAAATGAAAGTGCCTATATTCCGATTATTGCAGAAAGAATTGCTGATATACGAGGAATAAGTGTCGATGAAGTCAGTAAAAAAACTACTGAAAATGCCATTCGCTTATTTTCCCTTGAAACTGCCCTTATGCAATCATGAAACTATTTATTCAGGATACAATACATTTTCTATCAAAGGTAAGGCCTGCCAAAGTCGTCAATGCAATTCAGGTTGTATCTTCTTATTACCTCACACGGTGGACAGGAAAGGCGATACAGTGGGGCACACCCATTACCATTAGCATCGAACCCACCACAGCATGTAATCTCCGATGTCCTGAATGTCCCAGTGGATTAAGGGCATTTTCAAGGCCAACCGGCAACTTAAAAGAAGACTTTTTCCGAAAAATTATCGATGAACTGGGCAACCGATTGTTTTACCTGATTTTTTATTTTCAGGGTGAGCCATACATAAATCCCAAATTTCTTGAAATGGTAAAATATGCCTCTTCAAAGGGCATATATACCATTACATCCACCAATGGCCATTTCCTAAATGATGAAAAATCCCGCCAAACGATTGAATCCGGCCTCAGCAGAATTATTATTTCTGTTGACGGAACCGCTCAAGAGACATACGAGAGCTACCGACGGGAAGGTAACTTAGAGTCGGTGCTGGAAGGAGCCAGGAATCTGGTAAAATGGAAAAAAAAATTGAAATCCAAGACTCCGCATATCATTTTCCAGTTTTTGGTAGTCAAACCAAACGAACACCAAATTCCTGAAATATATAGGTTGGCTGAAGAAATAGGTATAGATGAGGTAAAATTAAAGACAGCTCAGGTCTATGACTATGAAAACGGAAATGAGCTCATACCTACCATAGACAGATACAGCAGGTATCGTAAAGGGTCTGACGGAAAATATATCATTAAAAATCAACTTCTTAATCACTGCTGGAAGTTGTGGCACAGCTGCGTCATAACATGGGACGGCATGGTGGTGCCTTGTTGCTTTGACAAAGATGCCAAATACAAATTAGGCGACTTGAAAAAAGATGCCTTCAGGCAAATCTGGCACAATAAAAACTATCGTCAATTCAGAGAAAAAATCCTCACCGGACGAGATCAGATAGATATTTGTCGCAACTGCACAGAAGGATGCAAAGTCTGGGAAAGCATCTGAATCTTATTTTCTTGAGAACTTTTCTAAACTTAATTTTTCTATAAGTATTTACTATTTTTATTCCCTGCCAAAGATCAAATAACGGATAGGAATGGTGTATTCAAACCGCTGGTTATTCCTATTGTCTATACATTCCATCTTTAATGTCGGATTCTTAGGATCCCAGTCAAAGGTTAATAATCCAAAATTATTCTCCATGACAGGACCTTCAATTCTGTTCTTATTTGGCGTAGCAAAATCCCATGTTGAGGTAATTCCACTTGAAGTAAAATCATAAATCGGATATACTCCTTCTTTTTTAACTAAACTGATTTCTGAATAGTGTACGTCACCTGAGATAAACACTACCCCATTTGCCTGAGTTTTATTCAGGATATCGAAGAATCTTTTTAGCTCATTCGGAAAATTAGCCCATGACTCATATCCATTGTAGGAAGCTCCAAACTGTATGCTGGATGCAATAATACGGACATCAGCAGGTTCCTTGAGTTGACGTTCCAACCACTCCCACTGAGCTTCACCCAATAACGTACTATCCTTTGAAACTTGGGGCGAATATTCTAAAGGGTAAAAGAACTTTTTCTGCACTTCCGGATCCTTATTAAAAGGCACTAAGTTATCTCTGAAAGTGCGTGTATCCAGCAGAATCAATTGTACACGCTGTCCGGGTCCACCATACGCATAGGCATTATAAACCCCGGGATATGATCTCCTGTTTGAATGTTCCGAATCCCCAAAAAAATCCAGAAAAATTTTCTTGCTTTCTTCTTTTTTTGAAAAGTGTCTGCCTCCGTCATTGATACCATAATCATGATCATCCCAGGTAGCAAAAATTTTCGTAGCGGCTTTTAATCGCTGATACTCCGGCTTTGAACCCAGTTTATTATACTTTTCTTTAAGTACCTCCATATCCTCGGTATCCCCATAAATATTGTCGCCCAGGTAAATAAACATATCCGGAGAATATCGGGTCACTATGTCCAAAATAGGTTGCCTTTCGTCCTGATTCGCACAACTGCCAAAAGCAATTCTATGTATTGTAGTCCTTGTCTGCCCATCGACCTGAGCATTCACGATAATGAAATAAAGAAGAGTTAAAACAAAATAATTTTTCATACGCAAATATATAAATTGCATTTAATTCTTATTTGGTAGTCTGACCATGTAAACGCAAAAACGAATATACAAATTGAACTTTTCTGAATAAAAGTGCTATTTTAAAATAAATTCAGCAAAGCTCTTGTTTTTTTTTGTCACAATGAATTCCCAAATATTTTTATTTAAAACGGTAAATCAATCTACCGTTTATATATTACTTAACTGAAGTTTCTGAGTTACGATTTAATTCAGTAGTTCGGTTTGAGAATGCCCGTAATGAGTAGTTTGTAGCTTAGCTGTTTGTTGGGCTTTCATCCGTTTGATTTTCGGAACTTATGAATACCAAAGCGCTTGCTGTTGAGGCTTTAGGGTCAATCCAAGTGGAATTACAGTCAGCATATTTTCAGAAGTTTCATAAATAAATATAAACCATTTATAATCATCAATTTAAGTAAACTCATACAAATATTTAATAATTCATAATTATCGAATTATCATTTGGTTGTCACCTCTGAAATTTTTAATCCTTAATTTATATTATTTCTTTTATAATTCATGTAAGAAGCTTTTGCGCAGAAACTATCGCAAAAACGGATTGGTTTTCCGTTCATAGCCGATGGTGGTTCTCTCTCCATGACCCGGAAAAACGATGGTTTCATCAGGCAAGACCATCAATTTTTGTTCAATGCTCCTGATGAGGGTGTTATAGTCACCACCCGGAAGATCTGTTCTGCCAATACTTCCCAAAAACAAAACATCTCCGGCAATACATATACCATCTTTTTCGGAATAAAAACTCAGGCTGGCAGGTGAATGACCGGGAGTCAACAGGGCAGTAAGCTGTGAGTGACCGAAGTTTATCAATTCACCATCTTCTATATATCTGCCCACAGAAGGAGAAGGGGTTACATCAATACCATACATTTTGCCTACCATATCCACAGCATCCAGGACAGGCTGCTCGCCACTGTGAATCTCAGGTGATAAACCGTAGCTCCGGTAAATAAAATCATTCCCCAAAACATGGTCTATATGACAGTGAGTATTAATTAATCTGACCGGATGGAGGCCTAAATCTGAAATATATGCGGAAAGGGTTGTATTTTCGTTATAATTATGGCATCCGGGGTCAATTATAATACATTCTTTTGTATGATCATACACAATATATGTATTCTCTTGAAAAGGATTGAATGTAAAAGAATGAACCTGCAACATGATGCTGATGTGATAGTAAATTTATATTTTAACAATTGCTTGTGTACAAAGATGCTATAAATATAGTAATTTTAAAATTAATAAATGGTTATTTTTTTAATGTATTTATCTGCAACATATAAATATTTTCTTAATATATTGACGATCATTATATTGTGTCATTCAATATCTTTCAGTCAGGTCAATCAGGTCGAATTTGGAAAGAACAGAGTCCAGTATCACGATGATTTTGATCAATGGCTTTATTACGAAACAGATCTGTTTACCGTCAACTGGTACGGCAAGAGCAGAAATGCCGGTCAAAAGGTCGTCAGACTGGCAGAACGTGAATTTAACGACATTATTAAGACCATAGATTTTAAGACAAATGAAAAAACTGAATTTTTGGTTTTTTCAGACATTACAGACTTAAAACAAAGCAATATAGGTATTTCAGATGCCTTTGAATATAATGATAATCTGACTAAAACCATTGACAATAAAATATTTATTGCATTTGACGGCAATCATAATCATCTGAGAAAACAAATCCGTGAAGGGATTGCGGCGGTTTATCTCAACAACCTTTTGTTTGGTTCCAACTTACAGGAAATAGTACAAAACAGCCTGATGCTCAATCTCCCTCAATGGTTTAAAGACGGGCTGATCTCATATTTCGGCGACCAATGGAATACTGAACTGGACCTAAAAGTTGCCAAAATCTTATCACATAAAAAGATTAAAAATTTTGAACAATTGGCTAAAGTCAACCCAAGGCTTGCAGGGCACATGTTTTGGAATTATATTGACTTGAATTATGGCAAAAACTCAATAGGCAATCTGGTCTATGTCACGCGTATCAATCACAACCTTGATAAGGGTTTTCAATATGTATTGGGAACGACGTATGACAATATTATTCAAAATATTTACAACTATTATAAAGGTAGAGTTCAGAACAAGTCGGATTCAATTTCTTCTGCAGAGAAGTTAATAAAAAAAGTTACCCGACTAAAAAAGAATGAGCTCGTTACCCGAATGAAGCCTTCTCCTGATGGCAAGTTTGTTTTATTGGTGACCAATGAATTAAGCAAAATAAGGATTAAGCTGGTTGAGTTAAAATCAGGAAAATCAAAGACTTTATTGAAATATGGTGTTAAAAACAAGATTCAGGCACCTGACCCGAATTATCCTTGTATCGCCTGGGATCCGGAAGGTAAAAATCTGTTGTTTTGCTATGAGAAACGTGATCAAATCTATCTTTCAGAATATAATCTTTCGACAGAAAAAAAAAGGCTTCAATTGATACCGGGTCGTTATCAGCGGATATATGACATTGACTATTGGGATAAAAAAAATATAATCGTCAATGGGACGACTGACGGCTATGACAATTTGTTTATTTACCGTCTGACCACCCGACAATCCACTCCCATCACAAATGATCCGTATGACAAGCTGGACATGACAGTAAGTCACCGGAATGGCAATCATATCCTGTATTTTACGTCCAACAGACCCGACACATCCTTACTACCGGTCAGTGGAGATTCCATTATTCCCATTGGCTCTTTCGATATTTTTTCCATGAAGGAGATTACCCATCCGAATGGCAGTCAGGGATGGCAAATGAACCAGCACACATTCACTGAAAATTACAGTGAGACAAAGCCTTATGTAGATAATCGGGGTAATCTTTATTTTCACTCAAATGAATTTCAAAATAATGCCCTCATAAAGACATCAGTTAATGTGAAATATGACGGTGAAAAACCAAATTTTGAACTTATAAATCTACCAATTTCTATTGAACAATATGCAATTCCATCCCACAATCACCACCTGCTTTTAAATACTTTTAACGGTGAAAAAATTCAATTTGGAGCCCTGGACACATCTCATTGGACAACCTCCGTCAGTGGAATCAATAAGTCACCCAAAGATTACAGCTACAATATTCAAAAAATCGAACAGCAAAAAGATCCGCTTGCAAGTGACAATGCCCTTCGGACAGTATTTAAAAGAGTAGATGAAGTCATCCCTGACTCCATAAAATTTATCACCAAATATGGAGAAATGAAAACCGAACCCAAGGCCGAACAGGTAATTGAAAGGAAACCGAATGAACCTCAGGTATCAGGTCCCAACAAAATGAAACCGTTGAATCCATTGAATATTGTGCCATATCGGCTCAAGTTTAAAATAACGGATTCAGGAGTAAATTTTGATAACTCAATGCTGTTTGAAGGATTGAATACTTATGTAGGTGAAGGTCAGGGCAACATTTATCCGCCCTTCGGATTGTTATTGAAAGCGCAGCTCAAGGACATGTTTGAGGATTATCGTTTGGAAGGCGGAATCCGTATTCCAATCTCACTGAACGGAAATGAAGCCTACCTGTTATTTGACGACCTGAAATACAGACTTGACAAAAGGATTGCCCTTTACAGAAAATCAACCAATGAAAGGTTTAACAATGCAGGAATCGCATCAATAATTCAAAAAAATGTTATCCTGATGGGTCAATTCGACCTGAAATATGCTTTGGATCCGTTTAATGCAGTAAAATTAGGATTTACGGTTCGCCAGGATAAGCTGTTGTATAAAGCCACTGAGCCAAATTCTGCCAACCAGCCTGTAGAATCTACGGAGAGATTGGGGATCAGAGCTACTTATATAATAGACAACACATTGGACAAGGGTTTAAATCTTTATTCCGGTACCAGAGCAAAAGCTTTTTTTGAATGGGTTAAAAAATTTGATATCAATATTGACGACGGACTTTCCTTTAAATTGAACAAAGGTCATATGATGGTTGCCGGATTTGATGCAAGGAACTATATAGAGTTAGACCGGCATTCCATATTTGCCACACGCATAGCAAGTCAGGTTTCATTCGGTTCTGAGCAAATCTTATATTATCTGGGTGGGAGTGATGGGTGGCTATTCCCCAGTTTTAACAATGAAACTCAGACTGCTTCGGATGTCAATTACGCATATCAGGTGCCTGCACCCAATTTACGCGGATTCCAGTACAATATACGCAATGGAAATAATTTTGCCTTAATTAATGGGGAATTGAGAGTGCCTTTTGTAAGATATATGTCAAGAGGTGCGATTAGTTCGACCTTTTTAAATAACCTGCAACTGGTAGGGTTCTTTGATGTCGGTACAGCATGGAACGGCTGGAACCCGTTTGCCAAGTATAATCCCCTTAATACAGTCTATATTACTCAGCCGGGTATAGATATCAAGGTTAATTATTTCCGCAATCCAATAGTTTTCGGGTATGGTGGCGGTCTGAGGTTTCTGTTGTTCGGATATTTTGTACGATTGGATTACGCCAAAGGCTGGGATACCGGAAATTTCAACAAACCCAGATTATATATTAGTCTTGGCACGGATTTTTAGGGATATTTCTTTCTGATGGCTCCGGAAACGAATAATTTTCTGAAATATAAATTTTCAACTCCGGGTATTTATCGGAAAATGAATGCTGAGCATCCTACAATTACTGCCGTTGGTACAATTTTATATTTTAATTACACAAAACATTAATGTTTTATTGGGCAAAAATCTATATTTGAACAATTTTAATGACAACTAGCATGAAACGAGTAATTATTTTTTTTCTATCCTTATTTTTTCTGGCAAGTTACCAATTATCAGCTCAAAATATACAAAACAATCCCGAAGCCAATCACGCCAATAAGTTTGAACAATTAGGAACTATCCTTCCGACTCCGAATGAATATCGGACTGCAAGTGGCAGTCCCGGACCCAAATACTGGCAGCAAAAAGCCGATTACAATATAAAATGCTCGCTGGATGAAAAGAAACAACATCTGACAGGCACAGAGACGATTACTTATTTCAATCAATCTCCCGATCCACTTTACTACCTATGGATGCAGCTTGACGAAAATCAGCACAGCAACACAAAAAATTCAGGTTATGAATATGAGAGCACACTGCCTCGTTCGATGGATGACGGTGATCTGAAGCGCATTGAAGCAAATAAAAAAGATAATGGTTTCGGTTTCAATATCACGCGCTTAGTAGATGCAAGCGGCAAACCAATGAAATATACCGTCAATAAAACAATGATGCGTATTGATCTCGATAAACCTTTGCAGCCCGGTCAGAAAATAACCTACACCTTAGACTGGAACTATAATTTAGTCAACAGAAAAGAACAAGGGGGACGTGGTGGATATGAATATTTCCCTGAGGATGGCAATTATTTATTTACTGTGACCCAATGGTATCCCAGAATGTGCGTTTACAGTGATTTTCAGGGCTGGCAAAACCATCAGTTTTCCGGTCGGGCTGAATTTGCGCTGACCTTTGGTGATTTTCATGTAGAAATGACGGTTCCGGCAGATCATGTTGTTTGTGCCACAGGTGAATGTCAGAACTACAAATCCGTATTGACTCCCGCACAGTTTAAACGATGGGAACAGGCTCAAAGCAGCACAGAGCCAATGGAAATAGTTACGCTGGATGAAGCAAAAGCGGCAGAGAAGAAAAAATCAAACACCACAAAAACATACATTTTTGAGGCAAAAAATGTAAGGGATTTTGCCTGGGGATCTTCCAGAAAATTTGTGTGGGATGCTATGCCGGTGGACATTGAGGGAAGGAAGGTTATGGCTATGAGTTTTTATGGCAAGGAAGCTTATGGACTCTACAGGCCATTTTCTACCAAAGTTGTCGCACATACGATAAGAACGTACTCACACTTTACTATTCCCTACCCATATCCTGTTGCCCAAAGTGTTGAAGCCAGCAATGGGATGGAATATCCGATGATTTGTTTTAATTATGGGCGAACAGAATCAGATGGCTCTTATTCAGAAAATATTAAAAATGGCATGATTGGTGTCATCATCCATGAAGTAGGGCACAACTTCTTTCCGATGATCATTAATAGTGATGAGCGGCAGTGGACATGGATGGATGAAGGGCTGAATACCTTTGTACAATACCTGACAGAGGCATTGTGGGACAATAATTTTCCTTCAAAGAGGGGTCCTGCTTCTACCATTGTAAGCTATATGAAACTACCAAAAGATGAGTTGGAACCAATCATGACCAACTCTGACAATATTAATGCATTTGGCCCCAATGCATACGCCAAACCTGCCACCGGCCTGAACATCCTGAGAGAGACCATCATGGGACGTGAGACTTTTGACTATGCTTTCAGATCATACTGCAGAAAATGGGCTTTCAAACATCCGACACCTGCTGATTTTTTCCGTTCGATGGAAGATGCGAGCGGAGAAGATCTCGACTGGTTCTGGAGGGGATGGTTCTATGGTACCGATCCCTGTGACATCTCTATTGATACTGTAAGATTTGCCATTGCCGATCTCAATTCAGAAGTTGATAAACCCAAAGTGCGCCGGCAACAACTCCCCGAACCGTCTTTAAACGATTTTATAGATATTTCTCAAATTCGAAACAGGGAAGACAAGAATATTGAATTTGAGACTGACAGAGATACGACTTTAAGAGATTTTTATTGGCATTATGATAAAAATCCATCCATGAGAGACACATCACACTTTGAAGTCGTTATACCTGCCAGATACGAACAACTCACCAAAGAGCTGAAAAAAGAATTTTCCTCTAAATATGCCTATGAGTTGACCTTGAGCAACAAAGGAGGACTGGTCATGCCCGTCATCATAGAGTGGACATATAAAGATGGTTCCAAGGAGGTGGATCGGATACCGGCACAAATCTGGCGAAAGAATGAAAAAACAATTACCAAGGCCTTTATAAAAGACAAGGAAGTAGCTTCTATCCAATTAGATCCCTTCAAAGAAACAGCCGATATCGACGAATCAAACAATGGCTGGCATACCATTCCACAACCTTCAAAATTCAAAACATTTAAACAAAAACTGAAAATGGAAAAAGGCAAGGGATTGGATATCAACCCGATGAATTACAAAGGCAGGTCATAGATTTATTTTATACCCAATAATTTTCGAATCCACCACAAAGTGACGGCATTTTGTGATGGATTTTTTGTTTCATAGTTATTTTTTAAAAGTTTCAAAAATCCGTAAAAAAACGGAACTATTTACCGTTAATAGACGTAGGAAACTTATACTCCAGGGAATTAATTTTACAAAAAATTAAATTCATTCACCTAAAAAAACAATTTAAGCCCATTTCTATATTACTTTTTTACCTTTTCAAACATGTCCGATAATTTATCTGACGCTTATTTTCATTTTAAATATTAAAAAATTGCCAATATGAATAAAACAATTCAGTTTCAGGCAAAAGTGCCATCTCCTGAAAAAAATTCACCCTAAAAATGAAAATTCTTCAAATCCACTTCACAATTAAATAAGTAAACTCATCACCAAGGTCTCGCTAAGATTTTACTGATTAACACTTTAAATTTTTAAAACATGAGAACAGAAAAACATTTTGTTATTGTTGACATGATCAAAAATGGATTCCTTCCATTTATTTTGATTACAATTTTTATTCCTAACTGTATTCCCGCTCAATCTACATTAAAAGGATACAAGGAAGTCACGGGAAAAGAAGCTTCTCAAATAATTCCCGGATCCCAAAAACTTATTTATGCTAAAGGAAATGCTTTACCCGATGTAATTGAATTTGATGAAAACACACAATTAAAACCTGAACAAATAACTACCTGGATAAAGAGCACATTGATAAAATCAGGCGAAAGCGATCTAACGATGTTAAAAAGCAAACTATCCAAATCAGGTTTAGATCATCAAAAGTACCAACAAACTTATAAAGGTCTTCCTATTGAAGGAGCTACCTGTAATGTTCATAGCAAAAACAATAAAATTTTGTCTATTACCAGTAATCTTTTTAAAATTTCTCAGGAAAGACAATCTAATAAACCACAATTAGAATCCTCTCAAGCGCTGAACAAATCACTTAAAACTCTTGATTATTCGGAATATTATTGGCAGAACGAATATTGGGAAAATGAAATTAAAAAAAGGACGAACAACCCAATGGCGACCTACTATCCATCCGGACAACTGATGTGGTATAACCAGCATGGCAGCTTAGTATTAGCCTATAAATTTGACATCCATGCCAGCAGCCCCGACAAATTTTTCAGAATTTTTACTGATGCGAATACCGGAGAAATATTAAACCAACTTCCAATGGAATCAAATTGTGATGGCACCACTGTTAACACAATTTTTAATGGCACTCATACTATTTCCACATTAAATATTCTTCCGGGATTACTCTGGGATTTGCATGATGATTGTTTTAATGATGAAATAACAATTTTTGATTGGAACAGCTCTACCTGTACAGCTTCACCGGCATCTATTTTAAGCAGTGACAATACCTGGACAACTGATAATCAAAGATTTGGCGGATCTGTCCTATACTACACTCGTCAAGCATCAAATTATTGGTTTGCTCAAGGTTTAAATGGATACGACGATGCAGATGGAGATATCAATGGATATATTAATGCTATTTTCGATGGCTCAAGTAGCCCTGGATGCCAGGCATATTCTGACAACGCTTCTATGTCATTTGCTGGAGGCACATTGAAAGTAGGTTTAGGTAGCTCAGGAACACTAGCCAATTCATGGTCAACTCAAGATATTCTCGGACATGAATACACACACGCTGTAACCGGAAGCTCCGCAGGCTTGAACTATTCCTATGAATCAGGAGCATTGAATGAGTCCTTCAGTGACATCTTCGGAGAAGCTATTGAACGATTTTCACTCGGATCAAATGATTGGTTGATGGGAGATGAAAGAACAGATGGAGCAATCCGCAGCATGGCAAATCCAAACCTTTACTACAATCCTGATACATATTTGGGCACCTATTGGTATTCCGGCTCTGCAGATAATGGCGGTGTCCATACCAACAGTGGTGTTCAGAATTTTTGGTTTTACTTGCTTTCACAAGGAGGGAGCGGTACTAATGACAATGGGGATAGCTATTCGGTATCCGGTCTTGGCATTAGCACAGCTTCTATTATAGCTAGGGAGAATCTTCTATCATATCTTGATTCTGACGATGGCTATGCTGAAGCCAGGTCCAAATCAATCCAGGCAGCAATTGATATTTATGGTCTCTGCTCAAATCAGGTTAAGCAAGTGACAAATGCCTGGTATGCAGTAGGTGTCGGGAATGCATATCCTCAAGCAACCGTGACAGCAACTCAAACTGAGGTATGTGCAGGTAATACTATAAATCTTCAGTCCTCTGGTGGTGTATCATATTCATGGAGTGGACCCAATGGATTTACAAGTAATGCTCAAAACCCATCAATCAACAATGCTATAGCTGCCAATCAAGGAACTTATACTGTTACAGCAACATTTTCCAATGGTTGTACAGGCACGGCAAGTGTATATGTAACTGTTAATCCGCTCCCAAATGCTACCATAGGTGCCACACCTAATCCAATATGCAGTGGCAATACGCTTCAATTATCCAGTGGGGGTGGCAGCACTTATGCATGGTCAGGACCTGGCGGATTTTCCAGCAAC
This sequence comes from Saprospiraceae bacterium, assembly GCA_024103005.1. Classification (GTDB taxonomy): domain Bacteria; phylum Bacteroidota; class Bacteroidia; order Chitinophagales; family Saprospiraceae; genus Parvibacillus. The sequence goes on from JAGFJA010000060.1 coordinate 71,752, forward strand.
TTACAAAACCCAACCAGAGCTAACATCCAGGTAAGCCAGAGCGGTATCTATACCGTCACCGTTACTTCTGCACAGGGATGCACTGCTATAAAAACAGTAAATGTCTCTGTTAATCTATCCCCAACCGCTACCATCGGTGCTACACCTAACCCAATATGCAGTGGCAATACGCTACAATTATCCAGTGGGGGTGGCAGCACTTATGCATGGTCAGGACCTGGCGGATTTTCCAGCAACTTACAAAACCCAACCAGAACTAACATCCAGGTAAGCCAGGGTGGTACATATACTGTTACTGTTACTTCTGCACAGGGATGCCCAGACACAAAAACAGTAAATGTCACCGTCAATCAAACCCCAACTCCGACCATTGGTGCTACACCTAACCCGGTATGTGTTAATGATATTCTTTATTTAACATCCTCCGGGGGTGCAACCTATCTTTGGTCCGGACCAAATGGTTTTTCTACTATAATTCAAAATCCCGGACGTAAAATCACCTCCACAAGCGACGCCGGCATCTACACGGTCACAGTCACCAGCGCAGAAGGTTGTCCCGCTACTGCCAGCATTAATGTAGGAGTCAATCCACTTCCTAACGGCACTATCTCAGTCAGCACGCAGACACCTTGTGTTGGAAGCAATGTTCAATTCTTTGCATCAGGAGGCGTTTCATACCAATGGTCAGGCCCTCTGGGCTTCTCATCAACTCAACAAAATCCTATACTCGCCATTACCAAGTATAATCAAAGAGGTGCCTATAGTGTAATCATTACCAATATTTATGGTTGCTCCATTCGGTTGAGTATAAAAATCGATGTTTACTTCCCTCCGATAGCTACTGCCTCACACGACATCGCTACAGCTTGTACCGGCTCGACATTGAAACTGTTTTCAACCGGCGCAGGCTCAGCTTCCTGGACAGGACCAAACGGCTTTACTTCCAATATTAAAAATCCCACAATATCAAATGTTAATTCCGCCAATTCCGGAACTTATACCGTTACAATTACAAGTCCCAATGGGTGCACAGCCTCAGCAAGTACAAATGTCCTTATAGTTAATCCACCTACCGTAAATGCTTCTGCTTCAGACTATGACGTTTGCGAAGGCAGCAATGTTCAACTCAACTCAAGCGGTGGATCAACTTACCAATGGTCAGGCCCTGCAGGCTACAGTTCCAACTTGCAAAACCCACTCATTCTCAACATTCCGCTTTATATGTCCGGAAACTACACAGTTACTGCAGGTGGACCAACAGGATGTAAATCCTCCCTCTCCTTCCCGATACACGTCTATCCGCAGATCGTCGGCTCTGCTTCAGCCAATCCTAATCCTTATACCTTAGGTCAATCCATTCAGCTGAGCGCAACAGGAGGCTCTTCTTACTTATGGAGCGGGCCAAATGGCTTCCATAGTACTGATCAAAATCCGGTGATTTATAATGCAGGTTACGGAGCAGCAGGTATGTATGTCGTATTGGTACAAAATGAAGGCGGATGCGAATACGCATACTTCGTCGATCTGCAAATCGAAAACAGCAGCTTTGGAGACCACTCAGGAACTGAATCAAAAGTTGAAAAACCTACCCTGTATCCCAACCCAACCAGTGACTTCATAACCATCTCAGAAAAGAATGTCACCGAATTTGAATACATGATCATCGACCATACAGGCCTGATAGTTACTAGAGGAAATGCTTCTTCCGGAAATCAGATCAACGTAAGTTCGCTCGTCAGTGGTCAATATACCATCATTTATTCTTCTTCAGGTTCAGACAAGAGACATGTTTTGTCATTCATTAAAGTTGAATAAAACCAACTTATCTCGACAAAAACCAATCGAGAATTTCTGAACTTTAAAACTTAATCCGTACCCGGTGTCGATCACACCGGGTTTTTTATGCAGTTAATAGAATAATTCTGCTGTCCAGTGGTCAGCCATCAACATACCTTTAAATGTAAGTTTGTAATTTTCATCTGATTTCTGAACAATACCCTTGCGAATTAATTCTTGTACTTTTTCTCTGAAATGAGCTGAATATTTTGCTCCGATGGTTTCAATATCAGAAAGGTTTACTCCCCATTTGGTACGCAATCTGGTCAATATCAATTCATCATATGTAATCTGAGATGTTATAATTTCTGACTCGGAAGGATCTTCACCAGATTCAATCTTCCTGATATACTGTTGGTTATTGGCGATATTCCAGCGTCTTTTACCTGAATAGTAAGAATGTGCTGCCGGACCAATACCGATATACGGTACACCCAGCCAATAGTTGCTGTTGTGGATGGCATGCATACCCGGTTTGGAATAGTTTGAAATCTCATAATGTTCATATCCGTAATCCTCAAGAATTTCATGCGTCATCGTAAATTGTCGTAAGGCAGCATCCTCATCGGGCAATTTATCCAGTCCTTTTTTTATCCCTTTACTGAGTGGAGTCTTTTCTTCGACGGTCAGGCTGTAAGCTGAAATATGCGGCACTTGCCATTTATTAACCTTGTTCAGATTATAGATGTATTTCTCATCTGTCAAGAGTGGATATCCGAAAATTAAATCTATGGAAAGGGCATCAAAACCAATATCCTGAGCCAGGGGAACACAGTACATTGCCTGATGACTGTCATGGGCTCTATTCATCCACTTCAGATCTTCCTCATGAAAAGATTGAATACCGATACTAAGTCTTTGTATTCCCAGCGCCTTCAATCCCTTCAAATAATCTCGCGTTAAATCATCCGGATTGGCTTCCAGTGTTACCTCTTCTACTCCATCGACGTTAAATTGTTGACAGATCTTATCCAGAATCAATGCTAATTCGTCTAAAGTCAGCAGCGAAGGACTGCCACCTCCAAAGTAAATTGTTTTCAGTTCCGGATTTGAAAATTTTTTTGCTGTTATCTCGATTTCTTTTATCAAAGCCTTGACAAGCTTTTCCTTATATACCAAGGAAGTTGCAAAGTGGAAATTACAATAGTGACAAGCCTGCTTACAAAAAGGTATGTGGAGATATAAGCCGCCCGAGAAAGAAATCATGACGTCTCCTCCCCTGACTCTTCAGCGTTTACCACACCTGCAAGATAATCCAACTGATTAAAGAATTCTTGGCCATACCTTCGAATCAACCCCTCTTTTACAAACTGATACAATTTAATCTTTGGCCTTCCAGGCACATTACATGAGTTTCTGCAAATCGACCACTTGTCATAATTTAAGGCATAATCCTCACCATCGCTATTAAACACAACTCTTATGGGGTAAAGATGGCAACTTTCCGGTTTGGGCCAATCCACTACACCATCCTTCCATGCCTGCTCAATACCGCAGGATGCTACACCCAGCTCATTTCTCGTCATAAATACACATGCGCCGTCAGGCATAAGAGAGGTGCCGTAGCCATCCATGCCATCAAAGAAGGTGTATGCACCCTTTTCTGCTATTCTCTCATTTGATTCAGGCGAAAGGTAAGATGCTACCTGATCTTTTATTCTATCTAAAACAGGAAGTTCCTTCAAATCCAATGGCGCCCCAAAATCACCTTCCCAACAACAAGCACCCTTGCATGCACTCAAATCACATGCAAAATGTTCCTGAACTATTTCGTCACTAACCAATAAGTCATCTACCATTAACATATCCGTCGTTTTTACAAAGGTAAATTTTATTTAATCGATAATTTATTTATCTTCTATAGAGGTAAGCGTAAACACCGGATGCCGGTCACCCATCTGCCTGACAAACCTTACCAGGCCTATACCCTTGCCATAGAATTCATCTCCTATCATATCCAGCCCTAAGATGCCCTCCTGATTGACTTCCAGTCGCTCCCTTATTTTAAAATGGATACATTCAATATTTTTATCCATAATTTTTAATACCGTATCGCCACGAAAAATTCTGTTACGTATCAATTGGTACTTTGTTCCCGGATTGGCAGGATCTGTCCAATTCATATCAAAAAGAAAGACTCCGTTTTTATCTGCCTTAAATGGAAAAATATCATCGTATTTTATCTCACATGGTCTTGGATACTTCTGATCCAAAAACATGGCATAGCGATTCATAACCATCCCACCCGTAGTAGCCTCTTCCTGCCATTCATGAGTCAGGACACCATCACTTCTGAATATTTTACCATTGAGATACCATTTACCTTTAATTTTTTGAGAAACAAAGTGAAATACCTGATTGTCCAGTGAGTCCAAAGGTCCACATTGATAAATATAGGTTTGCCCTCCGGTCATTTCTTCATAAGGAAAATAATATTTTTTCAGGGGCGTTTGATTTGAAGAAAGATTAGTACAGGCAACTGAAAACAATGCCAAACCGACAAAAGTACAGACAAAGTTCAGAAAGCGGATTAAAAGCGCCATTTTGTCACATTTTCAACAATTATAAATCAATGGAGTGAAATTTGTCTTATAAAATAGAATGGTTTAAATAAAGATTTGATCCTTGTGTACATATTATATCGATTTATTTTTTGAAAAAGCATATAGAAGGTTTGGGATAGGCAAATGTCCTTAAAATATGCAAATTTTCATGTTAATCTTTCGATAAATTGTATGAATAAAAAATTCAATTTAAGTTAAAACCATAACTTTGCGCACTTAAATTTAGAGGAGAAAGGAACTCACTAGGTTTATGCGAATATAGTCAATTCAATGGCATAAAAAATTTATAATGTTCGATTTTATCAAAAAAATGTTCGGTACAAAGACCGACAGAGAAGTAAAGGCATATATGCCGATTGTCAATGAAATCAATCAATACTACGAATCATACCATTCATTATCCAACGATGAATTGAGAAATAAAACGCTTGAATTCCGTCAAAGGATCAAAGATCACTTGAGCGGAATCGATACGGATATCAGTACCCTGACCGATCAAGCCAAGTCAACAGCCAACATCCGTGAAAAGGAGTCCTTATTTGACCAGATAGATAAGCTTAAAAAAGACAGAGACAAGCACCTGGAAGATATATTACGCCAAATCCTACCGGAAGCTTTCGCTGTCGTAAAGGAAACAGCCAACAGGCTAACGCACAATGATGAATTAGAAGTCACTGCTACCCAATACGATATGGACCTGGCAGCCACTGCTCCATATGTACGTATAGAAGAAGGTAAGGCGTTTTGGAAAAATACCTGGTCAGCAGGTGGCAATGAGATCAGGTGGAACATGATACACTATGATGTCCAGCTCATCGGTGGTATGGTTTTACATGACGGCAAGATATCAGAAATGGCGACAGGTGAGGGTAAAACATTGGTCGCCTCCTTACCTGCATACCTCAATGGCTTGTCTGGCCAAGGCGTCCACATTGTGACAGTCAACGATTACCTGGCTAAAAGGGACTGCCAGTGGAACGGTCCTCTCTTCCAGTTTCTCCAACTTACCGTTGACTGTATTGACAATTACAGACCCAACTCACCGGAAAGACGAGCAGCATACCAATGCGACATAACATACGGAACCAACAATGAATTTGGTTTTGACTACCTGAGAGACAACATGGTTACCAGCCCGGAAGAACTGGTCCAGGGCAAGCACCACTATGCCATGGTTGACGAGGTGGATTCCGTACTCATAGATGATGCCCGTACTCCACTCATCATTTCAGGACCTATTCCTCAGGGATCTGACGAACAGGAATATATAGACCTGAAACCGAGAGTTGAAAAGATGGTCGAAGCGCAGCGTAAATTGGTTACAAATTTCATCGTTGAAGCAAAAAAATTAATCGGTGAGAATATAACAGGAACAGGTGAAGGAGAGGGAGGCCTTGCATTGTTTAGAGCATATAGAGCCCTCCCTAAAACCAGAGCCTTGATCAAATATTTGAGTGAAGAAGGCAATAAAGTAATCCTGCAAAAAACAGAAAACTTCTATATGCAGGAACAGTCAAAAAATATGCACATCGCTGATGAGCCTCTATTATTCACGATAGACGAAAAAAACAGAGACGTCGAATTAACTGAAAAAGGTGCGGAATATCTTGCTCAGGGAATGGAAGATAAAGATTTCTTTGTCCTACCGGATATAGGTACAGAAATCCACACCATGGAACAAAATGAAGAACTTTCCGCCCAACAGAAAGCTGAAGCAAAGGAAAAATTAATTCAGGATTATACAGCAAAGTCCAAGAGGCTCCACTCTATCAACCAATTATTGAAAGCTTATGCTTTGTTTGAAAAAGACGTGGACTACATCATCGTCAACGGAGAAGTAAAAATCGTAGATGAGCAGACCGGGCGTATCATGGAAGGAAGACGTTATTCTGACGGACTGCATCAGGCACTCGAAGCTAAGGAAAATGTAAAAGTAGGCGAACAAACACAGACCTACGCTACCGTGACTCTACAGAACTACTTCAGGATGTACCACAAACTCGCCGGTATGACAGGTACAGCCGAAACTGAAGCTGGTGAATTCTGGCAAATTTATAAATTAGATGTATCCGTCATCCCAACCAATAAACCAGTCATTAGAAAAGACATGGAGGACTATGTCTTCAAGACTGCCCGTGAAAAATACAATGCCGTCATCGAAGAAATCACCCAGCTGACTCAGGCAGGACGACCTGTTCTGGTAGGTACAACCTCTGTTGAGATCTCTGAAATGTTGAGTAAGATGCTACGGCTAAGAGGTATCAGTCACAACGTCCTCAACGCCAAACAACACGCTAAGGAAGCTGATGTAGTTGCCGAAGCCGGTCATGCAGGTAGAGTAACCATCGCGACCAATATGGCAGGACGTGGTACGGATATAAAAATAAGTGAAGAAGTTAAAAAAGCCGGCGGACTTGCTATCATCGGTACTGAAAGACACGAATCCCGTCGGGTTGACCGACAGTTGAGAGGTCGTTCCGGTCGTCAGGGCGATCCGGGTTCATCCCAATTCTTCGTATCTTTGGAAGATGACCTGATGCGTTTGTTCCAGTCTGAGCGAATCGCCAAAGCGATGGACAGAATGGGTCACAAGGAAGGGGACGTCATCCAACACAGCATGATTACCAAATCCATTGAAAGAGCACAGAAAAGGGTTGAAGAAAATAACTTCGGTATCCGTAAACGATTACTGGAATATGATGATGTCATGAACATCCAGCGTGAGGCTATCTACAAGAAGAGAAACAATGCACTTTTCGGCGATCGATTGTCCGTGGATTTAAGTGCAATGTTTAGCGCCGCAACCGAAGCCATCGTACTTGAAGGTCGCGCCATGAGAAATTTCGAAGAATTCAGAACAACTTCCATAGCACAATTCGGTTTTGATCCGGAAGCTATTGAAGATGGGTTCCTGACTGTATCAGATGATGAAGCCATTGAAAATTATCAGAAAGCCTTCATGGAATATTACAATAGTAAGAATCAAAAAATAACCGATGTCATCCTTCCTATCATCAAGGATGTCAAAGAACGACAGGGAGACCGATTTAAGCGTATAGCCCTGCCCTTCACGGATGGAAGTACACATCCCCTTCCCGTGTCAGCAGATATGAATGACGCGATAGAGACCTCGGGCAGATCCATAGCCAGAGATATCGAAAAAACTATCACACTCGCTATCATAGATGATAAATGGAAAGAACATCTGCGAAATATGGATGACCTGAAAGACGCCGTACAAACTGCATCCTTCGAGCAGAAAGACCCACTCGTCATCTATAAAATGGAAGCATATTCACTCTTTGAAGACCTCGTCAGAAAAATCAATCACGAAGTGACTGCCTACCTCGCTAAAGGTAATATGGCTATAGCTATGGAAGCAGAACAAGTAAGAGAAGCAAAGTTGCAGAAAACAGATTTCTCTAAAGCAAGAGTGCATAAAGATAATTCCGATGGATACGATGACGATCCGACACGTACCGGCCCGCCTACATCTACGGTAGAAAAACCGGTTACCTATGTAAGGACGGAGAAAAAAATAGGCAGGAATGATCCATGCCCATGTGGCAGCGGCAAAAAATATAAAGCCTGCCATGGCGCACACGAGTAAATCAAAAAAATGTAGTATAATTGCAACATCTCTATCGGTCGTCCGTAGAGATGTTGCATTTTAACATGTTTGATTTGAAATTAGCGAAAAATAATTTTTGGAGTAAGTTTTTTATTTTGCCGATATGGCTGTTGTCGGCTTTTACACTATCAGCTCAGCAAACAATTTCTGAAAGAATTTATACCCAGGTCGATTGCATGCCTCAATGGAAAGGATGCGAATCAAGCAAGGACAACATGTACAAACTCGACAGATGCACCGTGACTGCACTCAAACAATGGTTTCTTGCTAATATGGAATATCCAGGTAAAGCAATTGAGAATAAAACAGAACACAAATTATATTATACTTTAGTTTTTGACACCACCGGAAAGATTGTTCAAACATTTCCCATGCAAACCGATGCTACGGTATTCTCCACAGAGGCTGACAGATTGATTCAAATGCTGCAGGACTCATCCGGAATGTGGATTTGTGCCAAACAAGGAAAGAATAAAGTAAAGGTTGCAATTAATATCTGCTTGGACTTTAATCTGACTGACTGGAAAGCAGAACAGGAAAGAAGAGCTGCTTTGCGGGCCGGTATGAAACAAGATAGTTTGATAAGATCTAATACCAAATCAGATACTCTTCCCCGGGCTAAAAACAAACATTAAACTTTTACTAATTAGACCGGAATCCTGTTAATTGCCATTTGAAAGGATAAAATCAGTGGAATTGCACTCAGAACAAATATCCAGACTTTCCGGGATAACTTCATATTGACGACAAGCAACTGTGCAACCATTAAGATTAACAAAATAAGAACAACCTGCCCCGCCTCCAGCCCTAAATTAAAACTCAATAACGGAATACCAATTGTCTGATCGCTTGCAAGCATCTGCCTTATACTATTGGCAAAGCCCATTCCATGAATCAACCCGAATGACAGAGCAATAATATAATTAAACCGAATATTCCTTTGCTCAATTTTAGATAAATCTAAATATTTCAAATCGTAAATTGACGTCAACAAGATGGTGATCGGAATAAGAAACTCAACCCAGGAAGTACTAAATCTGATGACATCATATACACTTAAGGCTAAAGTGAGGGTATGCCCTATCGTAAAAGCTGTAACAAGAATCAACACTCTTTTCTTGTCTTTCCAAAGGAACAATGCAGCCAAAGAAATGATAAACAACTGATGATCAAGCGCATCCTTGCTCATAATATGGTTCCAGCCTTCGGTAAAAAACAGGGAAAAGTCGTTCATACTGCCCTACTCTTTTAATTGTATCAAAAAATTTTACAGCTCCAAAATAAAGCAATTTAATGAATCCCCAAACATTCTTTCCAATTGATGATTTATGAGAATTCTGATGTTGATTGAATAGATTTAATTGCATAAGATCAGCAGGCCTTAGATATTAGAAGATAAAGTTAGCTGTGAATCAAATCCAAAAAATTTCGCTGCCCATTTGTATAGAACCAAATACCTGGATAAGGTGAAAACCGGCCTAAAAATTAAAATCTCCCCTCAACAAAGGCAACCTATCCTTCGTCAATTGCCTTCAATTTTTCCGTATTGTCATACACCCTCAATGCCTCAATGACGTCGCCGATATTACCTTCCATGACAGAATCCAGATTGTAAAGCGTGAGATTAATCCGGTGATCAGTCAGGCGATTCTGGGGATAGTTATATGTCCTGACCTTATCGCTTCTGTCACCACTGCCGACCATGGACTTTCTCTGAGAAGCCATTGTGTTCTGTACGGCTGACCTGTTTTTCTCAAGAATAAGCTGATACAACCGCTGAAGGGCAATTTCCCTGTTTTTTATCTGGGAGCGAGCCTCGGTACTTTCGGTGATCAATCCTGTAGGCAAGTGGGTAAAACGCACACCTGACTCTGTCTTATTGACGTGCTGTCCACCGGCTCCGCTTGCTCTGAAGGTATCCACCTTCAAATCGGACTTTTTAATATCTACATCTTCTTCTTCCAGTTTCGGGATCACGGCAACCGTCGCTGCCGAGGTATGGACCCTACCTTGCGACTCTGTTTTCGGAATTCGCTGGACGCGATGACCACCTGATTCAAACTTAAGTTTGCCGTACACATCTTCACCGCTCACCTCAAGAATAATTTTACTGTATCCGCCGGAATCGCCTTCATTCGCTTCAAGAATCTCATAAGTCCATCCCTGACTCTCAAAATACCTGCTATACATCCTGAATAAGTCACCTGCAAAAATAGACGCCTCGTCACCTCCTGTCCCGCTCCTGATTTCAAACAAAACATCTTTAGAATCTTCCGGATCCTTTGGTATCAGCATCATCTTCAGCTTCTCCTCTAATTCAATTCTAGAAACTTCAAGCGGGCCAATTTCAGACTTCCCCATTTCCTGCATTTCCGGATCAGCATCCTTCATCATTTCGTTGGCAGTTTCAATACCGCTAAGAATTTGTCTGTACTCACTTAAAACCCGGATTATTTCCTGCAGGTCTTTATATTCCTTATTTATTTTTTTATATCTGGACAGGTCTGATATGATATCAGGGTCAGACAGTTGTTCTTCTAAGATATAGTATTTATCCTCAATAGCGGTTAATTTTTCCAGCATTTTGGCAAGATTCTTTGAATTAGGCTGCAAAGTTAATCATATCCGAAGATTTTAAGTTGGCAAATTGACAAACGTGCGGATAACCAATTTCTCGTTTTCCTTAAGAAGTACCGGCTGTATAAAGCAGAATTACAGAATTTACTTCCGATATAAGTTTGATTTTTTATTGGCTAAACGGGTAATCAACACATGAAAAACGCCGTCAAATGAGCCTCTTGAAGCACTTCATTGTGAGTGGGTTAAAAGAGAAAATGAAACAGCAACAAATTGAAAATTACCTTAATTTAAAGCCAGGTAATAACTCATTTTGAGTTTAAAAAACTATAAAGGGAAATAAATCTGTCAAAAAAGTTTTAACTTTTTGTAACCCTGCTTTTCAATTGTTCGATAAAGTCGGGCGAAACGTGAGGTCTGTGCACTTTACTTTTCAAAAAATCCTTGAATGATCCCTGTGGCAATTTAAAATCAAATTCAAAGTTATTGGTGTCACGGTCTGAGTGATGCTGCTTGTTGTGGGGCTCGGAATTGATGTCATGATTGGTGTTGTGTTGAAATTTAGGATTAATCTTATGATTCATGACAAAATTGAATTTGCTATCATTATTTAACTTTAGTGTCATCATCGGGTGATTTTAAATCTTTATAACCGAGAGTCATTGCATATTTTTTCAGCTTATCCCGCAGCATCTTTCTTCCGCGGTGCAACCTTGATCTGACTGTACCTATTGGAATATCCGTAATTTTAGATATTTCTTCATAGGTAAATTCTTCAATATCACACAACAAAATAACTGTTTTAAAATCAACAGGCAATGAATTAATCGCTATAGTTACTTCATCCCCCATTTGATTTCTAAACACATCCATCCGGAAATCCTGAGCGCCGGGATTAGTCAGATCATCTTTTTCAAGATATGCCAAAAAATCATCAAAATCTACTTCCGTAGGTCGCTTACTCTTTTTCCGGTATTCGTTGATATAAGCGTTCTTTAAAATCTTAAACAACCACGCTTTTGAATTAGTTCCCTCTAAGTAGCTATCAATAGACTTATACGCTTTTAAGAAGGTATCTTGAACTAAATCACGAGCATCTTCCTCATTATAAGTAAGATGAAAAGCAAAAGTGGTCAGTGCATCTACATGAGGCAACAGCTCTTTTTCAAAGATTTCGTCCCTCTCTGACTTCTTGTTTGATGGCATAGGAGTGAATAAAACTCTGCAAATGTGCAAAAAATTTATAAAACAAGAGCTATCCTTACCAAATATCAGTAGATTTTATGGCAAAGAAGAAAGAATGGACCAGGTGACTTTAAAAAATAAATGACTGCCAGAGCGGCACATCCAGTAGAATAAGGATTAAGACTTTAGGAACTGATCCTGAAACGAGTTCAGGATGACTGCCAGAAAGGTACATCAAGTAAAATAAGTATTAAGACGGTAAGAACAGATGCCGAAACGAGTTCAGGATGACTGCCAGAGCGGCACATCCAGTAGAATAA
>JAGFJA010000053.1 GCA_024103005.1 Saprospiraceae bacterium
CGTCTCTGAATGGGTAGCAGATGTTTACAGACCGACTAACTCCATAACGTTAAGAGATGTGGATAATCAGGATCTGAACCCATTCCGGGGTAACGAATTTAAAGAAATGGTCCTGGGAGCGGATGAAAGACCGGTTGAAAAAGACAGCATGGGAAGATTAAAGTATAGGCTGATGAATGATTCTATTATTGCCAATAGAGAGAACTTTAAGAAAGCTGATGTACGTGATTATCTGGATGGTGATGAACCTTTCGACGGAGTTTACCTTTATGGTGTAAGCACACTTATAAGTAATAAGTCAAGAGTTATCAAGGGTGGTTCATGGGCTGACAGATTGTTTTGGCTTTCTCCAGGCGCAAGAAGATTTAAAGATGAGGACAAGTCTGACCGCACCATTGGATTCCGTTGTGCTATGACCAGAATGGGTAGCCCTGAAGGAAATGGCGCTGCAAGCGGTAACCAGTTCGGAAAGCAGAAGAAAGTGAAGAGAAAATATTAATCTGATAATAACCGAAAAAAGATCCTCACAATTAACTTTGTGGGGATTTTTTATTTAACTGAAATTTGAAAAAGCATGGATTACCTTTATGATGGTTTTCTAAAGAAATACCGGTTAAAACTCCCAGGTTAAATTGATTTTTAGACAACATAGCTTATGATATCTTTATTAGATTATTTTCTTGAATTTCCTTCAGTGACCATTGATAGCCGAACGATTATCCCGGGTCAGATATTTTTTGCCATCAAGGGGGAGAATTTTGACGGGAACCGATTCGTTGATCAGGCAATTGAAAAGGGAGTAGCGCTTTGTATTTCGTCGGATCCGACATTTAAGGGCAGAGATAAAGTAATAGTTGTAGAGGATACATTGGTTGCCTTGCAAAACCTTGCCACAGAGTACAGGAAAACATTTAGAATACCTGTTCTGGCTATTACCGGTTCGAATGGAAAGACAACCACCAAAGAGTTGCTGGCTGCCGTTCTAAACACCCGATACAAGACACATTATACTCAAGGCAATCTGAATAATCATCTCGGAGTTCCTCTTACTATTCTGGCTACACCCGGGGATGCTGAATTTCTAATAGTCGAAATGGGAGCCAACCACATTGGTGAAATCAAACATTTATGTGAGATAGCGCATCCCGACTATGGGGCTATCAGTAACATCGGTATAGCTCACCTGGAGGGTTTTGGTAGTCCGGAGGGAGTGAAAAAAGCTAAATCCGAGCTCTTTCATTATATTAATAAGTTCGGTAAAAAATTTTTTCTTAATACGGAAGAGATTAGCCTCTCCTTCTTGAATGATCCTACTAATCCCTTAATTGAAGAGGTGAATAGCACAAAAACACACTTAATGTTGCACCAAAGTCCACAGGATTTTTTATGTTTAAAATATTTTGAACAAATAGTTGGCACCCATCTTGTTGGTAATTATAATTTCAACAATGTCCTTCTTTCTATAGGAATCGGGAAGTATTTCGGTTGCCACGAAGCTGAAATGATAACAGCAATTGCTGACTATGTCCCACGCAACAGCAGGTCACAGATGATAAAGTATCAGGAGGTAGATATCATATTGGATGCTTACAATGCCAATCCATCATCTATGCTGCAGGCTATTGACAATCTGATGAATATGCCCAGCCGGAATAAAGGTATAATATTGGGGGATATGCTTGAACTGGGTCAGGAGTCCGAAAAGTACCACCGGCAAATTTTAGAAAAAATACGTGGAGTAGGAGATAAGCTGGATTTAGTTGTGCTGATAGGCCCCCAATTTAAGGGATTAAGCGAAGGATTTCAGCACTTTAAATATTATAATGGAATTGAGGAAGCAAACAAAAGTTTCAGGTTGTCAGATTACCGGGACTATTTAGTATTAATAAAAGGCTCACGAGGGATGAAATTGGAACAATTAATTCACTAAATCGTCCAGAGCATTGAAAATTTCAATAATTCTCGGCGATAATTCTCCCTGGGAGGAAAATTTGTAATCGGCATATGTACACGGAACATTTTGAAAGGAAGCGAGGTGGTCAGGCATTTTGGTTGGAAATTCGACATGCCACACGTTGTTAAACTCGTCTTTGATAAAGGTTATGCTGTCATAGGGCAAACATTCATCGATGGTAAACCGCACGAACTTTGGTGGTAAAGTTGTTCGATTTTTTTGGATGACTCCATCTGCAAAATAATAAATAAATTGTGCCAATGTATCTGCACTGATATCATCCGGTTCGTCGAGTTGATTTAATCCGGTAAGTATAGTTATCCGGCAGTCGCTCAATCCTATGGAACGGGCTATTTGATTGAAATTTTCGGAGGATAAACCACTCGTGCCACCAGACTTCCTGCCGGGAATGTCGCTGTGTTTTAGGACGGAAATATCAGTCACTACGATGTTGGCATAATTAATGGGTTGGGTAAGTAATTCAATATTATTTAATAAGACGCCGAGACGATAACTGTCAAAAAGTTGTTTCGGAATAGAAGAAGAATTATTTAGGTGTGACTGGGTACCTGAGATGCCGATATTAATTACCTGTTCTAAAATACTGTAGCTGAATGATGAAATTACTTTGTCACACGCCGTAGTGGAATTGGCAAAAATTTGAACATTAGTTGAAATATTAGCAATATCGGTAGCCTGTAAGATATATTTTAAGTCAGAAAGGTCATTATTTAAAATAAATATCTTACATTTGCTCTCAGACAATATTTCATTGATTATTGGAAATTGTTGTGCGTCATCCTCCACGATACCTAAGAAGAAAAAATGATTATTTTCCTTAAAAAAATAATTGTTTATAACTTTTGAGATACTTTTTATAATTTTAACGTCTAATGAAAGGAATAATACATTATTTGGATTATTCAATATTTCATGATTAACATTTTTGTTGAAATCTGAACAAAAAGAAAAGTTAACTGAGGTGTTTATATTATATTTAGTAAACATATTGTGAAATTATTTAACTTTTTAAGTATAAAGATGGTTATTTTTAATATAACTTGAAGAATAAAATTAACTTTGCGTGAATTTTAATAAAATTGAAAAAATTTTTGGTATAAAAATAGAATCCTATGATTAAGAGTATGCACATTTTAATTTTCACTCTGGCTCTTGTTTTAACCTGGGGAAAAGTAAGTGCTCAAAATGAATCGTTTAAATCTCCGGTCATAACTGATGAGATGACTGTCAATCCTGATCAAAACAAAGAGTGGAGAGCAGGACAGAGTAAATATTCAGCCAAGCCGAAAAATATGTGGGAGCTGGGTGTCAATGTCGGCCGATTTGGCATTTCGGGCGATATTCCGACTACTTTGTTTCCGGGTTGGGGAGCAGGAATACATCTGAGAAAGGCTATCAATTACACCTTATCAATCAGAGTCGAAGGTAATTTTATGACATCCAAAGGATTTGATGATCGTCTGTCTTCAGGGAATATCCTTACTAATGAACAGCTTCCAACGGTTGGTTCAGTTACGACTCCTATGTATCGTAATTACAAAAACAAGACGATTACCGGTTCGGTTGATGCGTTGTTTAACCTTGGTAACATCCTGTTCCATCAGGAAAGGAACAAGTGGAATTTTTACATGGGTGTTGGTTTAGGTGTATTATCTATTGATACTCGTGTAAACAACGACAAAGACGGAGCGCCTATTAATTGGGCCGCACTGAATCTGAATACAGAAGATAAATATTCAGATAATGTGAAAAAGATTAAAGATGCTATGGATGGTGATTATGAAATTAAAGTCGGTAATCAAAGAGATGTTTCCGCATTTTTCAATAATGGTGAGGTGGCTATGACTATTCCGGTTACTGTGGGAATTTCAAGGAAAATTAATAAAAGAGTAAATCTCTCCATTGAACACAAATACTACTGGGTAGATAATGACACTTGGGACGGATTTGTTTACCGTTCTGGGTATGACCAAAGTAATGATAATGATGCCGGACATTATACTACCCTGCGTTTGGGCATCAACTTAGGTAGTTTTGATAAGCGTACCGAGCCTTTATATTGGTTGAATCCATTGGATGGAGCTCTTAATGATGTGGCAGAGCTGAAGCAAAGACCTAAATTTGACTTAACGGATACTGATGGAGACGGTGTGATTGATATGATTGACCAGGAGAAAAATTCTCCACAAGGTGCACCTGTCGATACAAGAGGTATTACTTTGGATAGCGACAAGGATGGTATTGCTGATTACAAAGATGATGAGCCATTTTCTCCTCCGGGATATGAAGTTGACTCTAAGGGTGTTGCAGTTATCACAGATAAGCCTGTCACCGAATCCAGATTAAATGAGATTCTTAAAAATACGAAGAATGACTGGTGGTTGCCAATGATTCACTTTGACCTGGATAAGTACTATATTAAGCCGGAGTTTTACCCTCAGTTGAAATCAGTTGCAGAGGTAATGATGTCTAATCCGAACATTAAAGTTGCAGTGAGCGGTTATACAGATGCTAGAGCTTCTGATGAATACAATAAAGTGTTGTCTTACAACAGAGCGAAAGCTGCTATCGATTATTTGGTCGGAACATACAATCTTCCAAGAGAGAGATTCATACTCCAATATGAAGGTAAGTCAGATCCGATGATTCCCGGATTGCCTGCATCACATAATATATCTAAGCAAAAAGAGAGACAACAGTATATCAACCGTCGTGTTGAATTTAGAGTTGCAACACCTGAAGATATTGAAATGGCTGCACCTACAGGACCTGAAGCCGGATCTAATACACCTGGATCATCAAGAAAAGGTTCTAAATATTCAGGAAACGCTAATTCCGGATATTAATTAATTTTAATCAGGATAAATGAAAGGGAGGTCAGTCGGCTTCCCTTTTTTATTTATTTTGTTGGTATCATTTTGTTGCAATGAAGAGAAGGAATTATCTTTGGAAAAAAGAATGGATTATGTTTGATATAGAACTGAAAAATAAGGATGTTATCGTACGAGTCGATTTTAATGTTCCTTTAGATAGTAATCTGCAAGTTAGTGATGATACCAGAATTTGCGCAGCAGTACCGACAATCACGAGTTTGTTAGAAAAAGGCGCAAAAGTTATCTTGTTGAGCCATCTGGGTCGGCCCTTTAAAGATCTTGAAGATAATGGAAATTTTAAACCTAAGTATTCCTTAAAGAATATTATAAATACTGTTTCAGAAAACCTGAAAAGAAATGTCGTCTTCATTGATACTCCTTTGACGGAAGATAGAATAAAAGAAGAAATACAAGCAGTCGATCCACATAATGTCATCTTGCTTGAGAATACAAGATTTTACAAAGGCGAAGAGAAGGGAGACAGAGAATTAGCACATAAAATGGCATCTTTGGGTGAGTTTTATGTCAATGACGCTTTCGGAACAGCTCACAGAGAACATGCAAGTACGGCTACCATAGCCCGATATTTTGATAAGGACCACAAGACTTTTGGGCTGCTTATGGAAAAAGAAGTGACAAACATCTCAAAAGTATTGAACGATATCAACAGACCTTTTTGTGCCATCATAGGCGGAGCAAAAGTTTCCGATAAAATTACCCTGATTGAAAACTTACTGGAAAAAGCTGATAAGATTATCATTGGTGGGGGCATGGCCTTTACTTTTATAAAAGCTCAGGGCGGGAATATCGGAAAATCACTCTGTGAAGCAGATAAACTTGACCTTGCTAATACTTTGATTGAAAAGGCAGAGACAAAAGGAGTTAAACTTCTCTTGCCTTTGGACGCCAAGGTAACTGAAGAATTCAGTAACGATGGTCTTTATCTTACAAAGCCAATAGGCGAAATTCCCGATGGATGGATGGGCTTGGATATAGGAGAAGCAAGTATTAGTCTGTTTGAGCAGGAAATATTGGAAAGTCAGACAATTTTGTGGAATGGTCCGATGGGCGTATTTGAATTTGCCAACTATGCTCAGGGTACCTTCGAAATTGCAAATGCACTTTCTAAAGCAACACGTCGTGGGTCTTATACCCTTGTTGGCGGAGGAGATAGTGTTGCTGCCATCTCCAAAGCCGGACTGGAAGATGAAGTAAGTTTTGTCTCTACCGGAGGAGGCGCTATGCTTGAGATGATTGAAGGTAAAGATCTGCCCGGCTTATCCGCAATATTAGAGTGATGAACTGGAATGGAATAGACCTCAGAAGCCTCTCCGGAGATTTAATCGAACTAAGAAGGCACCTGCATGCTCATCCTGAATTGTCTTTTCAGGAAGAAAATACATCAGCTTTTATATGCAGGCAATTGGATACCTGGGGTGTGGAATATACAAAAGGCTGGGCCGGACATGGTATTGTCGCAACCATAAACGCAATGATACCTTCGTATGATTTTATTGCTCTTCGTGCTGATATGGATGCCTTGCCTATCGAGGAAAAAAATGATGTTCCGTATAAAAGTCATAATCCGGGAGTGATGCATGCCTGTGGTCACGATGTACATGTAACCTGCCTACTGGGAGCTATTCGACTGATCCAAGCTAACGTGTCAAGGCTCAGGGCCAATGTCAAGTTTATCTTCCAGCCTGGTGAGGAGCAATTACCCGGGGGTGCTTTCAGAATGATGGAAGAAGGTGCATTTGAAGTCGAAAAATGTCGGGAGATTTATGCACTCCACGTCTTTCCTTCAATGGAAACAGGTAAAATTGGTATGAGGAGCGGACCGTATATGGCCTCGTCTGATGAGATTTATATTACCATTAAGGGGCAAGGCGGACATGGTGGCATGCCCCATCAGACAATAGATCCAATAATGATTGCAGGTCATTTAATTATTGGTATCCAGGCAGTAGTAAGCCGGAGGAGTGACCCGACAATTCCATGCGTTTTGACTCTTGGGAAGATATACAGCGAAGGAGGAGCGACAAATGTTATACCTTCAGTTGTCAGATTGGAGGGTACCTTCAGGACGATGGATGAAAAGTGGCGATTTGAGGCACATAATCTGATTCACCGGTATTGTCAATCATTGGCCGAAGCTCACGGTGCAAGTGCTGAGGTGAATATTATTCAGGGTTACCCTGTATTAATCAATGATGAGGAGCTTGTAACAAAAGCGACAGAGGCTGTTTCACAGGTTGTTGGAGCGGATCATGTGGAACATTTGCCTATCAGGATGACCAGTGAAGACTTTGCCTGGTACACACAAAAAATCAGAGGTTGTTTTTTCAGATTAGGCACGAGCAATAAAGAACGCGGGATTACTTCCGGGGTTCATACAGCTACTTTTGATGTCGATGAGGATAGCATTATAATCGGCGCACAAGCATTGGCAGCCATTTGTTTGAAATAGGAAAAAATAATTATCTGACTTAAAATCAGGATTTTTCCTTTTTTCTTCTTTTTACTTCCTGGTTAATGAGGTCGTATTCCCTGCTCATATCACCTGTAACCGAAGTGTTTTCCTGTGCACGGCGCATGAGATAAGGCATGACGTCTTTCACAGGACCATAAGGCATAAACTTAGATGCATGAATTCCTGCTTCTGCCAGATTAAAAGTTAAGTGATCACTCATGCCATATAACTGACTGGTCATGACATGAGGATGCTGACCGTCAATATTGTTTTTTTTAATCAATTGTGCATATAAAGTATTGGATTGTTGGTTGTGGGAGGCACAGCAGGAAGCAATTTCATTGATATTTTCAATGCAATAAGTGATACCCAGGTCGAAGTCTTTATCTGTATCGGCTTTAGTGTCCTGTATCGGGCTTTCATAACCCATTTCTTCGGCTCTTTTTCTTTCCTTTTCCATATAGGCTCCTCTTACCAACTTGGCCCCTAAGATGTAACCTCCTTCCTTAGCCTTTTGATGGGACTTTTTAAGAAAGGGTAAACTGGCTTTACGGTACATCTGGAAAGTATTATATACGATAGGCGTCTTTGTATTATACCTTGCCATCATTTTGTCCACTATGTCATCAACCGGATTTTGAATCCATGTTTCTTCTGCATCAATAAAGACGCCAATACCATGATTATGTGCATTGTAGCAAATAGAATCAATTCTTTTCACAAGATTGGTGTATTCCTCAGATTCAGATGCATTCAATGGCTCATTGTTATGCAATTTTTCTAAAAGACCAAATCTTCCCAGTCCGGTTAACTTTGCACTCACTAATTTAATATTAGGATGCTGAGCTGCAAATTCGATGGACCGGATGACTTGATTCATGGTAAGGTTAAAATCTTCTTCCGTATCCTTACCCTCAGCACCATAATCCATAATGGTGTAAACATTTTTTGAAGCCAGTTTTTCGACATTGGGCATACACTCCAAAAGCGTTCTTCCACCACAAAATTGTTCGAAAAGTGTATTCTTTAGAATCGTCTGCGCAAATGGAAAATTGACCCTTATGGCAAATAGACCAAACTTTGTGCCAAGATTGACCAACCATGGTTTATTCATTTTATCAAAAAGCCAGTGCATTTTTTTTAGTTCTGCATTAGACTTGGTTGCAAAAGCTATTTTAGTATTTGTAAAATCCGGAATTTTAATGCTCATGATAATACATCTTATTTTACGTCTCAAATATAAGTCTTTCAGGCAATTTAATCCTTTAATTTAATTAATAATTCAATCCGGAAATTATGCGAATAAAATCTATCAGGAAGGTTGTATGTAAGATTTATCAGGATAATATTGTCCGAGATAGTTTTTCAAATAAACTGAATTATCCTTTTTGAAGATTATCCTAAAATGGTTAGTGTGTTTAGCTTGTACAAAGGGTATGATTAAACTTGCGGGTATATTAAATAAATTTTATATATGAAGATAAGGCAAATAAATATATATTTGTGCTGAATATACAGGGATGACAAGATTTATAGACATTTTCTGGTTTTTTGTCAGGGCAGGCGCCTTCAGTTTTGGAGAGCCGGAGCAACATGTTAAGTTGATGCATAATGAATTGGTCACCAAGAAGCATATTTTGGACGAAGAAACCTTTGTTCAGCTCAGGCGTCAAAGTTCGAATATTCCCGGACCCTTAAGTTTTCAACTGACTATGAGGATCGGACATCATCAGAAAGGTTTGGCAGGATTACTTATCGCGGGGATAGGCTTTCTTCTGCCTTCCGTTTTGCTGATGCTTGTTTTTGCCTTGTATTATAAAGAATTTGCAGTAAGTGAATTTAAGCTTATCGATCCTTTTTTCTATGGGATAAGGGCAGCTATTATTTCGATATTAGTCTATACAACCCTTGTGTATTGTATCCGTTACATCAAGGATATTAAATTGTTTGGTATATTTTTAATCATCACCATAGCAGCCGCCATTGGAATAAATGCAATATTATTGGTGTTGCTGGGGGGATTTGCTTATGTGCTTCTCAGGAATACGGGTTCCGTCAAAAAAGCAACCATGCTGGTTTTGTTGCAGGCGCAGCCGCAGTATGCTATTCCCTTGGTTGAACATCAAAAACTGATTGCGTTATTCCTAAAAGCAGGAAGTTTTCTGATAGGGAGCGGATTTTTTATATTGACGTGGATCAAACTGGACTTAGTTGACACCGGGGTAATCACGATAAATACATTATTAGACTCTCTTGCCTTAGGTTTGTTTGTGCCCGGACCAATTTTGTCGATATCCGTATTTATCGGATATATGGTAAACAGCTGGATTGGAGCTGCTTTTGCCATTATGGGTATTGTGATGCCTCTTTTAATTTTTGCATTCTTAAGCATAAAAGTTTTTCCAAAGTTTATGGCAACCATCATGTGGAAAGCATTTTTCCGGGGAATGGTTGTCGCTTCACTCGGTATATTGATGGGAACAATCCTGGTCATGGGTTATCAATCATTGGTAGATATCAGACAATGGATCATCTTTGTCCTTTGTCTGCTTATAATGCTGAAATGGCATAAGTTGAACCTGTTGTGGATTATCATTATTTCGGGTAATTTAGGTTACATTATATTACATTTTTTCCCAATTTAATATTGATTTAAGTCCGGTACGAGTTTAAAATTTTCTGAACATTGTACGAACTTTTTTGTGACATAGTAGGAAGACGTCCGGCAGGTTGAATTGAATAAACTTTGTACAAAATGTCTTAATGATGTGGTTGTGACTGTGACTGCTAAAAGAAGACCGGAGCATTAATTGGATTATCACTTTTATAAATTTTGTACCTTTGAAAATATAATCAGGAAAATGAGGATTTATACAAAAAAAGGAGACAAGGGTACAACATCATTATTTGGTGGTAAAAGGCTGCCAAAGGATGATATTCGCATTGATGCTTATGGAACGGTAGATGAGCTGAATTCATTTACAGGGGTCTTATTGGATACAGAACCTGATTCCGGTGTTAAATCGGATTTGTTGCAAATTCAAAACTGTTTATTTGCCTATGGTTCTATATTAGCGACACCACCCGGAGCTAAACAATACGTTACTGCCCCCGGGCAGGTAGCAATTGATTTTTTGGAAGCACGAATAGATTCTATGGAGAATGAACTCCCTCCACTAAGGCACTTTATTCTTCCTTCAGGGCATTTGCCCACTTCTATGGCACATGTCGCCAGATGTGTGTGCAGGAGGGCAGAGCGTTGTATTGTTTCGCTCAGCCATGAAGAGGAAGTAGGTGATGACATCCTTGCATTTTTCAACAGATTGTCAGATTATTATTTTGTTCTGGCGAGATATCTTACTTTTAAAGCAGGTAAGCCTGATGTTGAATGGAATCCAAGAGAGGATAAAGAATAATTTTCTTATGTTGTTAAAAATGTGACCCTGAATCAAAATAATGAAGATGGAACAAAATATCAATGTCAGTGTACTTCGCAACTTAACCGGATCATATCGGTTGTTGGTTATTTTGATATCTGCATTAATAATCAGCTTACTTTTGCCCAGGGTAAGATCGGTTACCTATGAATTTGAAGAGGGCAGTAAATGGAAATACAGTGATTTAAGGGCTCCCTATGATTTTGCTATCAGAAAGACTGACAATGAGTTAAATGCTGAAAAAAAAGAGATTTTAAAGAATTTCCTTCCTTATTATAAGAAGAATGAATCAATCTCTGAAAATCTTAATGAAAAAGTTAGGGAAGATTATGAACAATACAGAAGCCATGTAGGTGGTGACACCCTCGCCTTTCTCAATAGCCGCCGGGACGCTAATGTCCGTGTATTGTATGGCATTTTTAAGCAGACCTATGAGAATGGCATACTGGAGGCAAATGATATTTATAAGGATAAGCCGAATGATTTTCTCATTCATATTGTAGAGGGAAATATCATCACCATGAGAGCAAGAGCCACTATACCAACCCTTGTTAAAGCCAAAGAGTCGGTTCGTCGTATGGTAAATCAAAGTGTCGATCAGGGTGCCTATTTGTATCCATTGATAGATGTCTTGTTGGAGCCTAATATTTTTTATGATCAGACGCTCTCCAATGAATTTCTGGATCAGGAGTATAAACGTATTTCGCCAAATGAGGGCTTAGTCAGGAAAGGCGATATCATCATTACGCGGAATACGACGATTTCTAAAGATGCATATCAAAAGCTGGTGTCCTTAAGGGAATTGAACGATGCGGACAATAGCAGTAAATTGTCCTATTTCAAGTCATTCCTGGCGTATTTTGTCTTCATTACAGTAATTCTGATGTTTTATGTCTTATATGTACGCACTTATGTCAGGGAAGTTTTTCTGATATTTAAAAAGATGCTGTTTATGCATCTTTGGATAGTGTTATACGTGTTGTTGACTTATTTTGTTATCAAGTCCAACACACTTGACTTACTGATGATTCCGTTTTGTATTGCTCCCATCGTCATCAAAAATTTTTACAATCAACGGCTTGCCTTTTTTACGCTGATAGCGATACTGACGATTGTTTCCCTATTTGGCCCGGTGACTAAAGATTTTTTAATCATGCAGGTCACGTCAGGAATAATGGTGGTTATTCTGACTAAAGAGACGCGTTATTGGTCAAGATTTTTTGTTTTACTTTTATTTTTGTTGGGAACCTACATTTTTACTTATCTCTTCCTGACCTATATCAAGAGTAACAATTTATCAGATTTTAATATCAACAGCATCTGGTGGCTCTGTCTCAATGTCTTTCTGACACTGCTTGCTTATCCATTAATTCCGTTGTTGGAGCGGCTGTTTGGCTTTACATCAGGGATTACCCTGGCTGAATTATCTGATTTGAACAATAACTTATTGAAAGAATTGTCCATCAAAGCGCCCGGTACATTTCAGCATGTCCTTCATGTGGCTACATTGGCGGAGGCTGCGGCAGAAAAAATAGGGAGCAATAGCTCTATGGCAAGGGTAGGGGCATTGTACCATGATATCGGAAAGATGAAACAACCCTTTATTTTTACAGAAAATCAGACAAATGTCAATCCCCATGAAGGTTTGGATTATGTGACCAGTGCTAAGCTGATTATTGACCATGTGCCGGAAGGGGTAAAAATTGCTAAGAAGTATGGTCTGCCCAATGTTATTATTGACTTTATCAAGACGCACCACGGTACGACGAAGGTGGAATATTTTTACAGGAAATTTGTTAAAGAGCATGCTGAGCATGCCGTCGATGAGAAAGTATTTACCTATCCCGGTCCCCGGCCACGAACAAAGGAACAAGTCGTAGTTATGCTGGCTGATACGGTGGAGGCTGCTGTCAGAAGTATGCCCAATCCTACTGAAGAAGAAATCAATGATATGGTGGATAAGTTGGTACATGCAAAGATAGAGGGAGGTCAACTTGACCGGTCAGAGATAACCTTTGAAGATGTACAATCCTGTGTCCGTGTCTTCAAGGCAATGCTGCTCAATATGAATCACATCCGTGTAGCCTATCCTGAACCAGTAGAGCCGAAGAAAGGTTGATTTTAATTCGTATCAAACACTTTCAATGATAGTGGCATATCCTTGCCCGACTCCAATGCACATGGTAACCAGGGCATATTTTCCTTTATTTCGTTTTAGCTGAAGGGCGGCAGTATGAAGAATACGGCTTCCTGTCATGCCAAGAGGATGTCCGAGGGCGATGGCTCCGCCCTGAGGATTGATGCGGGGATCGTTTTCGTCCAGATTAAATGCATCCAGACAAGCCAGGACCTGAGCTGCAAAGGCTTCATTGATTTCTATATGATCCATATCCTTCAGGGAAAGGCCTGCTCTCTGCATAGCCTTTTTACTTGCGGGTACTGGTCCGATACCCATAATACGGGGCTCAACACCGGCGACGGCTGATGAAACTATCCTAGCCAATGGTTTGAGATTATGTAGTCGGACAGCTTCTTCAGATGCTATCAGCAAAGCGGCTGCTCCGTCATTCAAACCGGAACTGTTGCCGGCAGTCACACTTCCTTCTTTTTTGAAGGCCGGCCTGAGTGCTGAAAGGATATTTAAAGTGGTATCAGGACGAGGAAATTCATCCTTATCAACTAAGTAGGATTCTTTCTTGTTTTTTACCACATTGATAGGTAGAATTTCTTGGCTAAAGTAGCCGTTATTATTTGCCTGAGCTGCCTTTTTCTGTGAGTTAAAAGCAAATAAGTCCTGACGTTCTCTGCTGATATTATATTGGCTTACTAGATTTTCAGCTGTTTCGCCCATACCTTCTGTTCCATACAGAGATTGGAGAGCAGGGTTGATAAATCTCCATCCGAAAGAAGAATCATACATCTTAGAGTCCCGGCCAAAGGCGGTTGAAGCCTTACTGATGACCCATGGACCACGTGTCATGTGTTCCACTCCACCTGATATAAACATGTCGCCATCTCCGGATTGGATAGCTCTATGTGCATGTATAACGGCAGACATACCTGAAGCACATAGTCTGTTGACTGTCTCTCCCGGAATTGAATAGGGTAGGCCGGCCATCAAAAGGCTCATCCTTGCTACATTTCTGTTGTCTTCTCCTGCCTGATTGGCACATCCTATGATGACGTCATCTATGGTGGAAGTGTCTAGTTGAGGATGCCTGGAAATTAATCCCTTTAATACATGCGTTAGTAAATCATCGGTACGGACAGGTGACAATACTCCTCCTATATTCCCGATGGGTGTTCTGATGCCATCTATGATATATGTTGCTTTCATGGGTCAAATAGATTATTGAATATAGGATTTCGTTTCGATTTTTTTGTTTAAAGTAGGGTAATCCATACCTAAACTTTTGGCAAGATTCCAATATTCCATGGCTTTGGCAGTGTTTTTAACCATAAAATAGATGTCGCCAGCTTGTTCGGCTATGGTCGGATATTTTAAACCCTTGGTTTTTATGGCCTCATCAATCCATTTCAACGCAGTTGTGTAATTTTTACTTTTAAACTCAATAAGAGCAGCTGTGGCAGCTACAAAAGGATCATTTGGCCGATGGACAGTGGGTGATTCAATTAACTTTCTTGCGCGGTGCAACATTATGTCAAAGTCTGCCAGTATCCCGGCAATCTGGACTTTTAAATCTGTATCATTTTTGCAGAGTGATTCCGCTTTTGTTATGTAATTATCTGCATCCTTGGGATTTTTTAATTCTTTTTGGACAACAGCTGCCAGCACAGACAAGAGAGCCGTATTTGGCTGATCTTCCGGTGCCATCAGCAAAGCAACGTTCAGGGTGTTAGCGGCAGCCTGAAGGTCATTTGTCTTAAGTTGCGCATAGGCAAGACTTATATAGACATTGAGTTGATTGGGGTAAATATCGAGTGTTTGATTGGCAAATTTGATAAGTTCATCATATCTCTTCAGATAGGTTAGGATAAGCAGTTTCTGATCGAAGACTGAATAGACTTTATTGGTCAGCCCGAGAGCTCTGTTATAAGCATTCAGGGCATCCGGGTATATGCCGAGATGAAGATATATGTCGCCTCCGAGTGCCCAGGCTTTTGCCTCTTCCGGATGAGTTTTGACTAAGAGGTCAGCTATACTTTTAAGTGGTGTTTCCAAAGTTGTATCACCGAATTGAAGGTATTTGTCAAGAAAGGAAACGATTTCGCCAACCTTTTGGTCAATGGATACATCTGGATTGCCGACAAAGGAAGTAAGTGAATTGAGTTTCTGCCCTTCGCCACCATTTGGAGAACTGAGTTCTGTCATAGCCATATTTGCCCGGGCATTTGTGGGGTCGATGGTGAGAATTTCTTTATACAGATCAATAGCTTCCTGTTTTTTATTCAGAAAGAGATAGGCTCCTGCTAACCTTTCTTTATAAAATATATTATCCGGGGCAATAGCAACTAATTTTTGAAGAGTAGCAAGGGAATCTTCCGGTTTGTCACTGTTTAGCTGAAGCTGGAATTTACGGTACAAGGCCTCTTCTGTTTCACCCAATTGAACCATCAACCGATCAATCGTCCCGACTGCTTTCGGGATTAAGCCGGCATCCCGATATAGATTTGACAATTTTAGATAATAGTCATCTTCTCTTGGGTATTGTGCTACGATGTTTTCATAGATTTCAGCAGCCATGAGTGGGTTATTTTGGGCCTCATAAGTCTGCGCTTCAAAGAGAGCGAAATAAATATTGTTTTTATCCAGATGAACTGCTTTATTGGCATTTAGCTGGGCATTGGTATAATCTTTTTCAATAAAGTAATCTCGTGCGAGTTCATAATAGTATGTCGGCTCATATTTATTTTCCCTGATCAATTCCTGTAAAATGGGTATAGCATCTTTTGATTTACCCGTCAGTCGGAGTGCAGTGGCTTTAATCAGCTTTTCTTCACTTTTAACCTCTTTTTCGGAATAGGTGGTGGTGTCTTTGGTTGAGATGGTTTCTATCTGGGTATAGCCTGAGATACAGTTGGATATGATTAGTATAAAGATAATTATTGTGTTTCTCACCAGATAAATTTTATTTTTAGTATAAACGCATTTTATAGTCAGAGGTTGTGTGGCCGGTAAAAATTAAAACTGGCAGGCGATAAATTATTTTATGGTTAAGACAAAAAGTTAAGGGTATATGAATTAATCCTTGCCTGTAGAGCCAAATCCTCCTGCTCCTCGTTCTGTCGGGCTTATGTCGTCCACTACGACCAGCTCTGCAGTCTCATGGCGTGCAAAAACCATTTGAGCGACTCTTTCACTAGGATCGATGGTCTGCAGATCATTTGACAGGTTGATAATGGGAATTTTTATTTCCCCTCTGTAGTCGCTGTCAATGGTGCCAGGTGCATTAATTACGGTTATGCCTTTTTTGATGGAGAGCCCACTGCGAGGTCTGATCTGTGCCTCTGTCCCCGCCGGTAATTCGATGTAAAGTCCTGTCGGTATGAGGATTCTTTCGAGAGGCTGCAGTTCAATCGACATATCTATATTAGCTCTGATGTCCATGCCTGCACTTCCCGATGTCTCATAACGCGGAAGTGGATTGCGGGATTTGTTGATAATTTTTACCTGCATAAGTCGGAAATTATGCAACGAAGATAAGGATATTTTTCTTCCTGAATAATTTGGTCTTATTCCGTCCGTGTTATTAAATAGCCTGGTATATTTAAGATTCCTGAAAGCAGTCAGCTAATTTAATCTAATAAAATTAATCTACTAGTGCTACTTTCATCATATTGGTCATTCCGCGTGCTTTTAATGGCATGGAGCCGACGAAGACAACGGTTTGACCCGGTTTTATGCGACCTTTGGATTTCAAGATGTGTAAAACTTCAGTGATGGTGTCGTCGGTTGTATTGAAACCATCATAGTGAAAACACCGAACTCCCCAGACAAGATTGAGCATGCCTGCGATTTCTTTTCGGTCAGAGAAAATAAATATTTCTGCAGGGCTTCTGTAAGAGGATATTTTAAAACCGGTATAACCCTGAGCAGTCATGCCGATGATGGCAGATGCTCCAAGCTCTTCGGCAGTCTTAGCAGCATTAAAGCATACAACATCCGACATAAATGTTTCTGATTTTCGGGAGGGATATGGTCTTATGTGGTTCTTCGGATAGTTTTTCTCCGCCTCAGCGATGATTTTGTTCATCGCTTTGACTGTTTCTACCGGATAAGCTCCAACGCTTGTCTCTCCGCTAAGCATGACTGCATCAGTACCTTCAAGCACGGCATTTGCTACATCGGTGACCTCTGCCCTGGTAGGTGAAGGATTGGTGATCATGCTGTCCATCATCTGGGTAGCTACAATAACCGGCTTACCAAACTGGACGCAAAGAGCAATGATTCTTTTTTGGATACCGGGTAGCTTTTCGATAGGCATTTCTACGCCCAGGTCACCACGAGCTATCATAATTCCGTCTGTTGCTTTGATAATTTTTTCAATTTTATCTACAGCTTGTGGTTTTTCTATTTTGGCAATGACGGAGGCGGGATGATTGGCTTTTTTGATCTTATCTTTAAGTTCCTTAATTTCCTTGGGACTTCTGACAAAGGACAATGCAATCCAATTGACCGGTTGTGTCAACAGAAACTCCAAATCTTCCAGATCTTTGGTTGTCATAGCAGGCAGAGAAACCTGTGTGTCGGGAAGGTTTACGCCTTTATTGGAAGAAAGCTCCTTACCAAAAAGAACCTTGAGCTTGACTGTATCTGTATTGTTTGTTTCGACAACTTCCAACCCTACTTTACCGTCATCCACCAATACTTTTTCACCGACTTCAACGTCAGCGGCAAATTGCTTGTAGGACATGTAAATTTTTTCTGCAGTGCCGACACATTTTTCATTGACAAAGGTCAGGATATCACCGGGATGGAGCTCTAATGAGTTGTTTTCTATCTGTCCGACTCTTAGTTTTGGCCCCTGGAGATCGGCAAGAATTCCGACATTGATTTTATAATCTTTATTTAATTTGGTAATGGTTTCAATTTGCCTAATGACGACATCATGTGCCCCATGAGACATATTAATACGAAAGACATCGACACCCGCTTTAACCATTTTAAGCATCGTTTCATAAGAATCACTTGCAGGTCCAAGAGTTGCGACGATTTTGGTATTTTGAAAAGTACGATGAGGCATGATGTAATTTAAATTATAAAATAAAGATTTAGTCTCTGTATCATGATTCATTGAAAGTAAAGAACAATCTACTGTTTCTCGTTCAGTTATTATGTTCCGGAATAATTTCAATAAATAAGTTGCAAAATTAGTGTACTTTTTACAATAATTATTAGAATAATCAGTGAAATTCGGAAAACGATTGTTGAAAATTGCACATATTGTTGAAATTCAACACCATGCATGTGTAAATCCGGAATTTAAGCTTCTACTTTTCCTGAGGATTGGATATTATTATTTTTATGAATGGTTAAATTTTGATTCATCATGACATGCCTGCCTGGAGATTTTTTATTATTTTGATGTAATAAAAATCTAAGTATAAAACTGCCTGTGAAGGCTAAGGTTAATAATAATAGTATCAGGTTGAAGGAACCTACATCTTGAAATTTATACACGAAATAGAAAAAGAAGGCACTCACACCAACCAGGGTAGCTGTTGCCTGCATGTGTGTAAAGCCAAGGTCAATCAGCATGTGGTGGATGTGCTGTCTGTCGGGATAAAACGGAGATTTTTTCTTGGATATCCGAAGAATAAAGACTCTTAAAGTGTCATAGAGCGGAAAGAGCAGGATACCTATAGCTACGGCCGGAGCTGATTTGAAAGCGTATATTGATTCGGGAGCTTCCCGATGGAATTCAATAAATTTGATGGTGAGAACAGCGCAGATGATACCGATGATGAGGGAGCCGGTGTCGCCCATAAATATTTTTGCCGGTGTGTAGTTGTATTTCAAAAATGCAAAAATGGCTCCTGCAAGCCCAAAAGCCAATAAACTTAATTCAATACGGTCAACCAGGAAGAACCAAGATCCAAGTGAAATGGTTATTAAGGCTCCGATGCTTCCGCATAACCCGTTGATGCCATCTATGAGGTTAAAAGCATTGATGATGACCAATATCGAAAATATAGAAAACAGAACAGCTACGACAGGAGGTAATTCGTATATGCCGAAGATGCCATAAAGTGATGTGATTTTTACATTGGCCTTAAAAACAAGGATTACAATAGCGAAAAACTCACCGGCCATTTTTTTGTAGGGAGACATGGGAAGGATATCATCTTTTGCTCCTATCAGAAAGATGATTACCAGTGAACATAGTACATATTGTAGATCTCCAAATACATTAAAGGGAGTCCAGAGGATGACAGAAAAAATAAAACCCGCAAAGATTCCTATACCGCCCAGAGAAGGGGTCGCTTTTTCATGGGAGCGCCTTTCTCCCGGCATGTCCATAAGCTTTTTGACCTTTGCAATATTGATGATAGAGGGAATAGCAAAATAGGTCAATAGAAACGCAGTAATAAAAGATAAAATGATATCGTACATAATTTACATTTTATCTGATTAAAAAATGTAAAAAATAATTTAATTAGATTTTTATGACAAAATGATTGCCATATTTGGTCACAAAGTTAACAATTTTTAACGGGTTGTTCTCATAAAGGATAAAAGGGTTCTTTAATTTATTGTAAAATTTTAAATGGCTGGAAACCATAACTTAATTTGCATAAAGTTAAATATTTTCCATTGCCGAAATTAAAATGATTATTTTAGTTGGATCATAATGTAAAGTGTGATGGATGTAAAAATACAAAAAGACTGGAAATTTTTGTTGAAAAATGAGTTTGATCAATTGTATTTTGAAAAATTGGTATCGACCGTAAAAGATGGAAAGGCCCTTGGAATGGAGATTTATCCACCCGGGAAGCTGATATTCAACGCTTTCGAGTTGACACCACCCGATGAGGTTAAAGCGGTCATTCTTGGTCAGGACCCTTATCATAATCCGGGTGAAGCTATGGGGCTTTGCTTCTCAGTTCCTAAAGGAGTTAGAATTCCGCCATCCCTTGTTAATATTTTTAAAGAGCTGAAGATGGATTTGGGGATAGACCCGCCCGGACATGGCGACCTTACCAACTGGGCGCAAAATGGTGTCTTATTGCTCAATAGTATCCTTACGGTGACAAGAAACCAACCCGGTTCACACAAAGACTTTGGCTGGCAACAGTTTACTGATGCAGTGATACGAAAGATATCAGATTATAAAAACCATGTAGTATTTATGTTATGGGGCAATTACGCCAAGGGAAAGGTTCCGCTCATAGATGCGAATAAACACCTGATTATCACGGCTGCACATCCTTCACCACTTGCAAGAGGCGGCTTTTTCGGACACAAACCCTTCTCTGCAGCCAATAAGTTTTTAGAGTCTAAAGGCGTCGCTCGCATTGACTGGAGTTTTGAAAATTGAGATATAACCGATTTCATCTTCTTTAATTGCGTGATTCCGTCCGGAAAGCCCTGATTGTGGTCGATTTGTGTTCACTTGGTAAAACAACTTAGCGATAGAATTGCATACCAGCAACTCTACCGCTTTAGTTGATTTTGCCGTGATGAATTTTATGAGCATTCATTCATCTGAGCAAAAAAAGGAATAATTACATGCCGTTGCGGAGCATCGCAATTACTCCTCTAAACAATAAAAATTTCAGGCATTCGACATTTCCTTTTGAAAAATAGTTGGTGCTTATTTGAAGGTGGACTTTCATAGGGCCCGTTTCTGTTTGATTGACAATACAAAGTTCGTTTGTGGGACTCTCCTCTCCAAAAATGGCATTATACGATGTTTTACAAATGGAGGTATAAAGCTAAATTTCCCTTAATTTTTATACATATATTAAAAAGTGTAATAAATAAATAGATAATTTTTTAATAATTAAATAAATAAAAATGTATAAAAAATTAAATAACAGGTTGTTATAATATGAAATTAAAATTACTGATTTTTACACAACAAAAGACAGCTGTATTTTGGAGTTTACATACCGATTTTTTATATTTGTTGAGTGACAATCGATAAAAGTTTGATGATATGGCGACCAGGACACAAGCTGAAATCATCGAATTGCTCAATAAAAATTTTTTGAAACAGGAACTGCTGAGTATTTTGCAAGAGGAATTGAAAATCTCTAAACCCACTGCATACAAATACCTTTCTACTGATGTTCAGATTTCTTATGATCACATGTGTAAATTGATGGCGCATCCCAGGATCAAGCGTGTCATTTATTTTGAAGGTGAGCCCGGAAACAGTAATATTGTATGGAATTATCCGGTTTTTGACCGACCGGTTACGGATGCACTTTCTTATGTTTTGTCCATCAATAATTTCATTCGGCTTTTTGAGTCACATACGGAAGCAGAAATAAAATATACCAGTTATGAAGTACCTTTATTTTATTACATGTATTATCCGCGGTTGTTTGCCTTCAAACTGTTTTGTTGGTCCAAGACTATATGGCAGACCCCGGGTTTTGAACATGCCCGCTTCGACTATGATGCAGTGATGACGGATGAGGTTGTCTCTATTATGGATGATACCTTACAACGTTTCAGTGACTTGAAATCTACGGAATACTGGACTGATCAGTTATTTGATAATACAATCAGACAAATCCATTACTTCAGGGAAATGGAATATTTTGACAGTATAAAAACGGTCAAAAACCTTGCCATCGATGTCTATAATTTGATGGGTATAATGCGGGTAATGGCGGCGTCCGGCAGAAAATTCAGCCCGAATCTGAAGACTAAGGCAGCACCCATCACCATTTATCGGAATGATATTTATTTTACCAACAACATCGTGTCTGTACACTCAAAAGACCGTATCATCACCTTTTGCGCCTTTGACAATCCCAATTATATCATCACCATGGATCCGAAACTCGGATTGCGCACTGCGGAGTGGCTGGAGAATATGCAGTCAGGATGTACCCGGCTTACCCAGAATAACGACTTGGTGAGATTGGGATTTTTTCGCACCATGGAAGAAAAACTGAATATGCTGGGCTTTGATTTTCATAATTAGTTGCCTATCCGGCTAAACCTATTTTGATTTTGATTGCAACTATTTTTCAACATTGTATAGAATACTGGTCGTCATCTCTCCACCACAATCTTTCCCAATGGCTTAAACACCCCATTGTGTTCCACGACTGCAAAATACAGACCCGGATCAAGCGAGAAAGAATATTTCTCCCGGTCGGATTGAAGTATCACTTTCTTGACGGTCTGTCCGCGATAATCAAAAATCCTGAGTAGCCCGGATTGCCACAGGGTCTTTATTTCAAAGCTGCCGTTTGAAGGATTGGGATATACGATGGCATCGTCTCCAAGACG
>JAGFJA010000047.1 GCA_024103005.1 Saprospiraceae bacterium
TTGTGTATCTTTGTTCTACGGTTAAATGACCCATTTTTTGCAAATTTTGGACGAGGAGCAAAATGAGGAATTTTTACCATTTCAGCAAAAGGGAAGGTTTTTTTAACCTTCTCTTTTCTGAAAAAAAATTTACTCCACTTTACTTTTCCAAAAGTTGCATTTATTTGTTGAATTTAAGTTTGATAAAACCATATTTTTCATTCAATCGGTTTAACTGGTCCAATGACGCCTTATATTTAATATTTCTAAGAAAATAAAGCCATTGATTAAAGTCCCAATCGTTGTATTGGACGCTTGAAGTTCCATTCAAAAGTGCAGTCTCTTCGTGATCAACCACGTCAAAAAGCTTACTATGAAATACCGGGGAATTATCCGGAAGGCCGGGTTGGTACAACCATTGCCTGACATGAATTTCATCTAATTTTGCAGGATCAAATTGAGAATACAGATATTTTTCAAACTGCTGTGTAGTTATTGTTTTAAATTTATACTTCTCAAAATAGGTCTTCAGGAAATGGTCAAGACGATCTCTTCCAAAGGTTCTTTCCAGCAAGACAAGGAATAAATAACCTTTTTCGTAAGGAACATTAGTCATAGCATCATCCGGATTGTGCCCTTTTAAATCAAGAAATAACTTCGTTTCCTTACCACCTTTCCCAAAGTCTTTAAAATCGGATTCAAGGTCGTTTCTGCCGATGATTGAATTCATATCCGAATAATCCTTGCCCTTTACTTTTTCGACGATTCTTCTTTCAATATAAACTGTAAATCCTTCATTCAACCAAAAATCATTCCAGGTAGCATTTGTCACTAAGTTGCCTGACCATGAATGTGCCAATTCATGGGCAACAAGAGGCGATAATGATTTGTCGCCGGCAATGACCGTTGGAGTAGCGAAGGTAAGTCTTGGATTTTCCATGCCTCCGAAAGGAAATGCAGGTGGAAGGATGAGCAAATCATACCTCTTCCATACATAAGGACCATACAATGCTTCAGCTGCCCTTATCATAGCCGGAGTTTCGTCAAATTCCCTGGCTGCTGCGTTCAACTGCTCAGGTTCAGCATATACCCCACTTCGGTTATCATAAGGATGAAATGCAATATTTCCAACAGCCAGGGCAATCAAATAAGCAGGTATTGCTTGATCCATTTTAAAGTCATAATTACCATCCGGGCTGACTGACTGAGGGTTTTCAGCCGACATCAATGCTAACAACCCCTGAGGAACCTTTATGTGGGCATTATAGGTAAACCTAATTCCCGGAGAATCTTGAATCGGAATCCATGTCCTTGTAAGTATAGCCTGCCCCTGCGTATAAAGAAAAGGATGTTTTTTACCAAATGTCTGCTGAGGATCCAGCCACTGTAGAGCAGCTGCATCGGGACTTGTATGATACTTAATATCTAAGGTATCTTTTATATCTGCAACCGGTACCGCAATTTTACTTCCTAAGTAAAGGTCTGAAGGGGATATAATATAAGGCACTTCCTTTCCCCCGCTTTTCATTGACTCAATAAAGAGACCATTGCTGTCCAAAAATAAAGTGTCCGATCCATTCTTTGAAATAGCAAGACTGGCAGTTCCAGATATTTCCTTCTTTGCAAAATCAACCTTCAGATCCAGATTTAAATGAGTCATTCTGGCAGACGAAATGTCACTGTATGAGTGAACATCATCTGAAGAGGTAGTTTCATTAGTCAAATTTGAATTTGGCTGATCCATCTTACAGGAAAAAATCATACTTACGATGATCAACAAAGAAAAAAATTTTTGCTTATACATTATATAAATAAATATATTAAAAATAGGATAAAGCCTTTCTATTACAGGTCAAATATAGCCTCTAATATGATACCATGAGTTAATTCATCAATACTTTATACCTTTGTTATGATTTCATGGACCAACAGGAACTTTATATATTACGAACGATTGACTTAGCCTCTCAGGCAGATACCCGGATTAAAAGTAATCCTCCGGTTGGATGTGTAATTGTTTACGGAGATAGAATTATAGGAGAAGGTTATCACCGAATTTATGGTCAGGAACACGCGGAAGTAAATGCGGTCAATGATGCCATCAAACACAATCAATCCATTAGCCATTCAAAGTATTACGTTTCTTTGGAACCATGTGGCCATCATGGTAAAACACCTCCCTGTGCCGAACTTATCACTACTAATAAGGCTGAATCCGTATATATTTTTGAAGAGGATGGGAATCCTGTTACATCCAGTAAGGGTTTAAAAATATTAGAAAAAGCAGGTATTCAATGGTCAGTTTTACGCCCGGATATTGATAGAAATCTTTTAGACAGATACCATATTAATCTGAACCACCAAAGACCCAAGGTGATACTTAAGTTCGCTCAAACAGCTGACGGGATGGCAGCATCCTCTAAAAGAAGGATACTTATCAGCAGTACCCTTACCTTAAGGTTGGTTCACAAATGGAGGTCAGAATGCGACGGAATTCTGATAGGTACCGGTACACTCAATCAGGATAACCCAAGACTTGACAACAGATATTGGATTGGGGAGCAACCACATAGGTTTGTTATAGGAAAAAATTTAAACAAACCGTTAAAGGAATACAAAATGTTTTGTGCCACCGGTAAATCGACCTGGATTAATACAGGTGATATGAAAAGTGAGCAAGTTGATGTCTTGCCCTACAATGAAGCCCAAGATTGGAATCATTTATGGAAAGTCTTATTCGAGAAGTATTTTATAACACAATTGTTAGTAGAGGGCGGACCAAAAATTCTAAATAGTATCATCAGTCAGGGGGCTTTTGACGAAATCAGAACACTGACTTCTTCAGGGCTAATTGATGATGCCGATATTAAGTCTCCGGAAATAAAAGAATGCATTAAATACCAATCTTTAAATATAGGGGAAGACAAAATTAATTGGTACCATAAAAAGATTCATTAAGCAAAGTATCTATTTCCCATGTAAAATAAAATACAAAAGCCCCGGAAATTTCCGAGGCTTTAGCGGTCCGGACGGGACTCGAACCCGCGACCTCCGCCGTGACAGGGCGGCATTCTAACCAACTGAACTACCGAACCAATTTGCTTTTCAAAATCAACTTACTGACTTATCTAACAAAGCGGTGCAAAGATAACAACACTTTATATTCCTCAAAATTTTTTTAATAAAAAAATCAATTTTTTTTTCAAAATAAGGATGCTCTTAATCCAATCTATTCATAATCAAGATGAATCTTTGTAAAAATTTTTATCAATTTTAGTTTTTTACATCCTTTTTAATGAAAATAATTATCTTGCATCAATATGCAGATTTTAGGAATAATTCCAACGCGTTATGCTTCTTCCCGCTTTCCGGGTAAGGCCCTTGCTGATGTAGGCGGTAAACCTATGCTGCAGCGTGTTTATGAACAAACTAAGCTTTCTTCTTTCCTGTCACATCTGATAGTTGCTACCGACGATGAAAGGATAGCCGAAATGTGTATTAAACTTGATATTCCGGTTGAGATGACCTCAGATTATCATCGGAGCGGAACGGATCGGTGCGCTGAAGTCGCCTCCAAATATCCTGAATATGACGCTATTATCAGTATTCATTG
This sequence comes from Saprospiraceae bacterium, assembly GCA_024103005.1. GTDB lineage: Bacteria > Bacteroidota > Bacteroidia > Chitinophagales > Saprospiraceae > Parvibacillus. The sequence goes on from JAGFJA010000047.1 coordinate 3,593, forward strand.
CGATGAACCATTCATTATGTCCAATCAAATCGACATCTTGGCAAAAACATTGCTTCAAAATTCAAATGCTGATATTGCTACATTGGCCAAGTTTATAGAAAGTCGGGAAGAGCTAGATGACCCGGAAGTCGTAAAAATAGTTTTTGGGTACAATCAGGAGGCTATCTATATGAGCAGGCATCCTATCCCCTACTTTGTCCATGCGTCGAAGGAAGAGTGGCTCTTACGTCACCAGTATTATAAACATATTGGTCTATATGCCTTTAAAAAAGAAACTTTGCTGGAAATTGCCGCATTAAATGTAAGCTATCTGGAAACTGCAGAAAATGTTGAAGCCCTAAGATGGATAGAAAATGACTATAACGTCAAGGTATCACTTACAGATTATGACAGCATAGAAATCAATACCCCGAAAGATCTCGAAGAATTGCTAAACAACAGATCACACCTTTCATAATTCAGATGAAGTAAATTGAATAGGCAGCACATCTTTTATCCGGTCGATAATATAGACCTTTCCCTGCTCTCCCATTAAAATTAGCCGGATCGGATGATTTTGTTTAATTTCCAATTCACTGAGCATCTGTCTGCACGCCCCGCATGGAGCTACCGGATGATTCAATACATGTGAATCCGCATGTGCCGTAATGGCGACTGTCAACACGGTTGCCTCAGAGCCGCTCGTGTTAAATGCAGTAAGCAAAGCACCTTCAGCACAGATACACATAGGATAAGCGGCATTCTCCATATTTGCACCTTTGAAAATATTACCTTCTGAGTCAACCAATGCAGCTCCGACCTTAAACTTAGAATATGGTGCATATGCCTGTTCTAATGCGCCTTTTGCATGATTCATCAACGTAAAATCATCTTCTTCCAATAGATTCTGTCCATCCAAAACTTCAAACTCAAAAGAGATTAACTGCTTCCCCATTCAAAAATATTTTTTAAATATAGTAATGTTTAATGAAACTAACCAAATGAAGCAAAATTTTATTGCCTTAAACGAGCAAGAAAATTATTACACCCGGATTCCCATTATTCCCTAAATCTTTATAATCTAATTTCCGAAACAAACTCCATTTAAGAGTTCAGCGACGGATAATAATTTTTTATAATTTAAATAATGAAGTTAATATTCATAAATTTGCTGCTCATATATAGATTCATTATAAACTAATTTATGACAGAAATACAACCATTTAAGCAAATTGTCTTATTTGGATCCGGTCGTTCCTCTACTTTCCTAATCGAATATCTTTTAAAGCATTCTTCGCAGGAAAAGTGGAAAATTATACTGGCTGATGCAGATATCGAACTTGCCCGTCAAAAATTAAATAATCATCCCAACGGAAAGGCTGTCTCCTGTGACATCCACAATTCCGAAATGCGCTCAGGATTGATTTCTCAGGCAAGTTTTGTCATATCAATGTTGCCGGCATTTTTGCATATTCTGGTAGCAAAAGATTGCCTGAAACTTGGAGTGGATATGGCTACAGCTTCTTATTTAAGTGACGAGTTGAAAGCAATGGAACCTGAAATTATAGCAAAAGGTCTGGTTTTTGCAAGTGAATTAGGTCTGGATCCCGGGCTTGATCACATGTCTGCAATGAAAATTATCCATGAGATTAAGGATAAAGGTGGAAAAATCACTTCTTTTAAGTCTTATACGGGAGGCCTCGTTGCACCGGATTGCGACAACAATCCCTGGCACTATAAAGTAAGCTGGAATCCTCGAAATGTCGTTCTTGCAGGCCAGTGTACATCTCAGTTTCTGGAAAGCAATGAATTGAAGTATATCCCATATAACCGGCTTTTCAAAGAAGCCGAAGATATAAATCTCGGCAAATTTGGTCAATATTCCATGTACGTAAACCGGGACTCGGTTAAATACATAAAGCTTTATGGATTGGAAGGCATAGACACGATGATTCGTGGAACATTAAGGGGTAAGGATTATTGTGAGGCCTGGGCAGTACTTATTGATTTAGGTTTAACCGATAATACAACCAGACTAAGCTTACCTAAAAGCTTTACCTTATTAGATTATACAAATGGCTTTTTAAAAGGTAGTGGTACTGAATATAAAACACGTATTGAATCAACCATCGGTAGAGAAATAAGACAACAAATCTTTGATCAGATTAAATGGCTAGGCTTATTTTCATCTGATTGTTGCAAGCTTGAAAACCCAACTCCTGCTGAAGTGCTGGAGGACATTATAGTGAAGAAATGGGTGTTGGAGACCGGTGATCGCGACCTTATTGTCATGCAACACGAAATAAAATATGAGTTAAACAATGTTCCGGCAACCATACATTCAATCCTGTACAGGGAAGGTACGGACGATATCAGGACAGCCATGAGCGAATTAGTCGGGTTGCCTTTAGCCATTTATACACGACTCAGACTAAATGGCGTTTTCAAACATCAGGGATGTATCCTGCCACTTGAAAAAGAAATTTACCTTCCGATTTTAGCAGAACTTGAGGAGATTGGTATTCGGTTTAATGAAGAAATTATTGCATGAGAGGGAGCCCTGATGAACAAAGACCGGGCCTTTTCGAAGATTCATCCAGAATGTATCAGGGGTTCCACATTGTCAGGCAAATAGCAGTCATCTTAGGATGTATTATTTTAACCAAGAGTGCTATGACTACCGAGACCATCGGTATTTTTGAAACACTTATCTTCCTCGGCCAATTTGTAAGCTTATTTTGGGTAAATGGCCTCACCCAAGCTTTTTCAGCAATTTATCCTAAAGTAGCCATAATAGAGAAAAAGTCCTTTATAAGCAGCACATTTATTATGTTCTTCGGATTAGCATTTATTTCTTCCGCACTTTTAATCATTTTACGACCGGTAATTTTGCCTTTTTTAATAGAATCATCCTACATAGAAGGCTTTTACTGGTATTGTTTGTTTATATTCTTTAACACCCCCACCCTGCTCATTCCTTTAATACTCATGCTCAAGGGCGACCATAAAGAGTTGTTTCGTTTTACTATTTTTTATGGAATCGGATATTTACTGGTATTTCTGCTTAACCTCCTTTTTGGCGGATCATTAAAGAATCTGCTTCTTCTGTTAAATATTTTTGCCTTTTGTCTATTAGTCTTGTCAGGTGGTTTATCTTTGAGTTTTGATCTCAGGTCTTATCGATTAAAATGGCTTAAAAGGCTATTTTTAATTGGCAGCCCATTAATTCTTTATTCAATATTATCCGGCCTGGCACCAATCTTTGACGCCTGGCTTGTCCAGAGGATTTACAGCACAAAGGCTGTTTTTGCGATTTATAAATATGGTGCTCGTGAATTTCCGCTTACCATTACCCTGGTTATGGGTTTAGGAACTGCTTTGATCCCTTTGGTCAGCGAAGATCTTCTAAGAGGTATGAATAAATTAAAAGAAAGATCCATCAAATTGTATCCATTTGTCGCCATCGTATCTATCCTGCTTATTCTGACCTCAAAGTATTTTTTTCCGGTTATTTTCAATAATGACTTCGCTTCCTCTGCTGATATTTTCAATATTTATATTTTAATTATTTTAGTAAGGATGCTCTATCCACAGGTTATCCTACTAGGCATGAAAAAAACCAAATCCTTGCTCTTTATAAGCATTATAGAATTATTTGTCAACATGCTGGCTTGTACTGTTCTCGGGATTTATTTAGGATTGGTTGGTATTGCAGGAGGAACACTTATAGCCTGTATGGCAGGAAAGGCCATCCAAATAATGTATGTTCAAAAAAGAATGGGAATAAAATTATCCCAATACCTTCACATTAAACCTTATATTGTTTATTCTGCAGGGATCATCTTCGCATGGATCATTTCTCTTTATTTGCCTTGATTTATATCAATCAAATAGAGGAAATATTAAGTTGAGGATTAAATAAGTCATCAAAAGGTGGTGATAGTTTTTGATCAATATAGTATCAATATATAATTTGAGAAAAAGCTTAGAGATAAAATTTATTGGGGGAATGATTAGATAAGTACCCGGAGCGGGACTTGAACCCGCACGACTTTGCAGTCACAGGATTTTAAGTCCTGCGTGTCTACCATTTCACCACCCGGGCAAAGTAAATGTGATTTTCAAAAAATGGAGCGGGAAACGAGACTCGAACTCGCGACCCCGACCTTGGCAAGGTCGTGCTCTACCAACTGAGCTATTCCCGCATTATGCCTTCATTCTTTTAAGAAGCGACGCAAAGGTATATTTAAATTTTTAATAGAAAAATTTTTTTGAATATTTTTTTCTAAAAAATTATTCACCATCTGATGAAACTGTGCTGCCATCCCACAACAAAAATTCCTTCAAAAAGCCCATAATATCACCATTCAGAACGGCATCCGTATTGTTATTGGTAAACCCTGTCCGATGATCTTTAACCCTTCGGTCGTCTAAAACATAAGATCTTATCTGGCTTCCCCATTCATTTTTCATTTTCCCGGCTTCAATTGCGTCTTTTTCTGCCTGTTGCTTCTGAAGTTCCAGCTCGTACAACCTTGATTTAAGCAAAGTCAGTGCTTTTTCCCTGTTTTGAATCTGGCTCCTTTCCTGTTGACATTCTGCTACCAATCCGGTCGGCAAGTGTCTGACACGCACGGCTGATTCTGTACGGTTGACGTGTTGCCCACCCGCCCCGCTTGCTCTGAAGGTATCCCATTCCAGGTCTGCCGGATTAATTACAATCTCGATCCGGTCATCAACCATCGGGTGAACAAAAACAGAGGCAAATGAGGTCATTCTCTTTCCCTGAGCATTAAATGGGCTCACCCGTACCAAGCGATGGACACCATTTTCACCTTTCAATAACCCATAGGCCAATTCACCCACAAACTCAAGTGTTACAGATTTAATACCGGCCACATCGCCTTCAGTACTGCTCAGTTCAGAAACTTTAAATCCGTTTTTCTCGCCAAACATCAGATACATACGCATCAGCATAGATGCCCAGTCACACGCTTCCGTTCCTCCTGCCCCAGCATTAATTTCCAAAATTGCATTGAGCTCATCTTCTGCCTTGGTAATAGTAGATTTAAACTCCATTTCATCGATAATATCCAAGGCTTTTTGGTACACCTCGTTGACTTCATCTTCAGTCATTGCATCTTCCTTACTCAATTCCAATGCCACAGACGCTTCTTCTACTGCCAATTCTCCGTTTCTATATTTAGAAACCCAGGTTTGGTGCGATTTAAGTTCTTTCAAAGTAGCTTCAGCCTTTGCAGGGTTATCCCAAAAGTTGGCTGCCAATGATTCATTTGTTTTATCTTCTATTGCATTTAATCTCTGATCGACGTCAAAGATACCTCCTTAGAGAAGCCAACCTATCCTGTAAGTCTTTAAGCTGTTCGATAGTCATATCGTTTATTTTAGTTTTAATTATTTAATACTTCAATATAAAAGGTCAAATCGGTGTTTGGATCTATTTTTTCAAACAAACCCGAAGAGCCATAGGCTAATTTCGAAGGAATAAAAACAGTTGCTGCTTCTCCTCTTCTCAATAATGTTACAGCCTCACCAAGCCCTTCAATGATTCTTTCAGAACCAACAACAAATTTAAAAGGAACGCCGGAGTCAAAAGTACTGTCAAAATATTTTCCATCCTTTGTCTGAACAGCGTAAAACTGAATCTTAGCAACTTCTCCCGGCTGGAGCCTATCACCCTCAGCTTCCCGGTGCATTAAGATCATCAACCCACTTTGAGTCTGAATAATTTTCGAAAAATTCTGGTTTTTAAAAACTTCCAAATCTTTCTTAATAGTATCCTCAATTGCAGCTTTTCTGCATCTAACTCGATCAAGCAATTCCTTTTTAACTACCTCATTTACCTTAATCCGATAGTTAATTTCTTTCCATCCCATCATCTCCGGAGGCAATTCGGATATTGTATCTAGTTTTTCAAAAACAATTATACTATCTCCGGGTTGCATCTCAAGCAAACCATCTATAACAGGCGATTTAGATGATTCTTCTTCAGATTCTGGAATAATTACTTCAGGTCTCATAATATGTCTTCTGGAATCCTCTATGACAGAATCCTCATGCATAACCTGCATCTCAAAGTAAACCAAATCACCGACTTGAATTTTGTCCGACCCAGAAACCGGAAAAATACGAAACCGATACCCATTTCTGGTAAAAGTTTCTTCCTTCTTTGACTTATGTTTTTTCTCTTTATTTATCCGGCTTTGCGCAAAAGAAAACCAGGGCACAAACAAAAATAACAAAGCACAAAACTTGACCTTCATCTTTTACTCCTATTTACAAAATCAGCCATTACTATCGAATAGCAACGGCTGAAAAAATAAATTATTTGTGTTTTAATTCTGAACATCCATATAGAACACCAATTCAGCATCAGGTTGAATCATGCCCGGTATTCCTTGTTTGCCATAAGCTAAGTTGCTGGGAATGAAAACAATTGCTTTTGTACCCTTCTTAAATAATAACAAAGCCTCTTCCCAACCCGGAATCACATTACCTGCACCTACCGGAACTTTAAATGTAGTCCCACGACTATAAGAGCTATCAAATTTCTTACTATCAGACACGGTTGCACCATAGTAATGCACCGGCACGGTTTCACCTTTCTGAACCATTGGACCAGTGCCTTCACTTAGAATAACATACTTAAGCCCGGTTGCAGTAGTTTTAAGATTCTTTAAAGTATTAGCCTTATATTCTGAAATTACATTGTTGACTTCTTTTGCAATTGAAGGCTCCAGATCTATTACTTTTTGCTTATCTTTTTCATTCAACACATCGTTAACCTTGATACAGTATGTAATTTCTTTCCAATCCTTCATGTTATCAGGTAAGCCTTTTACAGTGTCAATTCTTTCATAAATTACTATACTATCTCCCTTACGCATCAAACGTAAAGCATCAACTACCGGATTTGGAGTAGTTACAAGCGAATCAGCAGGCAGTACAAACTCAGGCTTAACAGGACTTTTTTTAGAATCTTGCAATACTGAATCTTTGTACTTTATTTGCATGTCAAAAGATACCAGGTCGTTTACCTGAATTAAATCGCCGCTACCTGTCTTAAAAAGTGTGTAAGAATAACCGTTTTTTGTAACACTTTTCTTTGCATCCTGCTTGCACGATACCATTCCAATAACGAATACAAACAGTATAAAAACTGAAATTTTTTTCATAAAAAGATTTTCAAATGATTTAATATGATTGAATTATTTCTACTTTATATTTATCGATTGCTTCTTCAAACAGGGATATTGCCTGTTTTAAACTGCCATAAAAGGAGCCTCCCGAAGCATTTTTATGCCCGCCTCCCTTATAATATTCAGAAGCCATTTGCTGGACAGAGAAGTTACCTTTGGATCTTAAAGAAACTTTAATAATAGTAGGTTGTTCGGTAATAAAACCAGCTACATGTACCACATCCAATTGAAGCAAATAATTAACAATTCCTTCAGTATCACCTCTTAATATATTAAAATCGATGTAGTCTTTTTTTGTCAGATATATCAAACCGGCCTTTTTTTCCGGATAGATTATCATTCTTTTCGAAAGGCAGTGACCTAAAAGCTTTAGCCATTTCTCAGACTGGTGATTATTTAATCTATCCTGAACTTTTTCAATATCTCCTCCTAGAGCTACAATTTCAGAAGCATGGCTCAGTGTCTTTGTCCTGATGCTGAATTTAAAAGAACCCGTATCAGTGATTAAACCAACCAGCAAAGCATCCAATGATTCAGATGGTAATATGTTCAGCCAACCGGCTTCCTTAAATACTACAAATAATAGCTCACATGTACTGCTCACTCCCTCCGGATCAGATATCAAAATATGGGCAAAATTATCGGGATACAAATGATGATCTATCATGACAATTTTGGCTGAAGATGCAGCAATGGCTTCTCCCATTTTATCTATCCTGCTTAAAGTATTGAAATCCAGACAGAAAACAATATCTGCCTTTTCTATTGCCTCAATAACTCTTTCTTTCTCCCTGTCATACACTAAAATGTCATCAGCATCTGTCATCCAGGCAAGTACGTCCGGAAACTCAGAAGGCAAGGCGACCTTAACATTAAAGAATTTCTTTTCTAAAATATACTTCAATGCAAGACAGGAACCCACCGCATCTCCATCCGGATTTCGGTGAGAAGTAATCACTACATTGCAGGGTTCTCCCAGCAACTGTAACAGATCTTTAACTTCCTGCATATAATTAAAATTAGAAAATCAATTTCAACAAGTTGAAAAACAAATAGTTGAATATCATTATTTCTTTCCTGTTAAAATCAGCCGCAAAAGTCGTATAATTTCCGATTATAAAAAAATAAATCGCTTGATAAAACTAATTTATTCACATCTAAGAGGTAAACGATTTACAATTAATTATAATTGGATTTTGAAATAATAATTTTAGACTAATTTTGCACTTCAATACAAATAAATTATTTAAAAAAATGGTAACAAACAGAACATTTACGATGATTAAGCCGGATGCAGTGAAGAATGGGCATATCGGAGCAATCCTGGCCCAGATCAATGCCGCCGGTTTTCGCATTGTAGCGATGAAACTGACACAATTATCTCCTGCCAAAGCAGCCAAGTTTTATGAAGTACATAAAGAGAGACCCTTTTATGGCGAATTGGTTGATTTTATGTCTTCAGGTCCCATCGTGGCAGCAATATTGGAAAAAGAAAATGCTGTCGAAGATTTTCGTAAATTAATTGGCGCAACAGACCCTGCAAAAGCTGATCCTGGAACAATCAGGGCACTTTATGCACAAAGTATGGGTGAAAATGCAGTACATGGATCTGACTCAGACGAAAATGCTCAGATAGAAAGTGCTTTTCATTTTTCCGGTGTTGAAGAATTTTAAAGATGCTTAAGAAAAGGATTGAATATTTTCTAAACCATAGAATTGTTGAAAATACAATACTTTTCTTCCTTTTATTAGGGGTAATAATTACAATTTTTACCCCTAATTTACCTTACCTCAGCCGGGGAGCAGATTATGCCAATCAAAACATGATAGTTTACCTTGCATTGGGTATGTTCTTTCTTGTTTTTAATCAAAAAAGACTTATGGTTGTTAGTCTGATTTGCACCGGTATTTTTGCATTTTTTTTGAAAGAAACAACAGATGCCAGAATAAGATATTCAGTAACAAATTTTGAAGAAAAAGCATCCGTCGCTTTAATAAACCTTTCTTCTATTGACTCTGATCCCAATAAAGTATTCCAATATCTTGAACGAAAAGACTTTGATTATCTGATATTTCAGGAATTCACCCCAAATTGGAAGGGGATAATACGTAAAAGATTAAAAAATAAATACCCTTATGATGTTTCAATTATGCGTGTTGACATCTTTGGAACGAAAGTTTTTTCGCAATATCCTTTATCGAATATAGATACGTTTATGACAAATGGTATCCCCATTTTAAAAACAAGACTTACTAAAAATAATGCAAAATTTGATATTTTTAGCTCATATCTTCCTCCTCCACTCTACAGCTCTTCAATCCATATCAGCAAAAATGCTCTGGACATTCTAAAAGATCATATCATTCACGATTCTATTCCTGTCATAGTTGCCGGAGTGTTTAACTTAGTACCCTGGAGCAAAGAGATTCAAGAGTTTAAAGAACATTCAAAATTAACGGAAGCAAGGAGTGGATATTTCCCATCCATGAAAAAAAATACAGGCGGTATTTTCGGCAAACCGGTCACTCATCTGTTTTACAATCCTGCACTTGAATGTACATATTTCAAAATTTCACAGGCTGATAATGACGAATTTGGAATAGAAGGAAGATTTCAGCTAAAAGCAAAAAAGTAAATTTATAGAAGACAAACAAATCGTTTATTTTTTATTTGCTTAGTCATAAATTTATGCATCTTTGTGATCTAAATCCAACCGTTAAATGATTATTTTATATTTTTTTCTTGCTCATTGGTTCCTGTCTTTATTTGCTCAGACATTCTTTCTGCACAGATATTCCAGTCATAAGATGTTTAAATTGTCTCCTTTCGCCGAGAAATTTTTTTATTTTCTGACTTTTCTAACTCAAGGATCTTCTTTCCTTAATCCACGTGCTTATGCTATTATGCATAGAATGCACCATGCGTATAGTGATACAGAAAAGGATCCCCATTCTCCTCATTTCTTTAAAGATGTTTTCTCGATGATGTGGAAAACAAAAGAAATATACAATGATTTTGTAAGAAGGTTAAAGGAACCTGAACCGGAATTCAAGGGCAACTATCCGATCTGGCCTCTTTTGGACAAAATAGGAGACAGCTGGATTACGAGAATAGCATTTGGAATTGGTTATACTATGTTTTATGTTGCCTATGCACCTAATTACTGGTACTTCCTTTTATTGCCGGTACATTATTTAATGGGACCTATTCAGGGGGCATTGGTCAATTGGTGTGGACACAAATATGGTTACAGTAATTTTGATAATGGGGATCATTCAAAAAATACCACCCCTTGGGGATTTATTATGTTGGGTGAATTGTTTCAAAACAATCACCACAAATATCCGAACAGTCCAAAATTTGCCAAAAAATGGTATGAAATTGATCCAACTTACTATGTAATGCGTTTAATGGACAGCTTAAAAATCATTCAACTTAGAAAAAAATAACTTTTTATTAAAAAATTGCACTCAGTTGTGACTTTTTAAAACCCTGTCGTCAAAATTGTACAAAGGAAGAATTTGAATTTCAAATATATTTCTTTGGGTAGTAAAGTGTTAGTTTAGCCGGTTCTATTGAGCCGGCTTTTTTATTTACAATTGTAAAAGATAATTATCTTAAAATCCCTATCTCTTTTCAAAATGAGCAATTACCCAATCTCCTTGTTTTATGCTTTTGATAAAGGAAAGGGAATGTACAAGGGCAAGTTGCTTTAATTCATCCAGATTGTTTTCAAAGAAGCCTGAAAACAATATATCTCCGCCGATATGTACCGCTTTAGACAAATACTCAATATTTTCCTTGATGATATTTGCGGTAATGTTTGCCAATACTACATCATAACTTCCATCAGTCCGGATTAAATCTCCCCCGCCGTGAAAAGCAGTAATATTTGTAATATCATTCAAAGCAAAATTTTCAAGCATATTATCATAGGCAAGACGTTCTATATCTATTGCATCAATTTCGGTTGCGCCTTTCATAGATCCAAATATAGCAAGAACTCCCGTGCCACTTCCAAAATCAAGAATTCTTTTACCGGCCAGTTCAAGCTGATCCATCATTAAAATCATTCCGTAAGTCGTTCCGTGATGTCCGGTACCAAAGGCCATTTTAGGTGACAATAAAATTTTCCTTCCTTTTACTTCAACTTCCTTGTGAAACGGTGCCAGTATAGTGCAAATATCATCAATAAAAACGGGAGAAAAATTTGACTCCCATTCCTCATTCCAGTCTTTATCTTCCATTACTGTCTGAAGATATTCCAAATGATACTCTTCGCATATTAAATCCAAGGATTTCTTCACTTCATTATCAAAATCAATTGATTTAATATATGCCAGCAGGTTTCCTTCTTCTTCCAAAAAACTATTGAAAGGCAGATCCATAAGTAAAGCGATTAACAAATCAGCTTCATATTCTTTTAAAGGAAGCTTAAATTCCAGCCACTCTTCTTTTTCAGCCATGTATTCTTAATTATTTTAAACCAAACAGGAAAGTTACCATTTAGCGGGCAGTAAATTACCCTGAATTTTTTTTAGCCCTTATGATTATTCTTATAAGCCTGAATGGTATTTTTGATAAGACTGATTATCGTCATCAGTCCTATCCCACCCGGCACCGGAGTAATCCAGGCTGCCTTATCCTTTATAGCATTAAAGTCAGCATCTCCAACCAATCTGCTGCCACTCTTAGCAGATGGGTCCTCTATCCGATTAATTCCGACATCAAATAATATAACACCGGATTTCACCATATCTTCTTTGACAAAGCTCGGGATGCCAATGGCAGCAACAATCACATCAGCAGCCAGCAATTCTTCGCGGATATTTTTACTCCTAGAATGAAGTAAGGTAACTGTCGCATTACCATAAGGTGCTTTCCTGGACAAAAGTATTGAAATCGGTGTGCCTACAATGTCACTCCGACCCAGTACTGCAACCTTTTTACCCGACAAGTCCAAACCCAGATATTCAATCAACAATACAATTCCAAAAGGAGTGGCTGGTAAGAAAGCAGGAAGTCCCAAAGCCATTTTGCCGAAATTTGCAGGATGGAACCCATCGACATCTTTTAAAGGATCAATCTCCATCAACAATGACTGACTGTCAAGATGATCTGGTAAGGGCAACTGAAGTATAAAACCATCCACACCATTATCCTTATTTAAACGATGAATAACATCAACTAGCTCATCATGTGTAATACTTTCGTCAAAATGATATAAACTACTCCCAATGCCTAATTCGTCACAGGTTTTGACCTTGTTGCTCACATATGCCTTACTAGCAGGATTATTTCCAACCATAACAGCTGCCAAATGAGGCGCACGATTGCCACCTGCAACTAACTGTTTTACCTCATCCTTTAAAGCGGACTTCATTCCTTTGCTTATCGCCCTAACATTCAATTCAGCCATAAAAGTTCTTTAAAAATTTAATCCGAAAGCTACAAATAAATGTAATATTTTACTAATTTTAATAAATGAACAATCAAGTCACCTCTGTGTTTTAGTATTTTGTTTAATTTTTGCTTATGAATAAAATATTTTCTTCAGAAGAATTAATCAGGTTTTCAGACTGCGACCCTATGGGACACCTCAATAATATGCGCTATCTGGATTATTTTTTAAACGCAAGAGAAGACCATTTACTGAAATATGGAAACTTTGATATTTACAGACATATGAAGGAAACCGGGAATGCATGGGTCATGTTCCAAAATAAAATAACTTACCTTAAACCGGTTTTTTATAATAATAATGTCACAATTACAAGTCAGGTCATCGCATTTTCTCCTAAGTCAATTAAGGTCGAAATGCAAATGAAAGATACCAAATCCGGTGACCTTAAATGTATTCTATGGATGATTGCTGTGTATTTTAACATTCAATCAAATAAAAGTGCTGAACATCAGCCGGAGATTACTGAAATGTTACAAAAATTCCTTTCACCGGTAGAGCAGGCTACATTTGATGAAAGAGTTAAATTTTTACAAGGGAAATAACTATCAATGAATTTATTATGAAAAAAATCTGGTTTTTATTCTTTATATCCTTAATCTTCATAACAAATAGTTATGGTCAGGATAGTATAAAAATTGATTATTCAAATCCGGATAATTGGGCAGCTCTGCCTGACCGTAATGATGCCGCCGATCTTATACCGGGAAATAAAGGCATTGATATGCAAAAGGATAGCAAAGTTGATATATTTTTTGTGTATCCAACATCTTATTCCGGCAAGATGAAAGACGGCAAGTGGAACGCAGATATCAATGACGCTGAAATAAATGATATTACTGATAAGGAGTCCATGAAGTATCAGGCAAGTTTATTCAATCAGGTTGGTAAAATTTACGCTCCGCGTTACAGGCAGGCCCACCTTTCAGTCTATTTTACTCTTGACAAGGATAATGCCGCAAAGGCTTTAGACCTTGCTTACCGGGATGTCAGAGATGCTTTTTTATATTATTTAAAATATTATAATAATGGCAGACCATTCATCATTGCATCACATTCTCAGGGAACAAGTCATGCTACCAGACTAATTAAGGAAGAAGTGGAGGGCAAACCAATTGAACAGAAGCTGATTGTTGCTTATCTCATCGGGATGCCATTAGATTCCGGATATCTCAAAATACCTCCATGTACCAGACCGGACCAGACAGATTGCATCTGTGGCTGGCGAACATTTATTCATGATTACACCCCGGAATATGTTTGGCTTGAAAACCCTTCCATTGTAACCAATCCTATCACCTGGGTACCCGATACCGATTATTCTCCCTGGAAGGCTCATAAAGGAGCAGTACTGAAAGATTTTAAGAAGATAAGGCCTGCCACTATTTCGGCGAAAAGAACAGGAAATATCTTATGGATTAAAGACCCGAAAATAAAAGGATTAAAGATTTTGAATATAAAAAATTATCATGTTGGAGATTTGAACCTTTTTTATAAAGATATCCAGGATAATGCCATACTTAGAAGTAATGCATATCTGAGTTGGCATTAAGCTCTGATTTTTTCCCTAAAAAATTCCGGAAAGGTGCTTCGCAAAATTAAGGTACACATCCAACCTATTAATCCACCTACAACAAATCCGCAGATTACATCCAAGGGATAATGAACTCCCACATAAATTTGTGCAAAGCCAATAACCAAGGCCCACAAAATCCAGAGAAAATTGAGCTTCATTTTATTAAACTTAAATAAAATGTATAAAAAGACGGCCATTGCCATGTGATTCACGGCATGGCTCGATACAAATCCGTATTGACCGCCACAGTTTACCAATAATTCAAAATCAGGCTTATCCATTAAAGTGTGGCATGGCCTGAGTCGCATAAAAATATTCTTAAACAAATGAACACTGACAAGGTCTGAAATCCCCACACAGGCAAGTAAATAACAAATAACAATCCATGCTCTTCGCCTCCACTTTCTTATGAAAACATATATAATGACCAGATACAATGGAATCCAGAAAGTCGGTTTACGCAGCCAGGGAATAATCACATTCCCAAGTGCACTATGTAAATTCCGGTGAATCCATAGAATAGCCTCAGTGTCCCAATTTACCAAAGAATCGATCATACTATATTTTATGCTTAAAGGTAGCTAATCTCACAGATTAATTAAAATGAGGTATAATTATTTCATCTAGGTAAACCTTATTTGCATTATATTATTAAAATCCAATCAGTTGATAAATTTGTTTCAAAAAATCAGGATATTCAACTCAAAAAGGATAAAATATATTAATTAAAAGTTTATCTTACATTTGATTCCAAATTCTTAAAATGAAAATTGTATTTTTTGGAACTACAGATTTCGCTGTAGTATCATTAAAAGCTATCCTTGATTCAAAACACGAGGTAGTTTGTGTCGTGAGTAATGTTGATACATTAGGCGGAAGAGGCAGGAAAGAAATTATTCAATCGGCAGTCAGCATTTTTGCTGTTAACAATGGGCTAAGACTCCTGAAGCCCAATACCTTGAAAGGCCCTAAGTTTTTGGCGAAATTAAAATCTTTCGAAGCAGATATCTTTGTTGTCGTCGCATTTAGGATGTTACCCGAAATAATATGGTCAATGCCGCCTAAAGGAACAATAAATGTTCATGGATCGCTTTTGCCGGCTTACCGGGGAGCAGCGCCCATCAATTGGGCTATCATTAAGGGTGAAAAAACGACAGGAGTCTCCGTGTTTCAGTTGGACCATGAAATCGATACCGGAAAAATCTTATGGCAGGAAAAATTAGATATTGACAAAAATGACAATTTTGGCACAGTCTATGACAAACTGAAACATTTAGGCGGCAAAGCTTTGATTATGACGCTGGATAAAATTTCATCTAACAATTATTTGCCAATACCTCAGGATAACAACCTGGTTAGTCATGCACCAAAATTAACTAGGGAAAATACACAGATCGAATTTTCAAAAAATGCTAAGGATGTAGTAAACCAATGCCGGGGTCTTGATCCTTATCCGGGTGCTTGGTTTATTTGGGATAAAAAATTGATTAAACTTTGGAAAGCAGAACTTTGTGAAGACAAACTAAAAACGTTTCATTGGAAATCGGATTATAAAACATTTCTGCATATAGGCTGTAAGGATAATTCTATTT
Organism: Saprospiraceae bacterium; assembly: GCA_024103005.1. GTDB lineage: Bacteria > Bacteroidota > Bacteroidia > Chitinophagales > Saprospiraceae > Parvibacillus. The sequence continues at coordinate 19,422 of JAGFJA010000047.1, forward strand.
CAATTGTAGAACTTCAGCCTGAGGGAAAGAAGAGGATGTCAATAAAAGAATACCTGAACGGTATGGGCAATAAATTGAAGAAACAAAATGAACAAGACGGCGATAATATTATATGTTAATTAGCTGCTCTGTTAATCATTGCAACTGCTCTATACATTCTGTCGATAAAATCTACAAATACTTTGATGCTGACATTTACATCATTCTCGTCATTATTTACAATTGATTGTTCCGTTTTTTGCTGAGTTAAATAGGATTGATAATTATTTTCATTCATGCCTATGTACATTGTGAAAGAATAGGCAAAAACTATGAGGCAGACAATTAGTAGTAAAGATCGCTTTTTCATATAATCCAAAACATTTTTATTTATAACGTAAAATCTTCGCAATTAGTTACAATCCCTTACACATTTTCCTGCTTTATTTATATAAAACCACTTACCGTAATCGAATACCCTGGCCGTTCCGTTCTTAAAAGGCTTTGCTGCGTCATACTGACATCGGATAACTTCTTTACCATCCTTATTAATGAAGCCAAATTTTCCGTTTTTCTCAACACATGACATTCCTTCCATAAAGTTATTTACCTGGCCGAATTCAAGAGGTATGACAATTTTACCTTTATTGTTGATAAAACCCCACTTGTCATTCTTTTCTACTCCTGCGAGACCATTGTTAAATGACCAGGCGTTATCAAACTGGCAAGGTATAACTTCAGTGCCGTTTTTATTGACAAAACCCCATTTGCCGTTTTTACGAACTCCCGATAGTCCCTCAGCAAAGTCAGTCACGACATCATATCGGAAAGGAACGGCAACCTGGCCGCTTGATTTTATAAATCCCCACTTTAGACCTTTCTTGGCTCCTGCAACACCTTTGGAAAATCCAAATATCTCATTGTATTGAGGTTTTATAACTTCTTTACCGGAATAATTTACAAATCCCCACTTACCCTTTAAATTTACAGGCGCCAGACCGTTACTGTAACCCAAAATTTCGTCATAAACAGGCTTTTTAATTATTTTACCATCCTTTGACACAAAACCAATCAAATCATTGTATTTAAATGGTGCAATGTTGTTATTGTAAGGACCTAAAATTTCAAACTTAGACATCGCATCTTTCAATGCTTTCATTTCTTCAGCTTCCTTCTCCTTCTGCTTTCTTAACCTTGAAATTTCAGCCAATTTCTCCAGTTTGGCTTTTTCTAGGTCTATCAGGCTATTGGTAGTATCAGAATTTATCAGGGAGTCCACTTTCTGTTGTTGAACTTCATTTAAGTTTTCAGTCAACTCAGATGGAACAGGCTGGGTATCTTCGGATAGACTGTCTTCCTGATTAAATAATATTGCAGGCTCATCCTTACGATCAAAATTATTCATAAGGTATAATCCACCTCCAATAATGCCTATCCCCAAAATAATACCCAAAAACAATTTATTGCTCAGTGGCTTGCGAAATAAGCCCTTGTTTATGGATGGTTCAGGAGTATTTAAAATGACGGTTTGATGGACAGAATTATTATTTGCCTTTAAATTACTACGTTCGTTGTCAGAAATAACTTGATTCTCATTGGATTCATCTATCACAGGTAGTTCTGAGACCGAAACCTCATCACCGCTCGCAATTTTTTTAGAATCATTTTTAATATTCTTATTTATATCGATTTGGGTTTCAGGTCCAGAGTTTACCTCCTCTCCTATTTCAGGGTCATATTTAACAGTTCTAACTGCTAATTTTTTTTCCGGAGTTTTAACCTCTTTATCACCATCTGATTTATCAGCTTTTACATTGTTCTTTTTAGATTGTATTACATGAACCTTGTCAACAACCGGTTGAGCGGCATTTGTTGCTACTCCAATTTTATTCCATACAGCCTGAACCCTGTCTTCCAGTGACGGTAATCCTTCCTCTTTATCTGATTGGAGATTCTCTGCTATTTCATTAATTAAGACAGATCCGGAGTCTTTAGTTTCACCGGAATTAACTTTAATTTCGTCTGAATTCCCAAAAGTAACTTCCTTTGGTCTTTCATCAGACACGCTGCCGGGACCATCTGAATAACCGTCAGAAACAGCAATATCTTCAGTAAACTTTGAATCTATTATTTTGTCGGAATCACTTCTTTCTGGAGATTCTGCCACATCATTGTGAGCCTCATCATATTCTTTTTTAACCTTAGAAAACAATGAAGATTGTTTTATGAAAAATTCCTCATCCAGATCTTGCATCAGACTCTCCAGGTCAACATATCTTTCCTTCGGATTCTTAGCTGTTGCCGCCTGAATCACGCTATTCATCTTAACGGTAGCATGCTCCACGAAAGGTAATGGATCGTTTAATATTCTAAGCCTTATTTCATCAATACCTATATTTTCTTCCCAGAAAGGCACTTTTCCTGTTAACAGTGTAAAAATTGTAGCTCCGAGAGAATAAATATCCGATGCGGCACTTATAGGCCCAATATGTTGTATCTGCTCCGGGCTTAAGTATATAATATCCTCTGCATCAATATCTTCCGGGAATAGTTCACTTTCAAAATATGGACCTTTAAAATCACATATCTTTAATTTGCCCATAGGGTTCAAAATAAAATTTCCAGGCTTCAACAAGCCATGTACATTGCCTGATCTGTGTGCTTCAATCAAGCCGGGGATGAAAAACTTTAGCCAGTCTATAACTTGCTTTTCATTGATTGGGCCGAAGTTGGTGATATAGTCCTTCATATTGTAACCATCCACAAATTCCATCATAATCTGATAGGTATTTTCTACATCATCGTGGATTAAGTCCTTAACCCTCCTGATGGATGGATGGTGAAGCTGCATACCTATTTTGGCCTCCCTGATAAGCTGGTCTTGAAAATACTTATTCTTTTCATAAGCCGGTTTCAGCACTTTAATAGCCACTTTTCTATCATTGTCTAATTCCATACAATAGACAATAGAATATTTGCCTTGGCCGAGCTGAAACAAATTGTAGTTTTGATTTTTAATCACCTCAGAATAACATTTAAAGGTTATGCTTCAACATTTAATGTACCACCGACACATTTAATAATCCGCCCGGGAAATTGTTCTAAAATCCGGTAATCATGTGTGGCAAATAAGACAGCTGTACCATTGGTGCAAAGACCTTGCATCAATTTCACTATATCATCGGATGTATCAGGATCAAGATTTCCTGTTGGTTCATCAGCTATGATCAATTCCGGATTATTGAGCAAAGCCCTTGCAATAACGATTCTCTGTTGTTCCCCACCGGATAATTCATGCACTTTTTTAAATCCTACAAATGGAAGACCCACTGCAGTGAGTACTTCATCTATTCGTTGGCGCATTTTTTTCTTGTCTTTCCAGGCAGTTGCCTTCAAAACGAACATTAAATTCTCCTCCACATTTCTGTCATGAAGAAGATTAAAATCCTGAAAAACCATACCAATCTTTCGCCTGAGAAAAGGAATCTGTTTTAGCTTCAAGGTAGCCAAGTCAAATCCTGCCACCATACCTTTACCACGTATCAAGGGCAACTCCCCATACATGGTCTTTAAAAAACTGGATTTGCCGGCACCGGTCTTGCCGATTAAATAACAAAATTCACCCGGATGGATACTAACTTTGACGTCATTTAGAATCATAAACCTACCCTGGTAAATATCGGCCCCTTCAAACGTCACCAATGCATCACCCATAACTATTCCGATTACTTAGTTCTTCAATATTTACGGTCAAAATTAAGTAATTCTTTTCAATAGTTTATTTTTTTAATACATTTTTTTTATATGTATTATCCAATTGTTTTGAATAATTTAAATATTAATGAATTTTTAATCATTCAATAAATTATCATGATAACCTCACATACAGAAGTTACATCTAATTATATATTCAACGAATCGTATCTTTCAAAATACTTATCTGATTCATCGTAATTACCTGGAGATCAATGCTTCTGTCCTCAATAGAGTCCAACTTGCTTTCAATAGAAATTATATCGCTACCGGTGATGGTAATTTTTGAATCATCGGCCTGACCATTCCCATCAACATAAGTCAGAAATAATCCCAAACCTCCGATCAGAATCAAAGATAGAGAGGGTAAATACTCTTTCATCAGCTTTATAGTGTGTTAATTATTAAATCCAAATACATTACAATATTATATAAATTATATAATTTTATAATGCAAATATATACATATTATTTTTATTTGTAATATGTATTGTATTAATTTTATTAAAATCACTTAAAGTTATTTCCTTACTATATAAAATTAATTAAGTCTCAATTATTTATAAAATAATTGAAGCCAAAAGGGTATTTTTCAAATAGTTAGTTAGCAAATAATTTTTAATATTTTTACTTCTTTTAGACCAAACTCTTATTGAAAATTCTATTTTTGTAAATAAACATATTATAATGCGTTCATTTTTCTATACTCTTTTATTAGTCCTTATATCCTATAGTGCAATTGCTCAAAATTATGCTGAAGGTTGTGATGGAATTCGTTATGCAGCTCCGATATTTACTGAAATTTCGAAAACAACAGTAAAATATGCAAGTTCCACTCCTGAGAATCAGGAACTTTTTATGGATATTTATCAGCCGTCCAATGATTTAGTTACCAAAAGACCATTGGTTCTTCTTGCACATGGAGGAGGATTTTTATTTGGCGACAAAGCTGATATGGATGCTTTTTGTCAATTTTTTGCTCAACGAGGATTCGTTACAGCTACAATGCAGTATAGATTATTTGCAGGTTTCCCTACACCAACAACCATGATCGACATCGCCTCAAAAGCTGTTTCCGATATGAAGGGAGCTTATCGGTTTTTTAAATCAGACGCTGCAAACCAAAATATATACAAAATCGATACGACCAAAATTTTTATCGGTGGTTATTCGGCAGGTTCCATTACAGCATTATTAGCTGCTTACATGGATTCGGGAGATCCAATTGATTCAACCGTTTTGAGTATCATTGAAGCAAATGGCGGTTTTGCCGGAAATACCGGTGATCAGGAAAACAGAACTCATGTTGACAATGATATTTTTGGCGTATTCAATATGTCCGGCGCAGTCTTCACCAAAAGACTACTGGATCCGGATGAACCATTTTTAATGAGCTTTCATGGCGATAAAGACCAGACCGTTCCGATAGATAGCAATTCTGTATTTTTTGGTCTAGCCTATTTATATGGTTCCAGAACTATTCATAATGAAGCTGATAAAATAGGCCTCCCGAACACCCTTACGGTAGCTGTCGGCGGTGACCACTCAGATATTTATACAGATCCGAAATTTGCTAATGATCTGAATTCCTTCACACAAAATAGTTTAAACCTATACTATCCAAGACTATGTGGAATCAATCTGAAAACCAAATATGACGACAGGCCACCCCTCAATGTAATGATTTATCCGAATCCTTCAAGTGAGATATTGAACATAGATTGTTCAGATAAAATAGATGAAATCTGGTTGATGAGTTCCAAAGGTAACATAACAAAAAGGTTAAAAAGTTTATCAAGACAAAATGAAATAAGCGTTAAAGACTTAACACCCGGACAATATTATCTCATTCCCATAAAAGAAAACAAAGCTTTTAAACCACTGCCTTTTCAGATTGTCAGGTAAATGATTTATTTTAAGGTTGAATTAAGTTTAATCTTGAATTTTGGGTAGCCTAAACTACAGTCAGATATACTAATGAGTAACTAAATCTGGCACTTTCAGGCACAAAAAGAAGTACTTTTTGACCTGTTTCTAATTTTATTTCCCGGTTAAGACCTTCCAGCATGGCATAAGCAGATGCTGCACCGATGTTACCGACTTGAGGCAGATTGATATACCACTTTGATTCAGGTATATCTATTTCCATATTTTTTAATTCTTCCACTATTTTATTCCAAAAAAACATGGACGATAAGTGAGGCAAGAAATAATCTATCTCATTGACATCTAACGACTTCTTGTCTATTATATTTTTTAAAAACCTGATTCCGACAGGAACAACATTTTCGCCTAACATTCGAATATCCTGTTTATAGGAAAAAACGCTTTTAGTCATCCATTCTTCAGGCTTCATTTCACCGAAAGACAGCATCTCTCCATTACTTCCTTTCTCTGCTCCAAGATACATACATGTTTCAAGTTCATTCGCAAAGGATCCTATTTCTATCCATTCAATCCGAAAATTAATTTTATCCGGTTCGGGTTGCCCTCTTAATAAAAAAGCTCCTGCCCCATCAGATAACATCCAGCGCAAGAAATCTTTTTCAAAAGCCAGAATAGGGTTTTCTTCCAATTGCCTCAAACTATCAATCTCCGCATCAAACTTACTGCCCTGAAGATATTGAGATACTCTTTCGCTACCTGTAGCAACAGAAACGGCTGATTCACCGGTAAGTACGGAATAATATGCATATTTAAGTGCCTGCATCCCGGTACAGCATGCTCCGGCTGTGCTGATTATATCAAGACCGCCTACCTTTAATTCACCGTGTACCATCGAGGCCAATGAAGGGAGCAACATATCAGGACTGGAAGTTCCACAAGCTAAAACTCTTAATTTATCAATAGTTAAAGTATCATCAAATAAGTTGTTGACAGCGTTGGCTACTAACTGAGCATTCGAATAAATAAACTTACCTTCTTCATTTAGAGAATAAAAGCGGTTCTTAATCCCGTTGCTTCTTAAAATTATATTTTTAGATCTGGAGGGCTTATTTCCTGCATAACCCAGTATCTCTTCAATCTGATTGTTACCAATAGGGTTATTTGGGAAAAAGGTACTTACCCTTGTGATATATACATTATTAAAGTTACTCATTGAACACCGGCACTGATTTATCAAAATTAGCTTGCAAAAGTAGTATTTTTCACTCGGGATACAACAAATACTTCTTGCGGACTTGTTTAAATTTTTCTATTCCGGGTTGCCATGATGCCCTAATTTCTTCCTCTGACTTGCCGGACATCACCTGAATCCTGAATAAATCCGTACCCATCAGCTTATCTATAAAGTAATTACCCTTAAAAAATTCTGGCTTCTTCGGATAATTTTTATACGCATTCAAAAAGTAACTCAGATTAATTCTCTTTTCCTTCCTGACATCATCCAACTTCAGGCTACTCAGATCATATCCCCTGCACTTCTTGCCTTCAAGAAAAGGCGAAGCAGCACCGGGGCCAGGTTTTGGAATAAAATAGTAATCACCCTTTGAGGAATATGGACTGCCATAAATCTGAAATTGTTTATTTGTTCCCCGACCGACACTAAAACAAGTCCCTTCAAAAAGGCAAAGAGAAGGATAAAGTGCGATAGCTAATTGATTAGGCAAATTAGGAGAAGGCGGCACCGGCAAAAAATACTCTTGACTATGCGAATAGTTTTTACATTTGATAATTTTCAACCGACATTTCATACTATCCTTCAACCAACCTTCTTCATTCATCATCCAGGCAAGCTCTCCCAAAGTCATGCCATGTACAATCGGTATCGGAATTACTCCCACAAAAGAGGTAAATTTATGTTCCAGGACAGGACCGTCAATATAATGCCCATTAGGGTTTGGCCTGTCCAGTAACAACAACGATTTCCCGTTGACTGCACAGGCTTCCATAAGATACTTAAGTGTGGACAAATAGGTATAGAATCTGGCACCAACATCCTGGATATCAAAAATAACAACATCTACATCTGCCAAATCAGAAGAATCAGGAGCTTTTTTCTTTCCGTAAATAGATATTATTGGAAGACCAGTTGCCTTATCAATACCGTCAGCCAGTTCAGCACCTGCATCTGCATCACCTCTAAAACCATGTTCAGGGGCAAATATCTTGGTTATCCTGACATTATTTTCGAGTAAAACATCGACTAAACTTCTGTCTCCAACCCTCGATGTCTGGTTAACCAATAAAGCAACACGGGCATTTCTCAAGAGCGGGACATAAAGATCCAACTGATCGGCACCCACATACGTAGGCAAACCCATCATTTTTGAAGATTTTTTTTCATTAATCGCTAAGTCGGGAGATGACGATGTGTTTAGGCATCCTACTGGAAGGAAATAACAAATTACGGTAATCAATTGCAATACAGCTAACATACTTACAAAATTTAAGGTAAATTTATTATTTCTTACCCAAACGGATAAAATAAGTCTCTCCAAGTAAAAATATTAAGGCTGCAATAAGCAGATATTTCCACAAGGCAAGCCCTGAATCTTTCTCCTGTATGAGCGATGCAAGATTTGTCTGAGTCTGACTATCCCAAACTTTTATATGAGGGGATTCAAAAGATTTTAATTGCTGTTCATCGAGAAATTCCATCCTGCTTTCGCTACGATCATAATTAAATGCGTATTTTCCATAATTCTCAAGGGAATATATCCCAGGCAGAATATTTTCCTTCCCTACCTGAATAATAGATTTTTTATTGCGCTGAATCTGTTCAGGAATAAATGTCTGCGGACCGGTAAATTTAACAACCACATCCTTGCCCCTGGCGTTTCGCAATATTTCAAAACTTTGACTACGCCCGATGATAAAAGCCAACTGTTTGCTCAAATTATTAAATCCTGACTTAAATAAAAAAGGGACCAGCACTTCTCCATTTTTCACAAAGTCGCTGTACGTAGGGTCCAGAGGAGCAGCACACAGAAAAATCTTTCCGTTTCCTCTTGGATACTTTACCAGAAAAGGATAACCATCTCTGTATGATAATAAAGATACTGCCCCTCTGGCAACTTTTGTCAGTATCCTTAAAGAACTCTGTGTCACAGGCAATTTAAGACTAGAAGTCCGACCTTCAAAAACATTTTGAAAAATATCATCTTTATTATTGATCGTCTGAACTTGACTTACCTGGTTATAAAAATTACCGTCTGTTCCTAAATTGAAAGCACCTGAAAGTTGCTTTATTGCATTACCGGAATGAAGACCGGGAAAGACAACAAGGTTATTACCTTCTGAAAGAGATTTATTCAACTCTGAAATTAAACCTGAAGAAAGGCTTTTAACCTCATTCAAAATTATTAAAGGGAACTGGGAAAGGCTACTATAATTGACTTTTGAAACCTCTACATTCGTTACCGAAAAAAGACCTGAAGACGACATAGCAGCTTCCAGATACCTGTTTGTGTTATTTTCATTGATAATTAAAACATTAGCCTTGACGGCATCTTTCCATGCAATAAAATAGTTATTGTCGAATGTAATCGGATTATCATTGATTAATAATTCTGCTGATTGATATTCTCCACCTGAACTAAGAATCGGTACCGTATCTACCAACGTTTTGCCCGCCTCTATTTTGACTAAGGGAAGTGGTTTGTTATTTCCATGGTACTTTAATACCGGTTTAACCGTATTGGCATAAGGAGCATCATTAACAATTTTATAAACCAATTTATTGGCTATACCCGGCTGGGAAATTTGGTTTTTAAAATATACTGTATCTATATATACATTTGCAACGGAGGAAGCAGTGACAGGTATTAAATTTACTTGTATAGCTGTATCATTTAAAGATGGAATATTTGAAAAATCTTTTTGAAAATCACTGATAAAATAGGCATTAAACTTACCCTGACCGGCCAGTTTAAAACTCTGCTGCATACCTTTAAATATACTTGATAGGCTACGTGATTGCGGAGAAATTGTTTTTTCATCAATAGCCGACAAAGCCTCTTCTTTATTCATCCAATCTGATGAAAAATTGGAATTATCATTAGACACAACCATAAATTTATCATCGGGTCCAAAGCCATTAATCACTGAATGAGCAATATCCTTACCCGTTTCCAATAAATTATGATCAGTTGCTTTGCTTCCCATTGAGAAGCTGTTATCTATATATATTATTGAATAATTCGTCCCCTGGACAACCTTTCCCTTTGTTTCAAAAAAAGGTTGAGCAAAAGCCAGCACAAGTGCAATCAAGGCAAGACAACGACAAGCAAGTATCAACCATTGGTTTATTTTTCTTCGACTATTTGAGGCTTGCTGTATAGATTTTAGGAAAGCAACATTGGTAAAGTAAACCTTCTTATATCTTCTAAAATTAAACAAATGAATAAGGATGGGAATGGCTATTACCAGAGATGCTATCAGAAATGTCGGAAATAAAAATTGCATGGTCAAAAGTACAACTTTGATACAATATGAAAACTTAATTATACTATGTATGATACAACGATATAATACGATAAACTTATATTTGTTGAAAAAATAATAACATGTCTGATTGGATAAATGGTCTTGGTGTAACATTAATATTAATAGCATTCATCTTACTTACGCTAAAAATTATTTCATCAGATAGCCTCTATTATAAACTTTTAAATATGCTGGGAGCAGGTATGGCTTGTTATGGAGCATGGCTTGTAGGCGTATGGGCTTTTGTAGTCCTTGAAGGTGTATGGTGCCTGGTAGCATTTTTATCATTTTTTAAAAAATAATATACAAAAATCCCTGTTTTAAATTAAAGGATTTTATCTCACTTTTTTTAATGACATTTTCATTTTTTAGAATATTATTTTGTAATTAATATTATTTATCATATTTACCTAATTTTATTTTGATTATTTTTGGTCGATTGAATTTATTTCGATATTTTTTAATCTTTCAGGATACGGTATTGTTATCTTTACAATGTTATAATAAAAAACAACTATGGATACAATAATTGAAAAATTTAAAGGAGGAGCATTTTTAATTAATGACTATTCTTTTGGTTCCGATTATATACCTGAAAGAATAACTGAGGACCAAAAAATGATCCGTGATGTAGTTCGTGAATTTGTCGAAAAGGAAATCTGGACAAGAGGCAGTCAACTGGACCAGCAAGCTTCACTGATGGATGAAGCAGGAGAATTAGGCCTTGTTGGTGCTCATATTCCTGCTCAATATGGCGGCCAGGAGTTTGATACCATATTAAATACTATTATTGGTGAAGAATTAGGTCGGGGTGATGCATCTTTCAGCACGACTTTCGCTGCACACACCGGAATCGGAATGTTGCCAATACTTTATTTCGGTACGGAAGAACAAAAGGCCAAGTATTTGCCGGGTTTATCATCCGCAAAATTAAAAGCATCTTATTGCCTCACCGAACCGGGTTCAGGAAGTGACGCATTAGGCGCTAAGACAAAAGCAATATTAAACGAATCCGGTACACATTACATTCTGAATGGACAAAAAATGTGGATATCCAACGCAGGATTTGCCGACATATTTATTGTTTTTGCTCAGATAGATGGGGACAAATTTACCGGATTCATAGTAGAAAAAGGAGCAGAAGGAATGACATTGGGTGAAGAAGAGCACAAGCTTGGTATCAAGGGTTCTTCCACAAGACAAATATTTTTTGAAAACACCCCGGTTCCCAAGGAGAATATTTTAGGCGAAATCGGCAAAGGTCACCATATCGCATTCAATGTGCTCAATATGGGGCGTTTCAAACTGGGTGTTCTGGTAGGTGGAGGATGTAAAGTAACCACAACCCGTGCAGTGCAATATGCTTTAGAAAGAGAACAGTTTAAGACACCAATTGCCAATTTTGGTGCCATTCAGTATAAAATGGCTCAGATGGCAATCAATGCTTATGTTTTAGAGTCTTCCAATTACAGAATTGCAAATCTCATCGAAGACTGGAAGGCATCTGCTATTCAGGAAGGTCTTCCTTACCAGCAAGCCCTGCTGGATGCAGCTGAAGAATACGCCATAGAATGTGCCATTAGTAAAATATACGGCAGCGAAAGCATAGACTATAATGTGGACGAGCTCTTACAGATTCATGGTGGCTACGGCTTTTCAGAAGAATTTATACCTGCGCGGCTATTCAGAGATACCAGGATAAACAGAATCTATGAGGGCACAAACGAGATAAACAGACTATTATTGGTCAACATGTTGCTTAGAAGAGTAATGAAGGGCGAATTAGATATGGTAGGTCCTGCATGGGCCGTACAAAAAGAATTGGCAGGAATGCCGAAAATGGAAACATTTGATGGACCTTATCCTGCCGAAACCAAAGCTTTGAGTCACTTTAAGAAGATCCTCCTAATCGTTGCAGGAGCCGGAGCTAAATATCAGATGGATGGCAAGATCAACCTTAAAGACGAACAGGAAATCATCATGAATATTGCCGATGTCATGATAGACGTATTTAATGCAGAATCAGTTTTAGCAAGGCTCAAAGAGGTTTCTCAAATGAATGACCCTTTATTATCTGAAAAAGAAGCCATTATGAAAGTCTTCTTCCATGATGCTCAGGATAGAATTGCAAAAAACGCAACAGATGCCCTTGCTTCCTTTGCCACCGGTGATGAACTAAAAATTATGCTGATGGGTATCAAAAGATATACCAAATTAGAACCGGTCAATGTGAAGTCATTACGCAAATCCATCGCACATAAAATTATTGAATCGGCAAAATACCCGTTTTAGTCTATTTATTTGTAAACATTTTTAAGATTGGAATATTTATAAAACTCCGGCATGAGCCGGAGTTTGTTTTATTTTTTGTTCCACTGCCTAATTATTTAAAAAAGCAATCTTAAGCACTTTAATATTTTGTGATTCCCGGAAAAATTATGGGATTTTTCAATATGAAAAAATGTAGCGTTGAGTGAATAAAGAAATGTGATAATCTGAACGTGATATTCTGTTCAATATCAATGAAATAATTTATTTTTCAACACACCAAATTTTGAGTAACACAAAAGCAGTAATATATTCACACCACTTTATTACAAAACTTCGTTGTATCTTTGAATAAAGTAGAATTTTGTTGCCAGCTATTCCGCCACGACTGTATTTACATAAAAACAATAGGAGCAGCAATGCGCCCCTCCACCCTATTTATTGTTATAAACTAAATTATACCAAGCTCCTTTATTCGGCAATATTCCTATTTTTTACTATTTCAGCCTTTGCAACACATAACAGAGCGGGAGAAATTATCTTTAAGCAAATAGGTGATCTTCGAATCCGTGCAACTATCGTTACTTATACCAAAGCATCCAGTATTGACGCAGACAGAGATACCCTGATACTTTATTGGGGTGATGGGACTTTTGACAAAATAGGAAGAAATAATGGTGGCGGCAAAGGCGTCATCATTGGCCCGGATATTAAGTACAATATTTACACTTTCGAACATACTTATCCTTCACGAGGTACCTATACCATGAGCATGACCGATCCTAACAGGGATGCCGGCATACTCAACGTCAACCCACCGAACTCCGAAAATATTCCTTTTTATATTGAAACAACCTTCACCTTTCTGAATTCAACATTTCAAGGATACAACAATGCCCCTACACTCCTGCAACCGCCTATAGACATAGGTTGTATCGGACAAGTATTTGTTCATAATCCTAATGCTTTCGACATTGACGGAGACAGCCTGGTATATGAAAAAATAGTTCCCATGATGAGTGTTGGAACTCCAGTGCCGAATTATGTCTATCCTGATCAGATTGTTGCCGGGACAAATAATATCCTTACTTTAAATTCACAGAGTGGTGATATGATTTGGAATGCTCCGCGGAAAGCAGGTGAATACAATATTGCCATACGAATTAAGGAGTATCGGCAAGGTATATTAATTTCTTCTACCGTAAGAGATATGCAGATTATCATTGAAAACTGCAACAACCGTCCACCCAATATAGAAACCATTGACGATGTCTGTGTAGTCGTCGGTCAAACCCTCCAATTTGATGTAAAAGCAGATGATCCGGATGGTGCATCCCAACAATTAAAACTTTCTGCCTTAGGTGGACCCTTTTCAATTGAAGGCAACAAAGCTGTATTCAATGCACCGGATAACTATGTAACACCTCCTGTAAGTGCTACTTTTACCTGGGCACCGGATTGTAACGCTATCAGCAACTCCTCTTATTCGGTAATATTTAAGGCTCAGGATAATCAGATGGACTCAATAGGACTGGCCGACTTAAAAACAGTACGGATTAAAGTAATCGGCCCCGGACCAGAAAACCTTACAGGTGAATCTTCCCTCAATTCCATAATACTCAAATGGGATCAGCCATATTTATGTGAAGTCACTCGCAACAACTATTTCAAAGGATTTAATATCTGGAGAAGAGTCAGCAGCAACAGCTTCCAGCCTGACACCTGTAATCCTTCGCTGGAAGGTAAGGGATATACAAAAATTGCATTCAACCAGAAAAGTTTTGATGGAGAAAAATTTACTTATACAGATACACTTGTTGAAAGAGGAAAAGCATATTGTTACCGGGTAGAGGCTGAATTCGCGTTAACTTCACCCGGAGGCTTCCCATATAATAAAGTCCAGAGTTTGCCATCAAATGAAATTTGTGTCTTGTTAAACCTGGATGTCCCACTCATCACCAAAGCATCTATTCTCTCTACCGGGACAAATGATTCCGTTTTGATCCACTGGATCAAACCAAGGATCAGCGACTTTGATACGTTAATGCACCCGGGTCCTTATAAATATATCCTAAAATGGAATGAAGGGTTACAGCCAAACAACTTTATTGAAATTCCGGAAGCACAGTTCACTACTCAGCATTTCCTTGATCCGGTTGATACCTCCTTTATCCACACCAATCTAAATACAAGGGATACAATATTTACTTACCAAGTTGACTTCTATGCGGGTAATACCACTGTACCTTATGGAAGTTCTACTCCTGCCTCCACCGTTTATCTCCATGTAGCAGGTTCAGACAAAAAGACGATACTCACCTGGAGTGAATCCGTACCATGGTCAAACAACAGTTTTACAATATATCGAAAAAACGCTCAGGGAATTTTTGATTCAATCACAACTACACATGCAAGGAAATATGAAGATACCGGACTGGAAAATGGCAAAGAATATTGTTATAAAATAAAAACATCAGGTTCTTACGGTATATCAGGGCTACCTAATCCCATCACCAATTTCTCACAGGAAGCATGTGCCGTTCCGATTGATACGGTACCACCCTGCGCGCCGATATTGACCATTAACAATGATTGTAACAATGCTGCTTCCAACACTTCAATAATAAATAAATTGTCATGGAATAATCCGGATGAAAACTGTGGAACTCCCGGTGACACCAAAGGATACAGAGTTTATGTTATATTTAAAACGGGGATAGATCCACTGTTAATTTATGAAACAGATAATCCTGATAACCTTACCTTTGAATATGCAAATGAAGAATTTGGGCTTGCTGGATGCTATTATGTTGTTGCAATTGATTCAGTATTCAATGAAAGCCCCAAAAGTAATGTAGTATGCATGGAGAATTGTCCGGATTATCGCCTTCCAAGTGCATTTTCACCCAACAATGACGGCCACAATGACGTATTTACACCCTATCCGTACAGATTCGTAACCCGGGTTGACTTTAAAGTATTTAACCGTTGGGGGAATATCATTTTCGAAACGTCTGACCCTGATCTGAATTGGAAGGGAGTCAACAAATCTGGCAATAATGTACCTGATGGAACTTATTTTTATTCATGTGAAGTTTATGAAGCGATATATATTGACCAAGGAATTACAAAGCCCAGGAGACTTACGGGTTATATCGAATTAATCAGGTAATAATCTTTATTTATTAATCTTAAATTTACATAAAGGAGTTAGTATTAATGTTTACCGGAATAATAGAAGCAATCGGAGAAGTCCTGTCATTTAATCGTGTAGGCGATAAAACTGAATTTTGGTTAAAATCACCTTTTACGAAAGAGCTCAAACTAGGAGAAAGTGTGTGTCATGATGGAGTTTGCCTCACCGTAACCGGTATCAAGGGCGACATATACTCTGTTACAACTATTGATACAACACTCGCAATAACAAATATAGACTGGCAAGAAGGCACTCAAGTTAACCTTGAAAGAGCCATGCAGATGAATGGCAGATTAGATGGTCACATTGTCCAGGGCCATGTGGACTCAATAGGCGAAGTCAAAGAAATTAATCATTCTACAGGTTCTGTAAAAATTTCAGTTGATATCTTACCTCAATTTGCTCGCAACATTGTCGAAAAAGGAAGTATTTGCATGAATGGCATTAGTCTGACCATAGTTAATACATATAATTACGGCTTTAACGTTGCGATAATTCCGCATACGTGGCAACATACCAACCTTCATCGTCTTCAACCCGGAAATAATGTCAATTTAGAGTTTGACATCATCGGAAAATATGTTGAAAGAATACTTACCTTTCGCAATATTCCATCCTGAATTATTAAGTAATCGGCTATATACCAATCATTTGAAGGAAGGAAGACGGGTAAACACCCAACCATATTATCAATACAAATAAAACTGCCATAGCTAGTTTTAACATAAAGGAGTTGCTTCCGATATGTTCACCAATTGAAGATTCTTCCCTAGACAGCATAACAGCTACAACACGCAAATAATAGAATAAACCTATAGTGCTTGACACTGCCAGAACTATCAAAAGAAAGATTTTTCCTGTGCCCATACCTGCAGTCAAGATATAAAACTTACCTAAAAATCCGGCTGTCAACGGGATTCCTGCCAGTGACAGCATAATAACAGTAAATACGGCTGCCAACCATGGTTTTGACCAGAACAAACCTCTGTAATCTTCTATCTTTATTAACTCACCTTTTTTACCGGAGAAATAAGTAATCATCCCAAAGATTGCTAAAATACTCGCAAAATATGCCAGCAAATAAAACATGGAAGAACGAATTCCATCCTGAGATATGGCAAGGAATCCAACCATCAGATAACCAAGGTGAGATATAGAAGAATACGCAATTAATCGTTTCAGATTTTCCTGTCTCAATCCAAGCCAATTACCTATAAACATAGATGATGTCGCAATGGCAGCAAAGGCAATCCAGACACTTTCCTGTTGCAAACCTCCTAGATTATAAAAAAGTCTCAACAAGAAAACAAAAGCAGCACCCTTGCTGATCGTCGCTATAAAGGCAGCAACCGGAGCAGGGGCAGCCGAGTATATATCAGGTGTCCATAAATGAAAAGGTGTCAATGCCATTTTAAATCCAAATCCGACAATTGTCATAGCAAATCCGGCCAACATGATAAAATTCATATTCGAACCGGAGCTAAAACTAGTCAGCCCCTGCAAATCCATCTTTCCAGTAACCGTATAAATTAATGCAAAACCAAATAAAATAAAGGATGTGGCGACGGCTGCCATAATCAGGTATTTCAAAGCAGCTTCAATCGAAGTACTTTCATGGCGCAAATAACCGATGAGTGCAAAAAGCGATACACTCAGCAATTCAAGGGAAATAACGAAGGAAACGAAATGATTGCTAATGCCCATGCATACGGAACCCAATGTCGCAAGGATCAGTAAAATATAATATTCTTCTTTTAATTCTTTCTGATTTTTGAAATAAGGTAAAGAATATATCGTAATCACGATTGCGCTGCATAAAATCAAGCCGGTTAAAAACCTGCCTATTGAATCGACAAAAAACAAATTGGTAACATTTACATCTTGCTGAGGCTGATTTATCAGGAAAAACAGTGCTATGATAAAGGTTAAAATAGTAGCTACATTTGTTAAAATCGCATTTCTTTTAACAGCAATCATCAGCATCACCACAACTGCCCCAATAGCAAGTACAATCTCGGGCATGATATATCCCAATGCTTCTACAGTTACCATAATTTACCTCCTTCTTTTACTGCGTTATTATCTTTACCTTTATTAATCAATCCGTTATAAGTATCTATCAGTCCTAATTTTTTATCATTTGTATTATTCTGACCGATTCCGAGTCGATCAAAAGCCGGTTGAGCTACTTTAACTACATTCTGGGGAAATAATCCAAGCCAAATAATAACTATTGTTAGGCTACCGAGGACCAACCATTCACGTGAATTAAGGTCTGCCAATTTTTCCATATCATTTTGAGGTGATTGATGGAATATTTTCTGTAATATTCTAAGGGAATAAGTGACCGAAACAATCAAACCTAAGGTTGCAAGAGTTGCCAAAACAGCATCATATTGCCACGCTCCGGCAAGAATTAAAAATTCAGCAACAAAGTTTGCCAATCCGGGAAGGCCTAAGGATGCCATCCCGAAAACAAGCGTAAATCCACCCATATTTGCCATCTTCTTCCAGAATCCACCCATTTTATAAAGATCAAAGGTTCCTATTCTGTCATAGATGAATTCAGAAATGATAAAGAGAGCCGCAATACTCAATCCGTGAGCTACCATTTGCATCAAAACACCCTGGAATGCCAGCGCGCTAAACGAAAATACGCCAACCAGGATGAATCCCATGTGGCTAAAACTCGAAAAAGCAATCAATCGCTTCAAATCTCTCTGGGCATAAGCAAGTTTAGCACCATATAAAATAGCTGCTGCTCCTATCAGAATAGCAGGAGTAGCAATGCTTTTTGCTGATTCGGGAAACAAAGGCACCACAAATCGGATTAACCCATACGCAGCTGTTTTTGACATCAAGGCAGCAATAATGATACTGCCTGCTGAAGGCGATTCAGCATACGCATCAGGCAGCCAACTGTGAAATGGTAAAGTAGGCAACTTAACCAAAAATGCAATTAAAAATCCACACATTATCCAAAATGCCAAGCTTCCTCCTGGCAATGATCCCAGTAAATCAAAATAATTAAAGCTGTATGTTCCTGTTTGTGAACCATGGTATATGTACAATCCCAGGATAGCCAACAGCATCATCAAACCACTTATCTGAGTAAACAAGAAAAATTTCCAGCCTGCATATCTGCTCTTTTCATGCCCCCAGATAACTATAACAAAATACATCGGAACAAGCATTATTTCCCAGAAGAAATAAAACAGCATCATATCCATTGCCAGAAATACTCCGGTAATACCAGCCAACAACCAAAGTATATTAAACAGGAAGAAACCAACATTCTTCTCAATAGATTTCCATGAAACCAAGACGGAGATAATACCAAGGAAAAAAGTCAATGCAGTCATCACCAGGCTGATGCCGTCCATCGCAAGATGAAAGGTCATTCCAAAATCCGGAATCCAGTTCATCTTAACTGAACTAATCCAATGAGCATCATTGCCTAAAGTAACTGCTGCCGTATCGGCAAGCCACACACTGCTAACAAGTACCAAATCAGTTAAAAGTGCCAGCAAGGCAATCCATTTGGCAGCGGATTTATTAAATGAAGCAACAATCCAGGCAAGTATTCCGCTTCCCATTAAAATTAACAATAGCGTTATTAAAATCATAATGCCAATATTATTGTTAGAATAACAAATGCTCCCAACCCTATTCCAATCAGGTAATTCCTTAATTTACCATTCTGGCTGCGACTGAAAGTCTCGTTCATTTCCAGATTAAACCATCCTATTCCACGATATATACCATCAACAAAGTCTTTCTCGTCAATTTTAGATAACCAGACCATTGGTCTGACAAAGAGTGTATCATACAATTTGTCAAAATTCCAACCGGAGGCCAAGAAACTGGCAACTTCCGGTGAAAAAGGCATATCCGAGACCCGTCGAGTAGCATTTTGCTTTCCATACATATTCCATGCCAGATAAAGCCCCAACAAGGCAAGCACACCAGCTACCAGCTGTAAGACACCCTCACTGACACCCACAGATTCATTCAAAACAGCAGGCGGTAATATGGTATGCAGAAAATCTCCAAATGGTGCAAAATGACCAAAATTATGAGGCAATTCAATAAAACCGCCTATCAACGATAAAACACCAAGGATAATCAATGGTATTTTTATTGCTAGGCCCGGATAATGGCTGATTTCGGTCTTCTGATCTCCATAAAAGGTAAGGAACACCATTCTGAATGTATATAATGCAGTGAGAAACGCAGAAACCGACCCAAGAATCCACAACCATACAGAACCTTTGGTACTTGCAAATGAATACCACAATATGGCATCCTTGCTATAAAATCCGGCTGTAATCAATGGAAGCGAAGCCAGAGCCGCCGAACCAAAAAGGAAGGTCCAGAAAATAACAGGCAATTTTTTTCTCAATCCACCCATTTTAAACATATCCTGTTCGTGATGTAATGCCAGAATTATAGCTCCTGCGCCTAAGAATAAGAGTGCTTTAAAAAACGCGTGGATCATAAAATGAAAAATAGCTGCTGACCAGGCACCGACACCACAAGCCAAAAACATATATCCAATCTGACTGATAGTGGAATATGCTAAAACACGTTTGATATCTCTTTGTACTAAGGCACTGCATGATGCTATAAACAATGTAATGGCCCCTATGGCAGCAACAACTATCTGAACACTTGGTGCCAATTCAAATAAGGAATATGTCCTGGTAAGCAAATACACCCCTGCCGTAACCATTGTCGCCGCATGAATTAGCGCACTCACGGGGGATGGACCGGCCATGGCATCAGGTAACCAGGTTTGTAGTGGCAATTGAGCGGATTTGCCAAGTGCGCCTCCGAGTAGCAAGGCAGCAGCTAAGACTGCCAATGTACTGTCAGATGACCAAACCTGAGGAGCTGTATGTAAAATTTCACTGATATTCAATGTATTGAAAGTCTTAACAAGCAGGAAAAATCCCAGAATCATTGAAGTATCCCCTATCCTGGTAACTAAAAACGATTTTCTGGCTGCTAAAGCATTTTTTTCGGCATCCTTTGTATCACCATAATAAAAGCCAATCAGAAGGAAGCTGCAAAGTCCTACACCTTCCCAACCTAGATAAAGTAGTAACAAGTCGTTTGACAAAACTAAAACCAGCATACTGAAAACGAAAAGGTTCATGTATGCAAAAAACCTGGAGTAACCCTCATCATCTTTCATATACTCGGATGAAAACATATGAATTAAGGTTCCGACAAAGGTTATAACAAAAATGAATACAAGCGATAAAGCATCCAGATGCAGTGTAATTTCCGAATGAAAACTACCGATGCTGAACCAAGTCCAGAGATGTTGCTCTATCACAGCTCCCGGAGTAGCATTGCTTAAAAAGTTTATACCGGCAACAATCGTAATTAATGCGGAAATACCAACCACACCGGTCCCGATAACCGGAACCAAACCTCGTGGAATTTTCTTACCAAAAAATGCCAGAATCAAAAATCCAAGCAAGGGTAAGAAAGGAATAAGCCACAGTATTTCTGAAATATTCATATACTTAATTATTTCACTTTATTTAATCTCTTAATTGGTTCATAGCATCCGTATCCACAGTTTTCTGTAGTCGATTCATCTGTAAAATCAGGGCTAATCCGACTGCCACTTCAGCTGCTGCCATAGCCAGGATAAATATAAGCATCACCTGACCATCCGGTTGACCATGTTGCGCACCTGCAAGGACAAATGCCAGTCCGGCGGCATTAAACATAATCTCCACGCTCATGAGCATGAATAAAATATTTCGTCTTGTTATCACGCCCAATAACCCAGTCAGGAATAACAATCCGGATAATATCAGGCCGGCCTCTATCGGTAAATTACTCATTTTCGCTATCGTTAGTTTGTAAATATCTATGGTATTCCCGTTTCTTTTCTTTCCCGATATGGTATGCTCCAACGATCCCGGCGATCAGCAACATTCCGGTCAGTTCGACTGCAAGAACATATCCACCGAAAAGAGAATTTGAAACTTGAGCAGCATCAATTATTTTCACCGGCGAACCAGCTAACCGGACAGAACGAAAAGCATACACCAATTCAATTAATAAAACAACACAAAGAATAGTTGGAAGTGTCCAAATACCGGGAGTTAGAAGCACCTTTTCCTTTTTGACTGAATCTTTTCCTAAGTTGAGCATCATGATTGCGAATAAAAAAAGTATCATTATTGCACCGGCATATACTATTACTTCCAAGGCTGCGACAAAAGGAGCTCCGGACACAAAAAATATGACACTGATTGCAAATAAGGACACAACCAGATACAGGAAGGCGTGTACAATATGCTTCCTTGTCACTACCATAATGGTACAGAGTAAGGCAACTATAGCAGATATATAAAATATTACGTCCATCTAGCTTTTTCTATTAGTTAAGGTAATAATGTTCTTACATCAACAGGTTCTGATTCATTCTCACCTCCACCCTTTGGTTTCACTCCTACAGCAACTCCGGCTTGTTGATAATAACTATATCCGTGATATTTTCCCATTCCATCAATCAACAAATCTTCTTTTTCATAAACCAGATTTTGTCTGTTGTACTCACCCATTTCAAAATCCGGTGTCAATTGTATGGCATAAGTCGGACAAGCATCTTCACAGAGCCCACAAAAAATACACCGGGAAAAATTAATTCTGAAAAATTCAGGATATCTTCGACCGTTTTCGTCTTCAGTTGCCTGAAGAGAAATACAATCCACAGGACAGACAGCTGCACAAAGGTTGCAAGCTACGCACCTCTCATTATGCTCTGGGTCCCGCGATAAAATAATGCGTCCCCGCCATCTGGGCGGCAAGTAAGGTTTTTCCTCAGGATACTTGATGGTAACCCTTTTACTGAACATTTTCAGAAAAACCATCCATAAAGATCGTATATTACTAAACATAACCTAACACTTTATTGAGCTGAAAGTACAATTGCACCTGTAATCAAAACATTCAATAATGCCAGTGGCAACAATAACTTCCAACCGTAACTCATTAATTGATCATACCGCGGTCTGGGTAAAGTAGCCCGCAAGAGGACAAAAAACAAGATAAAACAAAACATTTTTATTATAAACCAAATAAATGGCGGTAAGAAGGAAGGTCCTAACCACCCTCCAAAAAACAACACCGTTATAAGGCATGAAACCAATGTAATTCCCAAATATTCACCAACGAAAAACATCCCGAACTTCATTCCTGAATATTCTGAGTGAAATCCTGAAATCAATTCACTTTCAGCTTCAGGCAGGTCAAATGGCAACCGGTGTGTCTCTGCTATTCCCGCTATCATAAAGATGACAAAACCAATAAACTGGGGGACAACAAACCAGACATCTTTTTGGGCATTGACAATATCCGTCATATTGAAAGACCCGGTCTGAATAATAACTCCCATTAGAGATAAACCCATAAATACTTCATAGGATATCATCTGCGCTGCTCCTCTGACGCCTCCCAAAAGGGAATATTTATTATTGGATGACCAGCCGGCAAGAACGATTGTATATGCTCCCAAGGAAGACATAGCAAAAAAGAACAATAAACCTATGTTCAAATCTGCCACAACAACACCCGGTGCAAATGGGATAATGGCAAAACTCATCAAAACAGTTAACATAATAATTGTTGGAGCTAAGATGAAAACCTTTTTGTCCACAAAAGGTGGAATCCAGTCTTCCTTAAAGAATATCTTTATCATATCAGCTAAAACCTGAAATATTCCAAAAGGTCCTACTCTGTTTGGTCCAAGTCTTTGTTGCCATACTGCCAGCATTTTTCTTTCAACATAAATCAATGCAGCAGCTAAACTTACTGTCCCCAGAAGGACTCCGACGATTACCAATATCTGAAACAAAGTTTCGTTCATTTCCCTTTTATATTAGATTTACAATCATTTTAAAAATTATTTAATCCATTGAGATATTTCCATAAATTGGAAATGTAATTCCCATTGTATCAGCTAAGCCGTATGGTATTAACACTACTCCGGCAGGCACATTCTCATCAACTTTATAAGGCAATGTTAACTTTTGCTCGCCGCTATTAATGGTTATCTTGCCGTTACCCTCAATTCCTGAATTTTTTAATGTTGCCGAAGATACTGAAATTATAGCAGGTTCAATTCTTTTCATGATAGCCTGACTTTTAGCTGTTAATTCTCCGGAACCAAATATGAACCAGGAAGGCAATGCTTCGATTTTTCCATTATCTGCAGACCCGTCATTTACCTCAAAACTAGACACTCCACTTTCTGACGGCTCGATCAATCTTATACCCGGATTACCACCATGTAATGGACCACCAACTTCAATCTGATATTTATTGATGGATTGAACTGAATTCCATCCCGGAGACCAGAAAAACGGAATATCAGAAGAAGGTGCTTTTCCATGATAACCTTCCATGGTAAAACTTAAAGGCGAATCTTCATCAACCGGAGGCTTAGGTTCATGAACATTTACATCGGCATTCATGGATGTCCTTCCCGAAAAACGATGTGAGGCTCTCGGAATTTTCTGAGTACCAATTCTAAAATCAGCATGTGGTGCCAAGCCGGATATTGGTTGGAAAGCATTCACTGAATTGGCCATTTCTTCAACGATGGCATCAAAATTCCGTTCCTTTTCAGCTTGATGCATTAACATATCTAACCAGGCCCATGAGCTCTTAATGTCATTATTTGGCTTAAAGACCTGGTAAAATCTCTGTGCCCTACCCTCATTATTAATCATCGTTCCGGATGATTCTGCAAATGTCCCTGCAGGAAGGATAAAATCTGCATTTGGAGTGGAGTTATTTTCAAGAGAATCTATCAGGATTGTTTTACCTGAATGTTCGAAAAATGAATTTGCTTTCTGACTATTTGTTCTGAAAAACAAATCTGTTTCCAAGACAATACTTGTCATTCCACTTTCCTTTTCAGTTTGCAATATAGCGTCATCCAGAGAGCCTGCACTTCCCAAAAGAGCCATACCTAATGAGTTTACTTCAGGTACTGAAAATACCACACCTACTTCCTTACCTGCATTTCTCAGTGCACCGGCAATATTTGCTGCACATCGTATAATTTCCTTACTCATCATTCCGCAACCAGAAACTATCAGGGGTTTCTTTGACAGGGTCAGAGCATTGGCTACTCTATAGGCAAAATCATTATCTTCCTGATGATCCCCACCTTTAGAGATGAGGTCAGCTACTTTACTGCTTAATTGAACGAGTGATTTAGTATTGCCATGGACAGAGGATGTTGCAATCTCTTCCAATTTGGTAGCATAAGGAGTTGCTAAATAAAAGGGACCTTTCTCATCCTGAACTACTTCCCGGATAGCTGCATCATTCCAATGTTGTATTTTTAACGCAAATGCTTTCTCTTTTGGAAGATTCTTAGCTGCCTGTCTAAGAGCAAGAGCAATCATAGGAGAGGTATTCGTTACATCCTCGCCCAACACGAAAACTGTATCATAGGTTTCAATTTCAGCCAGTGAAGGGGTACGCACATTTCCTTTTACCAACACATTCAGTACCTCATTAACTACCTCATTTTCAATCGCAGATACACCATTGTAAAAATTATCTGCTCCCACCAGTTGTTTTAGAAGAAAATTAGATTCCAGTGAGGCTCTGGGCGAACCAATGCCTATCAACTTCGGATTGGAGGCTAGGTGATCTTTCATTGCTGAAAAAGCATCAGTACCTGAATTTTGATCTTTTTGGGCAGCTCTTGTTAATCTCTGCTCATCATTGACATATTCATACCCGAATCGACCACGATCACATAGGAAATAGCCATTTACATCGCCATTAAAACGGGTCATCACCCTTCTTAACTTACCATATCTTTCGGAAGTTAAAATATTACAAC
Organism: Saprospiraceae bacterium; assembly: GCA_024103005.1. Taxonomy (GTDB): domain Bacteria; phylum Bacteroidota; class Bacteroidia; order Chitinophagales; family Saprospiraceae; genus Parvibacillus. Next base: position 44,933 of record JAGFJA010000047.1, read on the forward strand.
CTACCGAACAACCCTGACAGATAGAAGGTGCACTTGTCAGATCCCATTTTCTGGTATAATGCTTATGCAGTGTTTTATCCGTGAATACACCTGTGGGACATACTTCAACGAGGTTACCACTGAACTCACTTTCTAGTGTTCCTTCTTCGCTTCTTCCGAAATAAACTCTTCCGCTGGATGCAAAAACTCCAAAATCTCCCCCACCGGCATAATCATTATAAAAACGTACGCACCTGTAACACTGGATACACCTGTTCATCTCATGATTGATGAAAGGCCCTAAATCCTGATTGTTATGTGTTCTTTTCTGAAAGCGGTATCTTCGGTAATTATGGCCACTCATCACAGTCATATCCTGAAGATGACATTCACCTCCTTCATCACATACTGCACAATCATGGGGGTGATTTATCATAAGAGATTCAATATTACCTGCTCTGAAATCTTTAGCAGGTTGAGCATTTATAGAAATGCGTGTACCATCATTAGCATCCAGCATACAAGCCATTGTAATTCTCCCGCGAGTATCATTCTCGTCACGATAGCTCATTACTGCACATTGACGACATGCACCAACAGAATGCATTTTAGGATGCCAACAAAAATATGGTAAATCCAGTCCGAGGCTGGTGCATGCTTCAAGCATGTTTTTTCCATCGGGGACTTCATATTCTATATTATCTACATAAATCTTAGCCATAATCTAATTTTTACATTGTATATCAATGCTTATACTTACATTGGTGAGTATGAATATGTTCTTCAAAGTCTTCCCTGAAGTATTTTAATGCACTTTGCAATGGTTCCATCGCACCGGGCGCTAATGCACAAAATGTATTTCCCGGAGCATTGTAATGTGTCTGGAAAGTCAGATGGTCAATATCTTCCGGTTTGCCCCTCCCTTCTTCCAATGCTAATAAAATCTTAGCTGTCCATGGCAATCCTTCACGGCATGGTGTACACCAACCACATGATTCTTGAGCAAAAAACTGTTCAAGGTTAAGACACATACCTACAGGGCAAGTTTTGTCATCCATGACAATGATCGTTCCGGTACCCATACGACTTCCGGCTTTTGCAACTTCTTCAAAATCCATCTTAATATTAAAATGGTCAGGTGTCAGGAAGTCGGTAGATGCTCCTCCCGGCAGCAATCCGCGCAGTTTATAACCATCCTGCATGCCACCTGCATGTTCTTCTATAATCTCGCCGAGAGTAGTTCCTAATGGAAGCTCCCAGATTGCAGGATTTTTAACTTTGCCGCTTGCACCATATAGTTTAGTTCCACCACCACCTTCGGACTTACTGATTGAGATATACCATTCCGCACCTTTAGCCAGGATATGTGGAATGTTGCAATAAGTTTCTATGTTGTTTACAATGGTTGGCTTACCGAATAAACCGCTGACTTGTGGGAATGGCGGTTTATTACGAGGATTGGCCCTTTTTCCTTCAAGAGCATTTAACAAGGCGGTTTCTTCACCGCATATATATCGACCGACACTAGTGTGGAGGTCCATATCGAGAGAATAGCCGCTTCCCAGTATATTTTTTCCCAGATAACCTGCTTTGTATGCTTCATCAAGGGCTGCTAAGACCCGTTTTGCCGCAAGATGATATGCCCATCGAAGAAATATGTAACTCATATTTGCTCCAATGGTATAAGCACTGATAATCATTCCTTCAATCAATTGATGGGGATTTCCTTCTATCAGAAGACGATCTTTAAATGTGCCTGGTTCCATTTCGTCCCCGTTAGCGACAAGGTATTTAACCGGAGGTGCGTTATCACCCATCGGGACAAAACTCCATTTCATTCCTGTAGGGAAACCTGCACCACCTCGTCCTCGCAGTTTTGAATCTTTCACCACAGTCAACACCTCTGCAGGGGTCATTTTAAGTGCCTTCTTTAGTCCTTCATAGCCGCCTTTTGCCTCATATTCTTTAAGCGACAATGGTGTACCATCATTTTTAATATGTTCGGTTAACGGTTTTTCCATTATTATTTATTCATATTTAGCAAGAATTTCACTTATTTGCTCCGGTTTTAAGTCTCTGTATAAATCCTCATCGACCAAAAGAGCAGGAGCATGATCACAGGTACCTAGGCAAGGAATAGGCAGGAAGGTAAACCGATCGTCCGGAGTAGTCATTCCAAAATCAATATTCAGATGATCTTTAACGGCTTTATGAATAGCTTCATATCCCATCACCCAACAACTCACACTATTGCAAAGGAAGATGACATGTCTGCCTACAGGTTTTCTGAAAATAATATTATAAAATGTAGCAACGCTGTCTATTTCATGCGTCTTCATTTCCAGAATTGGAGCTAATTCAACCAAAGCTTCATCAGAGACCCAGCGATTGTATTTTTGCACAATTTTGAGAGCATCAATACAAGCTGCCTGTTTATGGGGTAAATGATGAAACAAGGCTTCTATCTCCTTCCTTGCATCTTCAGATATTACTTGATTACTATTGTCCATTCAAATAATTTTTATCTATCTATATCAGATAATACAAAATCTACACTCCCTAAAATAGCCATTAAATCCGCTATGGTATAACCTTTACTATATTGTGGAACAAACTGGATGTGAGGGAAGCTGGGGGTACGGATACGCGTTCTGTAAGACATCGTACTTCCGTCACTGATTAAATAATAACCGTTATTCCCCTTACTTGCTTCAACATTACAGAATGCTTCACCGGCAGGTATAACCGGTCCCCAGGTAACGTTTACAAAATGGTTGATTAAAGTTTCGATATCATACATGGTATGCTTCTTATCAGGAGGCGTTGTCAGAGCATTGTGTGATTTATATGGTCCGGAAGGCATATTTTTCAGACACTGTTCAATAATGCGAATGCTTTGCCTCATTTCTTCCACGTGTAAAAGAGCTCTGTCATAACAATCACCATTTACAGCTACAGGAATCTCAAAATCAAACTGATCATATCCTGAATATGGTTGTTTTTTTCTAAAATCCCACTCCAAACCCGTAGCTCTTAAACCAATTCCCGTCACATTCCATTCTATTGCTTCTTCCGTATTATATACTCCAATGCCCTTGGTTCTTGCTTTGAAGATCTGATTCTTCATAACCATCTTGTCATATTCTTTCAGTCTTGGAGGAAAATAATTGACAAAATCAGCTACCAGTTTCTCCCAGCCCACCGGCAAATCCTGTGCAACACCCCCTATTCTAAACCAGTTAGGGTGCATCCTGTCTCCACAAATGGCTTCAATAATGGTAAATAGTCGTTCTCTGTCGTAAAATGTCAAAAACACGGGAGTCATCATTCCAAGATCCTGGGCAAATGTTCCATACCATACCAGATGGCTTGAAATTCGGAACAACTCACAAAGCATAATCCGTATTACTTTTGCCCTATCCGGAACATCAATGCCACCCATTTTTTCAACGGTCATGACGTAAGGAAGGTTATTCATGACACCGCTCAGATATTCGACACGGTCAGTATATGGAATGTAAGTATGCCAAGATTGTCGTTCGCCCATCTTTTCGGCACCTCTGTGATGGAATCCGATATCCGGAACGATGTTTACGATGCTTTCACCATCCATCTGAAGAATTAATCTCAGAATACCGTGAGTCCCCGGGTGCTGAGGTCCAAGGTTGAGGAACATAAAGTCCTCATTATTGGCTGATTGAGATTTCAAACCCCACTCTTCAGGTTTAAACTGGAGGATATCCTGTTGCTCCAGCATTTGCTCTTCAGGCATTTTAAACTGTCCCATTTCTGTAGCTCTTGCCGGATGCGCTTTTTGCAGGGGATGGCCTTTCCAATATCCGGGCATCAAAATTCTGCGCAGGTTGGGATGTCCTTCAAAATTAATGCCAAACATATCGTACACTTCTCTTTCATACCAGTTGGCAGACGGCCAAACTGAAGTAACTGAAGGTGCGGAGGGTTTATCTGAATCCAATGCTACTTTTAAGCGTAAAAACTGATTTCTGCTGTATGATAATAGCAAATAGACCACAGTAAACTTGCTTGCAGGTTGGCCCTGTCGATTATTGCGTGCCTGTTCGTCTATAGCGCTCAGATCAAATAATTGGCTGAATCTTAGTGCTGTATCTTTTTTCAGAAATCCCAGCACCTTTACAATTGAATCTTTTCCTATCCAAAGCGTCGGAAACTCATCGTACGTTGGTTGCTGATATACAATCGCGTCCGGGAATTGATTTTGTATTTTTTCGATAATATCAGTATAGCCTGACATATTATTCACATTAATTTTATATAATTGGATCCTTACACGTATTGCTTATACTTGATCAGGAGGCCTTATTTCAGTCATTTTAGTTCTTTCTGCTCGTTTTTGATCTCTCATAACCGGCATTTCCGGTTTGATAATCCCTTGTGGCCCAATAACCCAGCTTAACGGGCGTTTTTCCTGTCCCACCTTATCTCTCAGCATGACAATACCTTCGAGAAAAGCGTCAGGTCGCGGGGGGCATCCCGGAACATAAACATCAACCGGCATGAATTTATCAACCCCCTGAACTACACTGTAAATGTCGTACATGCCACCGGAAGAAGCACATGCACCCATAGCAACCACCCATCGCGGAGCCATCATCTGTTCGTATAATTTTCTGATAATAGGAGCCATTTTAATAAATACTGTACCTGCAACTATCATCATGTCTGCTTCTCTTGGAGTTCCACGAATAACTTCAGCACCAAACCTTGAAACGTCATATTTACTGGTAATACTGGTCGCCATCTCAACGTAACAACAACTCAAGCCAAAGTTAAATGGCCAGACTGAGTTTTTCCGACCCCAGTTAATCATTGAATCCATAGTCGTAAGGACAACCGATTGCTGGACGACTTCCTGCATGGAACCAGTGCCTTTTACAGTATTGATCGGGTCATTTGCTCTAGTGGTCCACCACTTCATATCTAAATGATTCTATTCTTTAATTAATAATTTTATTGGGATCGCTTTTGAAGCTTTCATGATATTTTTTCAAAATTTTACTTCCTGATGGTCCAAAATCCAAAGCTCCTATTCTCCATTCATAAATAAAGACCGCTACTAAAAGTCCAATAAAAGTAGAAATAGCGATATAACCGCCCCACCCCAAAGCTTTGACATTAATAGCCCAAGCTATGATAAAAATAGCTTCTAAATCGAAGATGACAAAAAACATTGCCAAAATATAAAAATGAATAGGAAATTTAAACCGAGCATCTCCTGTTTCGGTGATACCACTTTCGTAAACGGTATCAGTGGCTGTCTCTTTGTGCCTTTCACCCAATAAATAAGATGCGCCCAGCATAATAACCACCAAAAGTACCACACCACCTCCATATACCAATATAGGCCATAATGATGCTAATGTCTCAGTTTCTTTCATTTCTCCGTTTTTGATATATAAAATCGAACTCTCCTTCTAAACTATCCATCTGACAAAAGATTTAAAAAGAAAATACTTCAATCAGGTAGTTTGTTTCGCTGAAGTAAATAATACAACCCTGCGGAAAAGCCTAATTTTTCCCTGCCAAGATACGATATGTTTTAAAATTCATATAAACTAAATTAACATATTTAGCACTAAAAGGCCTTAATTAGAATCATTCAAAAGAAGGATAATTTAGTATTGTATTTTAACACATTGATTATTAAGATTTTCATAAAAGATAGGACAATTTTCATTCATCTGTCATATCTGCTAAAGGTAATAAAAGGAGATATCAGTTCAATTATCTCAATTTAAAATATATTATAAATTACATAACAAATTTATATATATTAATTAATTCACAATATATTAGACTAAGACCAATCGGAACATTAAGGCTCCCTTTATCTGTTACTCCGATAATTATATTTTACTGCAACCGTTTTATCCATTTTCTCTTGGCATTTGTGTATGGCGGATATCTTAAATCCGGCTCACCCCATGTAGCTTTATCAATGACAGACTTTTGGTGTGAAAATGAAAGAAAACCAAAAAGGCCATGATAATTTCCGATACCGGAATTGCCTACACCACCAAAAGGTAAATTAGAATTGGTTATATGCATGACAGTGTCATTAATACATCCTCCACCGAAAGATAATTTTTCAATAAACAATTCCTTTTCTGACGATTTACTAGTAAAGATATAAGCCGATAAAGGCTTTTCCTTTTGCTTGATGACTTCCATTACCTCTTCAAGGTCATCATAGGGAAGGACGGGAAGAATAGGTCCGAAAATTTCCTCCTGCATTGCGGAATCTTCCCAAGTTACTCCTGTAAGAATAGTTGGCTCAATATACAATTGCTCTTCATTAAATTCACCTCCAAAATAGATACTACCTGAATCCAACATTTTTTGCAAACGATACAGATTTTTAGAATTAACAATGCGCGAATAATTTTCTGCATCCTTAGTATATTTATACTTAATGATACATTTTTTCATCTCCTCTAGCAAGTCTTTTTCTATGTCAGCATCCACATAAAGGTAATCAGGAGCGATACAGGTTTGGCCTGCATTAAGAAACTTACCCCAGACAATCCTTCTTGCCGCTACTTTTATATTAGCTGAAGCAGTGACGATTGCCGGAGATTTGCCGCCAAGTTCAAGCGTCACGGGAGTCAAATGAGTAGCTGCTGCCTGATAAACAATTTTTCCAACATGGGGACTTCCGGTAAAAAAGATTTTATCAAATCGATGTTTTAAAATCTCAGTAGTTTCATCTACTCCGCCTGTCACGACGTGAAACACTTCTGGAGGAAATTCTGAATTAATAAGCTCAGCTAAAACATTTGCCGTATGTGAAGCCACTTCACTTGGTTTAAGTATTACCGTATTTCCGGCAGCTAAGGCGCATACAGCAGGAACTAATGTCATTTGATAGGGGTAATTCCATGTACCGATAATCAGTGTGCAGCCAAGCGGTTCGTAATAAATTTTACTTGACCCCAATTGGTTGATTAAATTGGTAGATACCCGTTTCGGACGACTTAAACTATTTAGATTTTTGATAAAATACTGGATTTCATTATACACAAAAGACAATTCAGTTGAATAGGTTTCAATTCCTGATTTACCCAAATCTTTGTAGATAGCTTCGTTCAATTTACTTTCATTCTTTTCGAGAACTGATTCTATCCTTAACAATTGTTTTTTCCTAAAAGATAAATCTTTTGTTGCATCGCCCGAAAAAAATTTCCTTTGGCTATTCAGTAATTCAACTATATTCATTATAAAAATAATTAATATGTATTTTTAACAAAATAAACACTTAAAAGTATGCCAAGATAAATATTTTAAAAGAATTTGGTTCAGCTAAACTTTAAACCCTACATAAAATTTTAGCTAAGTTATTAATATTCTTATTTAATGTTCTTTGCAAGATATTTACATACAACCTGTTAAATATCCAGGGACTATGTTAAGCTAATTCTTAATAATTTATGATGAAGTTCTACAATTTGGTTGATAACTGAATGACGTGCATCATTATAAATAATGTAATCTGCCATTCGTTCTTTTTCTTTATCTGAAAATTGGCTATTGATACGTTTCACAGCCTCTTGTTCTGATAATTTATCTCTATGGATCAATCTTTTCAGCCTCAGATCAATCGGTGTACTAACAACAATAACCTTATCGAGTAGTGAATTGAAGCCACCTTCAAAAATCAGTGCTGATTCGTGCAAAGAATATGTGAAACTTTGTGACTTCGCCCAATTGAGGTAATCTTCTTTAACCTTTGGGTGAACAATCTCTCCCAGTGTCTTGAGCATGACAGCATCATTAAAAACTTTAGCAGCCACATATCTTGTATTATACATACCTGTTTCGTCGTATGATTCTTTACCCAACAAGTCAATTATCGCTGTTCTTATTTCTTCATCCTGCTGAATCAGCCTTTTTGCCTCAAAATCCGCACAATAAACAGGTACACCGAGCAAATTAAACATAGAAGCTATCAAAGATTTACCTGAAGCGATTCCACCTGTTATACCTACCTTAAGCATCCGGTTTGAATTTTTCGATTACAAAATCAAGGTTTTCCAGTGTTGCAGCAAAATCTGCTTCAATACCCAAAACATATCCCTTAAACAAAGACTGAAGGTACGGCGGATCATCAATTTGAGTTGACAATAATAGATAAGGCGAATCGTTTAGTTCTTTTTCAACAATATCTCCGGGAAAGCGCTTAGCTGCTTCCATTATCATGGGCAACCGGTCATAGCGGAAGGTTACCTTGTATAAATATTCCGGTTTAATCTCGACTAATTCTGCCAGCATCAGGACTTCTTTGGCTGAATCTCTGTATGCCCTGATCAAACCACCTGTACCAAGCAATGTCCCACCAAAATACCGGGTAACGACACATATAATATTTGTAGTATCAAATGAATCCAGTTGACCCATTATGCTTTTACCTGCTGTACCTGATGGCTCTCTGTCGTCACTTGAACGATAATTGTACACCGGGCACCCTATCTTGAATGCAAAACAATGGTGGTTGGCTTTTGGGTGGACTGAGCGTATGGTTTGCAGACATTCCAAGGATTTTTCCACCGTCCCGGCCGGGAAAAGGTTGGAAATGAACTTACTTCCTTTTATTTTTATCTCTGCTTCAAAAGTATTCTTTATAGTATATGCCATTTCAGATTATTTGCCGTGATTATGCCCGGGGTTCCACATGGACGGATACATAAGTGATACCGAGTCCTGATGTCTTTAACAGATGTTCAACTTTATGTGCTATCTCATGACCATGAAAAACTGAAATGTTGCCATCGACCTCAATGTGCAGGTCAACAAGATAATTCATTCCTGCTTTACGAATATAACTTTTTTCAGTACCTTCAACTCCTTCAACCGTCAGAGAAAGTTTTTTAACCATTTCAACCAGATCCTGATGAGTTTGTTCATCCATCATCTCTCCCCATGCCGGCTTAAAAATGAGATAACAATTATATAAAATTACAATAGCGGTAACCAAAGCTGCCCAGTCATCTGCCGCTTCATAGCCGGGACCCATAAAGATAGCGATAGAAATTCCTATAAATGCAACTATTGACGTAATGGCATCACTTCGGTGATGGATAGCCTCAGCTCTAAGCGCTGACGATCCGGTTTTTTTACTTCTTCGTATAGTTATCCGGTACATCATCTCCTTAAAGGCAATTACAATCAATAAAACAATCAAAGTAAAATCAGAAGGCATCTGATGGGGTGTGCGGATATTATGGATACTTTGATAGCTGATGTACCCCGCTGTTGACATCAGAATTGCAACAACTACAAAGATAACAAGGGTCTCAGCTCTTCCATGGCCATATGGATGTTCCGAATCAGGAGGCCGGGAGGCATACTTCACAACCATCCATACCACCAATGATCCAACCACATCGGACAAGGACTCCAGAGCATCTGCAATCAAAGCATAAGAATGACCGGTAATGCCAGCAATACCTTTGGCTATCACCAATAATAGCGATATAGATGTACCCAGTAGAATGGTCTTCTGACCTATATTCCATTTTTGCTGTTGATTATTATCCACAGGCGGATATCAATTTTCTAAAAAGCAAAGTTAAGACCATTTAAATCAGAAAATAAAAATATGTTCCCAAAGATTTATGTACTTTTGCGCTTTATTTCAAAAAACGTCTATGGATTCTATTCATATTACGTCAGCACTGATATCTGTGTATGATAAGACCGGATTAGACATACTGGTTAAAGAGCTTGACAGTCAGCATGTTACAATTTATTCCACAGGAGGAACATATAATTTTATCACCCAATTAGGTATCAATACCATTAAGGTAGAAGACCTGACCGGCTATCCCTCAATGTTGGACGGTCGGGTCAAGACCCTCCACCCGGCTGTATTTGGCGGAATTTTAGCAAGACGGGATGAAGACCATCTGGGCCAGCTGACAAAATACAATTTACCCAGAATAGATCTGGTAGCTGTTGATTTATATCCTTTTGAAAAGACCCTTGAAACTACAGATGACGGCAATCAAATCATTGAAAAAATAGATATTGGAGGAGTTTCCTTATTAAGGGCTGCCGCAAAAAACCATCATTCCGTGGTTGTTATCAGTAAACGGGACCAATATTATAAAGTCGCCCGATGGTTGCATGAAAACAACGGTTCAACAACATTAGCTCAACGAACACTCCTTGCCTATGAAAGTTTTCAGGTAACTTCTCATTATGATACTGTAATAGGGAATTATTTTGCCGAAAAATCGGGCAATATTCATTCACTGAGATATGGGGAAAATCCACAGCAAAGAGCCCGGTTTATAGGTGATACCACGCCGATATTTAAGCAACTGTCAGGAAAAGAATTGTCTTATAACAATTTGGTAGATGTGGATGCCGCTATAAACATCATCTCGGAGTTTAAAAATGAAGACCCAACCTTTGTCATAATCAAACATACCAATCCATGCGGAGTGGCCACACGACCAACAGTCATGGAAGCCTGGAAGACAGCTCTTGCATGTGATCCTACTTCAGCTTTCGGAGGAATCATTATATCCAATTCCGGGTTAGATATAGAAACTGCCAAGGAAATTGACCAGCTTTTTTATGAAGTTGTACTTGCGCCTGAGTATGGAGAGGAAGTAGTAGAATTGCTGTCAAAGAAAAAGAACAGAATCATTATTCAGCTGTATTCAATGGAAATGCCAGAGATTCAGCAGAAAACTTTATTGGGTGGCACCATTCAGCAAGATGCTGACCTTCTGCCAATTGAAGAAGAAAACTTTCATCAGGTTACAAAATCAACCATACCTTCAGACAGAAAGGAGGATTTGATTTTCGGAATAAAGTGTGTCAGACATCTCAAATCCAATGCAATTGCCATCGTTAAGAACAGGCAAATGATAGGCTCAGGTGTAGGTCAGACAAGCCGAGTAGATGCTCTCAACCAAGCTATTGACAAGGCAAAACGAATGGGTTTTGATCTAAAGGGTTCTGTATTGGCTTCGGATGCATTTTTCCCCTTTGCCGACAGTGTTGAACTTGCCCATAAATCCGGAATTCAATATATCATTCAACCCGGAGGATCGGTACGTGATGCTGATTCCATTAAATACTGTGATGACAACGAAATGGCAATGTATTTTACCGGGGTCCGGCACTTTAAACACTAATTTATCCGAATGAACTTAGTAATCGACGCCGGGAACAGCCGGGTTAAATATGGTTTATTTGAGGATGATAACCTGATGAAGGTGATTATCAGGGATTCTCTGGATGCCTTAGAAATTGAAAAGATCTATAGGGAAAATGAAATCAAAAAAAGTATTTTATGTGCATCCCGCAACCTAACAACTGAAAACATAGCTTATCTACAAGCCCGAAAGACAATCATATTAGATGAGAATACTCCCATTCCGATAAAGAACAAGTACAGGACACCCAAGACACTTGGCAAGGACAGATTGGCTGCAGCTATCGGCGCCTATTCTTCCTTCCCATTTGCACACAACGTAGTGATAGATCTCGGCACTGCCATGACAATCAACTTCATTACAAATAACGGTGAATTTCTGGGTGGCAACATTTCTCCGGGTTTAATAATGCGACTGAAGGCATTGAACCAATATACCGACCAATTACCTTTGCCCGATTTAGAAGAACGTCTTGGACTATATGGCATGGAAACGAATCAGGCCCTCGCTTATGGCGCTGTGCATGGCGTGCTTGCAGAAATAGAATATTATAAAAAAAAGTATTCGGATTTGTTTTCCCCATTAAAAGTAATACTAACAGGAGGAAATTCCATCATCATTACTCACTTTTTGAACGAATCTTACGTTATTAAACCGGACTTAGTTCTGGAAGGATTAAACGAAATATTAAAAATCAATGATTAAAAAGACACTTCTTTTATTTCTTATACTAAATTGTATAGAGTCATTACTTAATGCTCAGGACCTTCATAATCCGGTTTCCTTATACGGGATGGGACAATTTCTGGAGAACGATCAGACAGCCGTCATCTCAAACGGTTGGGCAAGCAATACCTTTTATGATCGTTACCACGTAAATTTTGACAATCCTGCCTCCTATCCTAACCTATTGAGTACCTCTTTTGAAGTAGGCATTAATTCAAGTTATACGTCAATGAATAATGCTGCCTCGAAATATAATTTTTGGAGCGGACAACTTGCTCACATGTCCCTTGCATTCCCTGTCTTCAGTCCATACAATGAATTGCTTGAAAAAAAGAACAGGAAGCTGCATTGGGGAATGGGCATAGCCTTAAAACCATATTCAAGAGTGTCATATAATTATAATTTTATTACTGATGATTTAACCTTAGGTCCGGTTGTAAATAAGCATTTTGGCAAGGGCGGTACCTATAAATTACTGTATAATAACGGACTAAACTATAAAAACCTGTCTTTGGGGGTGGGATTGCAATATGTTTTTGGTAAGATTTTAAGAACAGATGAATTGAATTTCCAGGACAATAACGGTGCTTTTGGTTATGTTACTTCAAAAGAAAACCAGGTTTATGTCAAGGGACTTCAGTATAAGTTTTCTGCTATGTATAACTATATTCTAAATCCCAAAACAAAAGGTAAACCCACTGATTATGACAAGCAAAAAAGAATAACTATTGGTGCATCATTTCAACCGTCTTCCAGCTTGAAGACAAGTATAGACAAAGTAAATTCAGTTTACAGCTACCAACTGGGCACATCGCTGGCCGATACTTTGACCTCATCCTTTGACAACGCTTCAGTAAAAAGTAAATTCAATGCAGGATATGGAATCGGTGTCTCCTATCAACACGGAACCAACTGGCAAATTAACGTAAACTATGACTCTGAAATCTATGATGATTATGCCCTTCAGGGGCTGGAAGCAGATTACCGTAATACATATATGTTTAAAATTGGTGCAGAATGGTGTCCTGAACCAAATTCGTTCAGTTCTTTTATGAAAAGATCAAAATACAGAGTAGGATTCAGAACAGGAACACTCCCGCTTGCTCTAAACAATGAACAAAGTACGGTATTATCCGGAGTAATAGGTTATGGATTTCCGATTTATGTCAACAGACAGATTTCTTTTGTAAATATTGCTGTAGAAGGAGGCAAAAAGACCTTCGGAAGCACCTTGAAAGAAAATTACGTCAAAATTCAGATAGGATTTAACCTAAACGATGATTACTGGTTCCTTAAGAGAAAATTTGATTAAATTTTCATACAAAAAAGGCTGTCCGTTATTTCGGACAGCCTTTTTTATTTTTTCTAAGTTTATTTTAAAATCTTCTGAAATATAATAGATAGACTATTATTAGGATGGCTAAAGTAATCCCACCTAAAATCATAAAAAATTTCTTTTGATCTCTTGCGTCAGCTGCAAGCTGTTCCTTTGTAAGCTTTACTTCTTGATTAGAAGATTGGGTATAGGTTACGTTTCTCCGAAATGTACTACTTTTTGAATGAGACTTTCTATTTGATCTTGGCATGATAATATTCTGTTATATTAAAAAAAAGCAAGTTTATAAAAAACTAATGATATAATGATAATTTCTTCAAAAATAAATATCAATGAACAAGGTCAAAATTTACTCTTTATCTCTATTATAATAAAATAAACCAACAGCAGGACTGAGGCCCAACTGCAGATGCTGATTTCCGGAAAGATTTAGGGAAATTGAACTACCCAATGGAAGTCCGATTCCAAGACCGAAAACTCCGGGATTGGACATAACTGAAAAATAAATATTCAGTTTTTCCCTGATATTGTATGCCAAACCACCTGAAAAACTCAAAGGGTACCCATCAGACAGTGTCCCCGATGCAAATAAACCAACGTATTCGGCAGGTGAATAAGAAAGCCCCAATCTGAAATCAGAAGCTAAATCATTGGGATTATTGTTCCTGAAAAAACCAACCGGGTTGAAGGCAACCATCCCAACACCTATCTGAGATGAAATCATCGTCTGCGCTCCGACTGTAAAAGTGAAAGCATATTCCGGCTCGTTTTCAGGAGAACTAAATCTTAATCCATGAAATTTTATTCCAAGCGAAGTATGATCCTTCAATTTAACGGCATAGGCAACAGATGTCATCATTTCAGAGTAAACTTTATTGCCATATATATAAAATTGAAGTCCTGCAGCATGTCCGTTTTTAAACCGATAATACACATCAAAATTTCCCTGATTGATATCCTCAATAAGAAATGACCTCTGAGTTCCAAGAGATAAAAACAAACCTTTACCGGAGACCATGTTTGCAGGATTATTACTTCCGGCATCTATCCTTCCGGAGGAAATATCAGCATTATTCAAGGCGGCATTAAAGGCATTTGAAAATAAATTAATACCATTTTGCCCAAATAACCAAGGTGAGCATAGAATAAAAATATATGTAAATAAAACACGCATGAACTTGTCCAAAGGTAAATAAAGTTTAAATAAATCTCAAATAATTCAAACCATGCAGAATATTTTACGAGAATTTGAGCTTCCTGCAGGAAAGCCCCCATAAATAAATGATAATTTAGGATTAAAATACTTTTACTTTGTTATGTCCTAAATATGATTTGCAATTCAAAAATACTATCCTGTTCCAAATATTTTTTTAGATAATCATTTGAAAATAAAAAATGTAAAAAAATCTGCTCAAAATGAACTTACATTAATTCAATATTTTTATTTAGATTTAATCCATTTAAATATATCTTTGCTGATAATTTTTAATGGATGTTTCGATATTTTACTTCACTTTTTGTTTATTTCTGGTGTATATACAATATTACAACCATTGGAGGTCAATCCCTGATTGACAGTTTAAGTAATGAAACACATGAAGATGTAAGATGGTATGACCGATTTACGGTAGCTACCTATGGGGTAATGAATTACAACAGCTATAGCTGGGAGATTTTGCCATCCAAACGAAACGACATTAATTTTGAAAGGGCTGTCCTGCAATTATCTTATCAACCTGCCCGAAAATGGTTATTAAATCTAGAATTGGAAATCGAAGCCGGAGGTACCGGAGTTTCCGTTGAATTTGATCCTTTGGAAGAATTCGGTGAATACGAATATGAAGTGAATAAAGGAGGTGAAGTCTGGTTGGAGCAGTTTAATCTGCAATATAACTTTAATGAATGGCATCAAATAAACTTTGGGAGAGTTCAGGTACCATTCGGACTCTTTGGCTTTCTGGATGAACCTACTGAATATCATACTGCCACCCTTCCTGAAATGGAAAACACCATCCTGCCTACCCACTGGACTGAATACGGTATTCTGTTTTCAGGGCGCTGGCGCAGACACTGGAAATATTATGCCGGTATCGTCAATGGACTTGATGGAAGTGCTTTTAATTCAGCTAATTTTATTAAAAGAGGTAATCAAAGAAGGTTTGAAACAGTCAATGTCAATGATTTTGCCGCTGTAGCAAGATTAGATTATGAATTTGGCTATGAAAAATTTATCGGTCTTTCAGGATATTTTGGTAATACAGCAAACAATAGACCTAAACCTGATCTCAAATACAGCGCCTACCTCGGCATGGTGGAAGGTCATGTTGTATATGAAATAGAACCTTTAGAATTCTCCGGAATTATATTGTATGGTCAGCTTCAAAACTCAGAGGCAGTTTCGATTGCAAACAGAAATCTTTCAAACAATCTGAATGTAAAAAGGACCCCGGTGGGACGATCAGTACTGGGTTGGAGTGCAGAACTGGCATTTGAGCCTTTTGATTTATTCAAAAAACACCCGAATAGTGAACTGTATTTATATGGCAGAATAGATTCCTATGACACTCAATTTACTACTCAGGGTTCTATATTCAATAATCCGCGCTGGGATAGAATTACCTATACAGGAGGTATCAACTTCCATCCTTCAACCTGGTTGGTTCTAAAGACTCAATATTCAAGACAATTCCTCGGCATTAAAGAAAAGCGAAAACAAGATACTTTCACCCTCGGATTTGGCTATTATATTAAATAAATATCAAATATTTTATGAACAAATTAATAACTTATTCTACATTATTTTTCATAGCGTTGAGCCTCATTTCGTGTAAGGATGATATAATCGACACAAATAATCAACAATATAGTGCTGAAATCAACAATATTGTGGACAATGTAATCATTGCCACATACAGAAAACTTGATAATTCTGCCGACACCCTGGTGAGGGGGATGATTAAATTAAAAGAAATGAAAACAAATGACCAACTGGAAGCTGTCAGAGAGGCCTGGAGACAGACCAGAATACCCTGGGAGCAATCTGAAGGTTTTCTCTTTGGTCCGGTTGATTCAAAAGGTATTGATCCCGGCATTGATTCGTGGCCGGTAAACGTAGAGGATTTAAATGCCGTCCTTGAAAGTAATGATATATTGACCAAAGAATATATTGATTTATTGGAAGGTACTTTGAAAGGTTTTCATACTATAGAATGGCTTATATTCGGTGAAACCGGCAATAAGAATATCAGTGAATTCACAGACAGGCAATTTGACTACCTTATCTCGTGTACTCAAAGTTTAAAGGGTTCAACCGCTCAATTATTACATGAATGGAACAAGGAAGGAAATGATTTTGAAAATACCGTCAAATCTGCTGGTCAAGCAGGAAATAATGTTTATCCATCAGAAAAAGCTGTTTTACTTGAGTTCAACGACGGCATTATTACCATTGCAGATGAGGTAGCCAACGGTAAAATTGACGAGCCATTTACAAGTCAGAATTTATTATTTGAAGAAAGCAGGTTCAGCGCTAACTCAAAGAATGATTTTGCCAATAATATCAGAAGTATTCAAAATATTTACCTGGGAGGAATCAATAAAGAAGGTCCGGGATTATCATCAATTGTAGCTGCAGACAATAAAGATCTCGACCAGAATATACGCAAATCTATTTCGGATGCTATCAACGCTATTGAAGGAATTCCCGGAACGTTTTCTGATGCAGTTTTCACCAATAAGGCAGCTGTGCAGAATGCTCAGACTAAAGTCAGGGATTTACTCCAGCTTCTGCAATCAGAACTGACTCCTTATTTAAATAGTCTTTAAAAGCTTTTTTCGATACCATTATGCTTAATATTAAGGTAGTCACAGTTATAATTTTATCGATTATCGGAAGTGTTGGCCTTCTAAATTCATGTAGTTATGATGAAATAGGCAACTCTCCTGATCATTCAATATCAGCCGGTGGCGCAACAACCGTAGATGCAGTATTTTCTAATGCTTTTCAAATTCCTGCCCCCAACATGGATGAAAATCAGAATCTTATGCATCGTAAAGGGGATGTGCTCTTTGAATCCATATTCGTAACGCCTCCGTCACCGGTTTTGGGAGGCCTCGGACCCATTTTTGTACAGAATAGTTGTGCCAATTGTCACAAAAAAAACGGTAGCGCTGCATTTCCTTTAAGCATGATTGATATGGGTGGAATTCTTGCCAGAGTTAGTTTACCTGATCCATCAAATCCGGATAATACAATTCCTGTTCCCGGCTATGGTACGCAGATACAGACAAAATCAACTTTTGGAATAATCCCGGAAGCAAAACTCTCCTATCTCATGGAATATATCAATGGAACAATGGAAGACGGGACTAAATACACTTTAGCCAAACCTAATTTTATCTTAAGTGACTTTTATACTGACTTTCCTGCACATGCTCAAATGTCAGCACGTATCGCACCTCCAATTTTCGGATTAGGTTTGTTAGAAGCTATTTCAGAGAAAAATATCTTATCCAGAGCTGATCCTGATGACATCAATCACGACGGGATATCAGGAAGAGCCAATTATGTGTATGATATCCGGACAAACTCGGTTAGACTTGGCAGGTTCGGATGGAAGGCCAATCAAACTGACTTGTACAACCAAACAACGCAAGCCTTTCTGGAAGATATGGGGATAACCAGCCCATATTTACCACATGATCCGGCATTCCGACAGCTCCAAGACGACAAAAAAGTTGATGACCCTGAAATAGATAATGAAACAGTCAGGCTCGCCGCCTTTTATACGCAATCCCTGGGTGTACCTGCTCACCGCGACAAGGATAATCCGGATATTATTTATGGTGAAAAACTATTTCACTACATCGGATGTCAATCTTGTCATGTATCAAGTATCACAACTAGTCAACACCCTGAATACGATTTTCTATCCAATCAGAAAATCCAGCCCTATACCGATCTTCTCCTGCACGATATGGGTGAAGGGCTTGCCGATCATCGTCCGGATGGAAAGGCTAATGGGTTTGAATGGCGGACTCCCCCACTTTGGGGCATCGGCCTGACAGATGTTGTGGGTGGCCACTCTAATTTTCTGCATGATGGAAGGGCAAGAAATATCGAAGAAGCCATTCTATGGCATGGCGGAGAAGCTGAAAAATCTAAAGTTCAATATACTAAATTATCAAAAAGAGACCGAGAGAAGCTACTTCTATTTTTAAGAAGTATTTAATCTTTGACTTTAATCAAGCCGTTTTTTTATTAGAAGCTATTCAATCTTCTTTTCTTTCTAACGGCCTGTATTCCTATTAAAATTTACTTGTTTACCGATGCTTGATAGAATAGAGGAGTCAAAAACTTTTAGAGTGAATAGGAAAGATAACCGACTATTGACTCTACCAATGTCACTCCTACATTACAAAACTCTCAATTGAAAATACCTATGGATATAAGAATCTTGAAAAATTGCTTCTGATTTTATTACCTTGCACTAAATTTTTCTGAAAATGAAAGCTATTGTAAATGATGTTTATGAAATTAATCTTGAAGAAGGGTCTGAAAATAAAGATGTTTTACTCCTGCCTCAAGGGGATAGATTGATTGCCAGAATCGATGGCATAAATTATCCGATGAGAATTATTGATATGGACTATTCAGCCAAATCATATAGCATCGAAATTAACAACAGGATTTACCGAGTTAAGCTGGAGGACGAGATGGATCAACTCATCAGGAAAATGGGATTGAAAGGCAAGCGCAGCAAGATTGTATCTGAAATTAAGACTCCAATGCCAGGTCTTGTTTTTAAAATTTTGAAAAAGGCAGGAGACACCGTGACTGCAGGTGAAACACTTCTTATACTCGAAGCGATGAAGATGGAAAATGCCATTAAATCGCCGGTGGATACGGTTGTAAAGTCAGTGGATGTTGTCGAAGGACAGGCGGTGGAAAAAGGTGCAGTCCTGATGACCTTCGTACACTGATTCTTAATGAGCATCCAGCCAATTAGCTCCCACCCCGCTTGAAACTTCTATCGGAACTTTCAGACCCGGAATAGCATTCTTCATCTTATCTTCAACAATGCTCCTTACCACATCCAGCTCATGCTTTTTTACGTCAAATACCAATTCGTCATGCACCTGCATTATCATTTTGGAAACAATGTTTTTAGACTTAAATTCCCGATGAATGTTAATCATCGCCATCTTAATCATATCAGCTGCAGTACCCTGTATCGGGCTATTTATCGCTATTCTTTCTGCTCCGCTCCGTGCCAGTGAATTACGCGAATTGATATCACGTAAGTACCGGCGCCTTCCCATGAGGGTAGAAACATATCCCACTTCCCTGGCTTGATGGACTATACTGTCCATATATGATTTTAATCCCTTGAATTGTAAAAAATACTGGTCAATAATTTCTTTTGCCTCTGCCCTTTTAATGCCAAGTTGACGGCTTAAGTTTAGTGATCCTGCACCATAAATGATACTAAAGTTAACCGTTTTAGCATTCCGTCTCTGCTCAGAAGTCACCTGATCCAAGGCTACGTTGTAAACTTTGGCAGCAGTAGCAGCGTGAATATCTTGTCCCTTTCCAAATGCTTCCAGCATGGTCTCATCACCACTCAGTTCGGCAATCAATCTCAATTCAATCTGAGAATAGTCACAAGACAGGATGACAGAATCATCGTCACCGGGTATAAATGCCTTTCTTATTTCACGCCCCTCTCTGGTTCTTACGGGAATATTTTGCAGGTTGGGATTGTTAGAACTCAATCTGCCGGTAGCTGCCATTGCCTGATTGAAACTACTGTGTATCCTGCCTGTCAAATTATTGACCATTTTAGGTAAGGCATCTACATAAGTCGATTTCAACTTACTAAGGCTTCTGTGATCAAGAATATCCTGTACAAAAGAATATTCCAGTGCCAATTCGGAAAGTTTAGCTTCATCTGTCGAATAAGCTCCCTGTTTGGTTTTAGCCCAACGGTAAGGAATATTCATTGTGCCGAATAAAAGATCACCAACCTGTTTGGGACTGCTGATATTAAACTTATGTCCGGCCTGGTTATAAATTTTTCCTTCAAGTACAGCAATTCGCTGTTCCAATTCAATACTGTAATTATTCAAATAATCGACATCTATTTTTACCCCCGCCATTTCCAGGTCTGCCAGCACATATATCAATTCCGCTTCAAGTTTATTGTAGAGGTTAGCAGCTTCAATTTTATCAAGTTCAGGTAAGAGATACTTGTACAACTGATAGGTTATATCAGCATCTTCGGCAGCATAGTCTTTGACAACTTCCACGGGAACCTGTCGCATATTTAGCTGGTCATTCTTCTTTTCGCCGATTAGTTCCTCTATGGCGATGGGCTTGTATTTCAGGTAAGTTTCAGACATATAGTCCATACCATGCCGTAGTTCAGGTTCTGCCAGATAATGCATCAACATGGTGTCAAAAAGCTTTCCGGCAACTGATATTTGATATTTCTTAAGTACGGATATGTCGTATTTTAAATTCTGACCTATTTTATCCTTGGAACTATCTACCAAATAGGGCTTAATTCGGTTAACGATTTCGGATGCGGCTGACTCATCCTCCGGGATGGGAATATACCAGGCCTCATGTTCTTTAAAACTGATCGAAACACCAACTAGTTTTGCAGTTAATGGATCCAATCCGGTAGTTTCAGTGTCAAAACAAAAGGATGAAAAACGCTCAAAATTCTTAAATAAGTCTGACCAGTCTTCGTCAGATCCCACCAATCGGTAATTATGATCAACATTATGAATATTAAGAGTGGCACTTGAAAGTTCTTTCAAATATGACTCTGGTGAATTTGATGGACTATTATCAAATAGAGATGGCTGGAAGGTATCTTCTACTTTTTTCTCCGGTCGGGGGTTTGGAGGTGTGACGCTAACAGACCCGCCGATATAGTCAGCTGAAAGTATAGTGTTAGCAAGGGATTTAAATTCCAGTTCTTTAAATACATCCAGTAGGGATTCCTTATCAAATTGACCTATCAAATACTGATTTTGATCAAAATCTACCGGCGCATCCAGATGAATTGTTGCAAGGATTTTGGACAATAAAGCAAGATCGCCTTTGGTCATGATGGTTTCCTGAAGTTTTCCCTTCATTTTATCCGAATTCTTCAATACATTTTCAATATTATCAAATTCTTCGATGAGTTTTACTGCTGTTTTAGGTCCGACACCGGGTAATCCGGGTATATTATCAACACTGTCACCCATCAGCCCCAAAATATCAATCACCTGATCGATGCGTTTTATTTCCCACTTTTTCAAAACCTCATCTACGCCAAGAATCTCAATATCATTACCAAATCTGGCAGGTTTGTACTGGAAAATATTCTCTGAAACCAGTTGAGCATAGTCTTTATCAGGGGTTACCATAAACACTTTAAACCCTTCTTTTTCAGCCTTTTTTGCAAGTGTCCCTATAACATCATCTGCCTCATAATTCGGGATTATCTCAACAGGGATACTCATACCTTCCAGAATACGAATTATGTACGGTATTGCAAGAGTTATATCTTCCGGTTGTGCATCACGCTGAGCTTTATATTCTTCATAAATTTCACTTCGGAAGGTACCTCCTTTAGGATCAAAAACTACCCCTATATGGCTGGGTTTCTGATTGACTATCAGTTCCCAAACGCTCCTTATGAACCCATTGATAGCCGATACATTCTGACCTTTTGAGTTTATCAATGGCCTGTTGATGAAGGCATAGTGGGCACGATAAACCATGGCATGACCATCTATAAAAAAAATACGTTTTTCTGGTAACATAACAGAACTATTTGAAGGTAAAAGTAAGAGAATATCCACCATATCAACGATAATATTCTATCATTTTATCACAATTACCGGAATATTGTTCACAGATTTCTCCCAGAATAGGGGCTTTAACAAAAATCAAAAAAGATAGTAATACATAATTAATATTTTATTAAATAGTCATTTTATCTTAAGAAGATAGTAAAATATATAATTCAAATTAAATTTCCATCAGGTAATAAACAAATTACAATTTTTTGTATCTTTGTCATGCAAAAATCAATTGAATACATAATCTTTGCTTAATCAGAGTTTACAAGTGGAAAAGACCCTTGCCAACAATACAGAATGTGAAATAATGTGTCTGCCGGATGTAATTTTTAAGGACAGGACATCTACCCGTTTCATTCTTATATTATTGTTGCACTTATTTGTAAACTTGCCAGGATTTCATATTTATTTAACCTCCTTTCAAAATATAAACACAGATTAATGACCATTATTAAATTAATGACTTATATAGGTATTGCTGCATTGGTTGTTACAGCAGTTACTATCTATCGTAAAAAATCCAAAAATTATTTAATCTCATATTTCCAGCATTTTGCCGGTATCCTTTTTCTTGTTTCCGGATTCGTCAAGGCAGTTGACCCACTAGGAACAGCTTTTAAAACTGAACAATACTTTGATGCCTTTTATTATACCCTGGAGGGAACCAAGATGAGTTTCCTAGCCAACATTTTCCCGTATTTAAATAACTATGTCAACGCCTTTTCAATAGGAACTATCGTATTGGAGATGATGCTGGGGGTTATGCTGATTTTAGGGGTCAGGCCAAAACTTACCTCTTGGGCATTCTTCCTATTAATGTTATTTTTTACCTCATTGACTGGGTTTACCTTTCTTACAGGTTATGTACCAACCGATGTCAATTTTTTTGAATTTAGTAAATGGGGACCTTTCGTTGAATCAAATATGCGGGTATCTGACTGTGGATGTTTTGGTGATTTTATAAAAATTGTACCTAAAACATCCTTTATGAAGGATTTATTTCTTATGATACCGGCAATTTTATTTCTGCTTTACCATAATAAGTTCCATAAATTACTTACGGCCGGTGCGAGATTGGGTATAACCACAGCATGCTTAGTTGCCTTCTTATTTTTCTGTCTTAATTATACGTATTGGAATGAACCATCTATTGACTTCAGACCGTTTAAAGAAGGTGTCAATATTAGAGAACAAAAACAGAAAGAACTGGAAGCCGAGGCCAACAGACCTGTTTACCAGATTATTACACCAAAAGGCGGTGGAGAATCCGTAACATTGAGCTCTGAAGAATACGCAAAAAGATGGAAAGAATTTCCGAAGGATAAATTCGATATCGTCCAAAAAACAGGTGAATCTGAGATGGAACACACTAAAATCAGTGACTTCAGAATTACGGACGAACAAGATCAGGACGTAACTGATCAAATTCTTTCTGACACAGCTTATAGTCTAATGATTATCAATTATAAAGTCGATTTTGATAAAGAGATGCAGGAAGTTGTAACCGCTGATACAACCTTTGCACCATTAGACTCCACGAAATTAGATTCCATCGGCAAACCGGCTATTGTTAGCATTAACAAGACTACTGAAAAGGTTGAAGTGCCTGTATTTAAGCCTGAATGGATAAAGCTATATGGGGATAAAATCACTCCGCTTCTGAAAAAAGCTACTGATAATCACTTAAATGCATATGTCGTATTTGGCGGACTGACGACTGACCAGATAGACTCAGCTATTAAAAAAATGGGAATAAATGTTCCTGCATATCAGGCAGATGAAACCATATTGAAAACCGTAATTCGTTCAAATCCGGGAATTATACTCTGGAAAGACGGAACAATCATCAAGAAGTGGCACATAAATAAGGCACCTTCCTGGGATGAAGTAAAAGAGTATATTAAATAAATTTTAAAGACACTAACACTAAAGGGATCAAAATAGAATGATAAGCAGACGCAATATCAGAATCAAAGTAATGCAGACTCTGTATGCTAATTTTACTACGGAAGGGTTGAAAAAATCTGAAGTTCTGGCAGCATATGACGAGACCATTCAGAATGCTTATATATTATTGTATTATCAGTTATTCTTAATTGGAAAGATAGCTGAACATGCAAAAGAAGATATGGTCAAACGCCAGAAAAAGTTGTTGCCGACTGATTTTGACAAAGGATTTACTTCTATTCTTTACGACAATCCGCTTACTCAAAAAATCGTCAGCAATAGAACTATTTTGAAAGCCGCTGAAAAATACAAATTCGAAGAAAAAACCCCGGAAGATTTTACTAAAAAACTGTATAAAACCTTTAGCCTTGTACCCGAATATTCAGAATATGTGATATCGGGCAAGACAATGGAGGACCATCAGAATATCATCTTATTGTTATACAAGGACTTGTGCAAGCAGGAATTTTTTAATGAAACAGTAGAAGATTACTATTTCAACTGGCAGGATGACCAATCAATTGTTATTGGAACGATAAAAAAAATCATTAAAGATTTTAAGGAAAATTCATCCATATCAGAGGAATACGGGCCTTCTGACGAGGCGATTATGGACTTTGGCAAAGAATTATTACAATATGTTTTAAACAATAATAATTCGTTGGAAGAGATATTAAGTCCCTTAATCGAAAACTGGGATTTAGACAGAGTGGCAACTATTGACATGGTTTTATTAAAAATGTCCGTCAGCGAAATGCTCATTTTCCCAACGATACCTACCAAGGTTTCAATAAATGAATATGTAGAATTAACTAAAACATACAGTACTGATAAAAGTAAAGATTTCGTTAATGGTATATTAGATAAAGCTTTGCATACCCTTTTGGAGAAAAATCTCATCAGCAAATCAGGTCGAGGCCTGGCGGAATGAGGTATTGACAATCATTTATAACCAAGTAACTTTTTCAAGAGAAAGTTCATCTTAAAAAAATTTTCTCTTATTCAGATACTACATTAAAAATTGCAAACATGAAAAAGCTAACATTTTTATTCGTGTTATTAAGTTTTACCACTTTCTCTTTCGGACAGAATGCTGATTTCAAAAACGCAGTTGGTTTGTCAGCCAGAATCGGCAATGGTGACTTATTAAATGATGTGGACTTTGATATGGCAAACAGTCATCTCAATATTGACGCGTTTTATAGCAGAAATATTACCAATTGGATGAATGTTGCTGTTCCTATTGGAGCCTCCCTGTCCATGAATAATACCATTGATGATAAGTTTTTAGGTCTGCATGCTGATATCCTTGCCCAGGTGGGCATGTTTGATCGTAGCAGGACTGCAGCTCCTTATGTCTATCTCGGACCATCATTCAATCTTAGTAAGGATTTTGTAAATGATGAACTCAATATTTTTGAAATAGCGGCAAGAGTCGGTCTCGGCGTAAATATCAAAATTACCGACAATGTTTTGATAGGTATTAATGCAGGCTATAATAACAATTTTAAAGAAAATCAGAATGGATTTGTGGATGCAGGTATCAGCGTCGCTTATTTATTTGGAGCAGGTGGAAAGGACCGTCCTTTAAATATGCGTAAATTAAATAAACTGGACAGCGATGGTGATGGTATTCTGGATATAAATGATGAATGTCCACATACTGCCGGCGTGGCTGCCTTTAAGGGATGCCCTGATTCAGACAACGACGGCATACCGGACTATATGGATAAATGTCCTGATCAGGCAGGAACAAAAGCAACATCCGGATGTCCAGATAAAGACGGAGACGGAGTTGCTGATAAGGATGACAAATGCCCTGATATAGCAGGTGACGCGAAATACGATGGCTGTCCTTTCGTTGATTCAGACGGTGATGGCATACCGGACAATGAAGACTTATGCCCACAGGAGAAAGGACTGGTAAGATATAAAGGATGCCCGGATAGTGATGGAGACGGCGTTCCGGATAATGTGGACAAATGCAAAGATAAAGCCGGAACAGCTGAAGCTATGGGTTGCCCTGATACAGACGGAGACGGAATTCCTGATACAGAAGATAAATGTCCGACTGTAGCCGGTGTTGCTGAACTAAATGGTTGTCCAAGCGCTAACCAGAAAGACATCAATTTATTAACTCAGGTTTCAAGAAATCTAAAATGGAATGATAATGCATTTGCCTTGAGTTTTGGAGCTCAGAGCGAATTGGATAAAATAGCTACATTATTAAAAAAGAATAAAAAATATAACCTGACCGTAACAGGGTATGCCGATGAAAACACTGCAGCAGGTGAGATTGGAGAATTAAGCCGCTCAAGAGCTGAAGAAATTAAAACATATCTGGTCAGTAAAGGAATTGATGCTGAGAGAATAACGGTAAAAGCAGGTAACTTGCCGGTTATATCGACTCGCAGAGTTTTATTTGACTTAAAATAAACTAAATAAACTAAGTTATAAGCTGTTATGACGCATGATAAGGTCATTATTTTAGATTGTGGTTCACAATATACTCAATTGATAGCCAGAAGGGTACGCGAATTGAATGTATTTTGTGAGATTGTCCCGTTTAATAAAATTCCCGACCTTACGGATGACGTCAAGGCAATAATTATTTCGGGCAGCCCCTTTAGTGTAAGAGATGAAAATGCACCCCAAATAAATTATAAAAAATTTTTGGGCAAACTTCCTCTTTTGGGAGTATGTTACGGTGCGCAGTACCTGGCACAGCAGGAAGGTGGCAGAGTTGAGCGTAGTGAGCAAAGAGAATACGGCAAGGCAATTTTGAATGTTCTCAATCCCGATGATCCTATTTTTGACGATATTCCCCTTTCTACTCAGGTATGGATGTCACATGGGGATTCCATTCTGGAACTTCCTGACGGTTACAGCCATATAGCCACTACTGACCACAATGCATACGCGATGATTAAAAAGCAATCAATTGCTGATGAAGCTCCCGTATATGCGGTTCAGTTTCACCCGGAGGTCACGCATAGTTCGCACGGATTACAATTCCTATCCAATTTTTTGCTCAAGATATGTGGATTAAAGGCCGACTGGACTCCTGAATCATTTATTGATGAATCTGTCTCTGCTTTAAGTCATACCATTGGGCCCGAAAAAGTGCTTATGGCATTGTCCGGTGGTGTTGACAGCACTGTAGCAGCAACCTTACTCCATAAGGCGATCGGTGATAATTTAATATGTTTTTTCATAGATAATGGATTATTGAGAAAAGACGAATTTGAAAATGTATTGAAAGCCTACCATACCCTGGGTCTGAATGTAAGAGGTATTAATGCCAGGCAACACTTTTATGAATCACTTTCAGGTAAGGAAGATCCTGAATTAAAAAGGAAGGCAATCGGCAAGGCCTTTATTGACGTGTTTGAAGCAGAAGCAGGAAAATTAGGTGATATCAGCTGGTTAGGTCAAGGAACTATTTATCCGGATGTCATAGAATCCGTCTCAGTCCATGGTCCGAGTGTTACTATTAAATCACATCATAATGTAGGCGGTCTGCCAGAGCATTTGAAATTAAAGATTGTCGAACCACTCAGAATGCTCTTCAAAGATGAAGTACGGCGAATCGGGTTCGCACTCGGACTGCCTGAACAGTTTATTCACAGGCATCCATTCCCCGGTCCGGGACTGGGTATAAGGATATTGGGAGAAATTACTCCAGAGAAAGTGCGAATCCTCCAAGAGGCTGATGATATTTTTATTACAAAATTGAGAGCTTCCGGACTTTATAGTGAGGTCTGGCAGGCAGGAGTAATTCTTTTACCTGTCAGGTCGGTCGGTGTTATGGGCGATGAACGAACCTATGAAAATGTTGTTGCCCTGCGTGCAGTATCAAGCACAGATGGGATGACGGCAGAATGGAGTAAGCTCCCTTATGAGTTTCTGGCTGACGTCTCCTCAGAAATCATCAATAAGGTAAAAGGCATCAACAGAGTAGTTTATGACATAAGTACCAAGCCACCTGCAACAATTGAATGGGAATAATTGTTTGAAAAACGAAACCTTTGGATTGATAGCATGAGTCGTTTTATATTGGTTATATTGGTATGTGCTTTTTCCCTGGCATCATGCTTTACGCCCACCAGAGTTACAAATAATCAAACCGATTTGCCCGGAAGGTCACCAACTACGGCTTCAGAAAAATCAGATCCAACCACTTCAGCTCAGTCTGATACGCTTCACATTTCAAAAAGTAATCAAACTGATAAAAAAGTAGTTGTAAAAGATACTGTTCAATCGAAAGTAGTTAAAGCAAACAAGGATAAGTCAAGCAAAATTCCGCATCAAACTGGTAAAAAAGTGTTCAAGGCTGTCCTTGTGATGCCTTTGGATGGTAGTTATCACATTGGCAGATTTTCAGAATTCATAAATGGTTTAACAATTGCAAATCAACAGGATTCCAAAGATGACCTTGGAAAAATTGAATTGAATATCATCAATATCGGCAACCTCAACAATGAGGCAGAATTAAGTAAATTCACTGCTATTGAACAAGCTGACCTTATTTTAGGAGGATACCAGACGAGCCAGGTTAAAACAATTGCTCAATTAGCTGCAAATAAAGGCATTCCATTTATTTCACTCTGGAATTCATCTGAAGATATTGTTTTAAATAATCCGGGCTACATCCAATTAAAGCCTGCTCTTAGCTCATATTGCAAGGCAATAAGTGAATATATCAGCCGGGAAGTAAAACCTGATTTAGCCATTATACTATTGGAAGGAAAAGATAGTAAAGATTCAGGAACCATACCTTATTTTGAAAACACTTACCGAAAGAATAATATTGCCTATAAAATACTCTATGCTGAGGATAACATTGAATGGAAAAGCCAGTTGGGTGCATACAAATCAACCGTAGTAAACATCCCGAATTGGGTAAACAAAAATTTTGTCTTGTCATCTATTCGCCAGCTTATTGAGTTACAAAATACCAATATAACGGTAACAGGTATGCCTCAATGGGAAACCTGGGATCAGGTTGACTTTGGCCTGTATGAGCTTGTTCACCTGACCATTCCTACTTTCAATTTTATTTCTCCCGGAATAATGCAAACCGGTATTTTTGACAAGAAGTACTACGAT
The DNA here is from genome assembly GCA_024103005.1 of Saprospiraceae bacterium. Classification (GTDB taxonomy): domain Bacteria; phylum Bacteroidota; class Bacteroidia; order Chitinophagales; family Saprospiraceae; genus Parvibacillus. The sequence continues at coordinate 74,093 of JAGFJA010000047.1, forward strand.
AATTTTGGTACTTGGCCTACCACAGAATCTTATTACGGATTTGATGTTTTCCAGATGATAAAAAAAATAGGGTTGAAATCGTTAACCGGTGAGGTTTTCAACCCGGCAAATGATTTGTCTGGTCAATATCTTTCATACTACAAAATTCAACCCTCCCTTGAAGGCATAGAAGAAGGTAAATTTCAGCCTTCTTATTATTACAATTCATATCTAACTATAAAAAAATTCGAAGGAGGTCGTTTTGTCCCTGTCCAATAAATATATTTCAATCAACCCCTTTACAGGTCAACTTATTCAGGAATTCCCCGATTGGAACCGCCAAAGGATAAAAGAGTCAATTTCACTTTCCAGAGATGCCTACCTGAAATGGCATACCACTGATATTTCAGTAAGGAAGAAATTTTTGTCAAGCCTTGCCACATATTTGCGCCAAAAAGTTGATGAATGGGCTCATGTCATTACCAGCGAAATGGGTAAGCCTATCAACCAAAGCAAGGCTGAAATTCTTAAATCTGCCAGACTGTGTGATTATTATCACGACCAACTTGAACCCTTTTCTGTTGATAGGAAAATAAATTTAGACGGAAAGAAATATGGTTTAGTCAAGGCTCAACCACAGGGAGCTGTCCTGGGAGTTATGCCTTGGAATTTTCCAGTATGGCAGGCTATTAGATTTGCCGTTCCAGTTATCTCAGGTGGCAATGTCGTCATTCTCAAGCATGCACAGAATGTTGGCATCACTGCAGGCTTAATTGAAGATGCCATCAGACATGCCTCCGGAATAGAAGGTGTTTTAGTAAATACTTATGTATCCCATGAAGACGCAGCTATGTATCTTGCAGATGATCATGTCATCGGAGCTTCTCTCACAGGAAGTGAAAGAGCAGGTGTCGCTATAGGTCACCTTGCGGGTATCAATATCAAGAAAACAGTGATGGAACTTGGAGGAAGCGATGTATTTATAGTAATGGATGATGCAGACTTTGACCTATCTGTTAAAACAGCAGTAAACGCAAGATTAAATAACAATGGTCAAACCTGTATAGCAGCCAAGAGGTTTTTTGTCCACCAGAATATTTATACCAATTGGATTGAAGCATATAAAACCATTTTAGAAAATATCAAAATAGGCGATCCAAAGGACACTTCAAATGAGCTGAGTGGATTGGCACGAAACGATCTAGCTGCTACCCTTTCCGATCAGGTGATGTCAACTATAAAGATGGGAGGACAAAAAGTATTAAGCGGTGGTGTGGATGCAAACAATCCATCAGTTTACCATCCTGAAATTGTAGTCAATATACCTGATAACAGCCCTCTTGCCATAGAAGAGACCTTTGGACCGGTGGCAGCCGTTTTTTCTTTTAAAGATGAAGAAGAAATGCTTACCAGGGTAAATTTAAGCAGGTATGGATTGGGAGCAAGCGTCTGGTCACAGGATACCAAAAGAGCACTTTCCATTGCAGAAAGAGTACAATCGGGTTCGGTAGCGATAAATCAAATGATGAGCAGCGATCCGCGACTGCCCTTCGGCGGGATTAAAAAATCAGGATTCGGAAGAGAAATGAGCCAGGAAGGTTTTATGGAATTTCTCAATCTAAAAACAATCATTGTAAATAATGAATGAGAGACGCCTGAAAAAGCTGGAAGATGTCGCCAAGAAATCTCAACTTTCCCTGACAGTTGTTCTTGAAAATATACATGACCCACTAAATATTGGCGCCATCATGCGAACGTGTGACGCTGTCGGAATACGTAAAATATTTGTGGTCAACGATACCGGAACAAAAAATCACAACACCTTGACACTCGGAAAGAGAAGCTCAATGGGGACAAGGAAATGGGTTGATGTCGTTTATTTTCACGATCTCGAATTATGTATCAGAGAAGTAAGAAAAGAATTTAAACACCTTTACGGTGCTGCACTTGGAGGTGATTCGTTAAATTACCTTGAAGTTGATTTTACTGAATCTGTGGCAATCATGTTGGGGAATGAAAAATCCGGTCTATCAACCGAGGCATTGAATTATTGCGATAAAATTATCAATATTCCTATGGTAGGTATGGCTGAAAGTCTGAATGTTTCAACAGCTGCAGCAATTATTTTATACGAAGCATTTCGCCAAAGATCTATTACAGGAAAATACGATAAAAGGCCGGATATAAGCCACGATGAAGCTCATTCCCTATTAGAAAAGTTTCAAGAGAAAATCATGGATCGAACACGCAATGCCGTAAAATTTAATATCAAACCATTTAATAATAATCCAACGGAAGTCCATTGACGCCCGGGATTAATATCTAATACATCTTTATATCCTCTACTTATAAATCTTATGAAAATCAACCTACCGGAAGCGTTTTTAGACAGGATGAAAAGACAAATTCCGGAAGACTTCCATGACTTCATTGAAGCCCTAAATACAACTCCACCCATTTCCATTCGGATAAATCCTCGTAAATTCATCCAGATAGGCCCCGATTTTACCAAATGCCCATGGGAAGACAATGGGTTTTACCTTCCCACGAGACCGTATTTTACTCATGACCCTGACTTCCAGGCTGGCGCATATTACGTACAGGAGGCTTCCAGCATGCTTATTGGGCACATTGTCAAACAAATAGTTTCAGATGAATGGAACCTGGTTATTGACCTGTGTGCAGCCCCTGGGGGCAAGACAACTCAGTTACTTTCTAAGCTTCCTTCTTCAACTTTAGTTCTTGCAAATGAAGTCGTTTCCTCAAGGTTGGGTGCCCTAAGGCATAACCTGATAAAATGGGGTTATACAAATGTTGCAGTCACCTCCTACAATACCGAAAACATTGCTCTGTCCGGTTTAAAGGCTGACCTGATTCTGGTGGATGCACCCTGCAGTGGTGAAGGAATGTTCAGAAAAGACACAGAAAGCATCCTGCACTGGAATGAAAAAAATCTATCCATCTGTGAACTAAGGCAAAAAGAAATTCTGAAAAACTTACCCAACCTGAATAACACCGGCGGTTTTCTGATATACAGCACATGTACCTATAATCCCGGGGAAAATATGGAGCAAGTCAAGGCTCTAGTGAATCGGGGGTATTATACTTCTATTCAGGTGGACATCAACCAAAATTGGGGACTAGAAGCCTTAGAAGAAGAAGGAATATATGGTTATCAATGCTTACCGCACAGGGTCAAGGGTGAAGGATTTTTCTTTTCCGTGTTACAAAGGACGGATTTGCCATTGAAAGATGTAAAAGAAATTAGTTTTAAAGTAAATTCTCCATACAAAAAGGTAGATTCGCAAATATTAAAATATCTACCTGAAAACTTGTCACATTATGAAAACCAACTGATAATGGATGAATCAAACACCATATATATAAATCCGGACCCTGATTCGCTTATAACTCCTTATCTTAAAATTAAACCACTTTTTGAACTCGGATGTATAAAGGGGAAGGAATTTATACCTTCACACCCACTTGCAATGGTAAAAAAATTTGATAAAAACTATCCAAGGATTGAGCTGCCACCTGAGCAGGCTATTCTATATTTAAAAAAGCAAAATTTTACGATTAAGGAATGTAAAACAAAGGGCTGGCATATTGTAACATTTCATGGCAATCCATTAGGATTTATTAAAATACTGGAAAACAGAATAAATAACTACCTTCCAAATAATATGAGGATTTTAAAGTAAAGGAAAACAGGTATGTTAAATATTTCAAGGTCAAACAATAATTTTTTGGTATTTATCCACTGTATAGGATTCTGACAACACCATGAATAAAAGATTCTGATTTTTCTCCTATCATAACTGAAACCTTACCATCTCTTTCCACTCCTTTAAATAAAACGCTCCGGGTCAACCCTTTGCTATCCTGCAAATTAACAAGTTGATCCCGTAAATAAAGCGAATTGTTATACTCACGTAGGAGGTCATCATACTTTCCGGATTTTAATTGTAAATAATACTTATCAAGCCATTCCATAAGTACCCGGGCAACCTGGTCCAAATCGTAGGAATTATTAGTAGCCAATTCCATAGAAGTAGCCTTATTTTTCAATACTCCAAAATCTTTTTGTTTGACATTCAGACCTATACCTGCAAAGACTGTATTGATGCTGCTTTGTTGCAAATTGGTTTCAATCAATATACCTGCTATTTTCAAATCATCCACTATAATATCATTAGGCCATTTAATATAGATTGCTTTACCTGTCAGATTCCTCAAGGTCGATTTCACTGCCAAAGCAACTGCCATCGTAAGAAAAAAATGATCCTTTGCAGACAAAAAGGCAGGTAGAAACAAGCAGCTCAAGGCAATATTCATCCCGGACTGACCTTGCCAGGTAGATTTTCGCTGCCCATAGCCACTTGTCTGATTATATGACAAAATAACAGTTCCATCAATCGGACGGGAATTTGCATATAAATTTTTCAGAAAAGTCTGTGTTGAATCGACTGTATCTATTAAATGGCAAACTTTTCCTACTAAAAGAGTGTTTGGATAGATATTCACAAGATATCTTTTTGTTAATTTGTGCAATATTAGCGTTAATATATTAAAAATATAAAATTTGGAAGTAACCAAAGTTCTTAAAACTGACATAGAAGAAACCGTATTGGCTGATCTCATAGTAGATGCCATCAGGGACATCAAAGGTGATAACATTGTTAAAATTGATTTACGAAAAGTTGCAGATGCACCAGCGCCGTTTTTTATAATTTGTGAGGCAGAATCTTCAGTTAAAATCAATGCAATTACCAATAATATTTACCGCAGGGTATTTGAAGAATTAGGGCTTAAACCGGGTCACATGGAAGGCGGATCAGCAGCAAAATGGAACCTTATTGACTATTTATCCATAATAGTTCATATATTTAATCCGGAAGCAAGAGTCTTTTATGACCTTGAAGGATTATGGTCAGACGGAGATTTCACAACTTTTGACAGTGTTTGAACATTTAATAACTAAGACAACATAAAATTTAATGGAAAACAACAATCCGAATATTAATCCGGAAGACAACAATAAGAATAAAAAACCGGTCAAAATAAATTCATATTGGATTTATGGAGCAGTCATAATGCTGTTGATTCTGGGACAATTATTCTTTTTTCCTGCCAGCTCCAATTCAGTTATCAGCCTTGATAAACTGAAAACATGCATGGAAGCAGGTGATGTGCAGAAGATAAAAATTGTAAATGGAACTTCTGCCGAGATCTATCTGAAAAAAGAAGCTCTGCCGAAGTACCCGGATGCTACAAAAACTACTTTTTCGGAGACGCAACCTAATTTCACGATGGAAATAGGAAGTCTGGATGTCTTCAAACCGGATTTTGATAAAATTAATAACAGTTTAAGTCCGGATAGGCAAGTAGTTTTAACTTATGAAACTAGGACCAATGTTATAGGAACTATTCTAGGCTATCTTCTGATGCCAATTATTTTCATTGCATTATACTTTATCATTATGCGAAGGGTAAGTGGCGGTGCAGGCGGACCCGGTGCTCAAATCTTTAACATAGGTAAGTCAAAAGCTCAGTTATTTGAAAAAGATTCCAAGGTCAATCTGACCTTTGCTGATGTTGCCGGTCTGGATGAAGCCAAAGAAGAAATTATGGAAATTGTGGACTTCCTTAAAAATCCTAAAAAATATACCTCCTTGGGTGGAAAGATTCCTAAGGGCGTCCTGCTTGTCGGACCTCCCGGAACCGGAAAAACATTACTCGCCAAAGCTGTTGCAGGTGAAGCCAATGTACCATTCTTTTCTATGTCGGGTAGTGACTTTGTGGAAATGTTTGTGGGAGTAGGCGCCAGCAGAGTACGCGACTTGTTTAAGCAGGCAAGGGAAAAGGCACCGTGCATCGTTTTTATAGATGAAATCGATGCCATAGGAAGATCACGGGGACGGAATAATTTCCAGGGTGGAAATGACGAAAGAGAGAATACCTTAAACCAGTTGCTGGTCGAAATGGATGGCTTCAGTACAGATAAAGGTGTAATTCTGATGGCAGCTACCAACCGTGCCGATGTCCTCGACAATGCATTGATGCGCCCTGGAAGATTTGACCGCCAGATAGGCATTGACAGACCAGATATGAATGGTCGTGTACAGATATTTAATGTTCACCTGAGAGGCATCAAACTGAATCCTGATGTATCCAGCGTGGCTTTGGCTGAAATGACACCGGGATTTGCAGGTGCTGACATAGCCAATGTATGTAATGAAGCCGCACTGATTGCAGCAAGAAGGAATAAGACATCAGTTGACATGTCTGACTTTAATTATGCATTGGATAGAGTCATTGGTGGGCTTGAGAAGAAAAACAGCCTAATTTCACCCAGAGAAAAAGAAATAATTTCTTATCACGAAGCAGGTCATGCAGTATGCGGATGGTTTTTAGAACATGCTTCGCCTTTGGTTAAAGTTACCATTGTGCCGCGAGGTATTGGTACTCTGGGTTATGCACAATATTTACCCAAAGAAGAATATATTACCAGGACAGAGCAGCTATTAGACAGAATTTGTATGACCTTTGGTGGTAGAGCTGCTGAAGAAATAGTATTCGGTAAAATATCCACCGGTGCTCAGAATGACCTGGATCAGGTAACTAAATTGGCATACAGTATGGTTACCATTTACGGTATGAATAAAAGTGTCGGGAATGTATCCTTTTACCAAATGAGCAGTGATTCATTCCAAAAACCTTTTTCCGAGCAAACTTCTTCCATGATAGACGAAGAAGTCAGAAAATTGCTGGATGCCCAATATAAAAGATGCCTTGAGCTCTTGAAAGAAAGAAGAAAAGAACTGGAGTTACTTGCTCAGGAACTGCTTGCCAAGGAAGTATTACAAAAGGCTGATGTGGAAAGACTGTTAGGTCCAAGACCTTATCAGGACGAAACTGAATTGTTACATCCGGAATTAAAAAAGGAAGGTATTAAATTGAACGATCAGACCAGTACTCCTGCCATAGCCTAGAAAGATATGTCAGTTTTTAATGACATCTATGATTCCCCTATTGGAAAGATGCTTATTCAAGCTACCGATAGGGGAATTTCTCATTGTGACTTTATCGAAGAGGATTCAATCCCGGAAGTAACCATACCCAATAACCATGTAATCAGTTGTGCAGAATGGCTGGATGCCTATTTTGCCCATCAGAATTTGCCGGAAGTAACTCTGGACTTGTCTGGCACTCCATTTCAATTAAAAGTTTGGAAAGAGATTAGCCGGATAAAAATGGCTGAAACGATAACTTACAATAATATAGCAGAAAAAATACCAGGCACTTCGCCACGGGCAGTTGGAAATGCAACAGGAGCCAATCCCGTTTCTCTTATCATACCATGTCATAGAGTTATCGGTACAGACGGTAAATTACATGGCTATGGAGGAGGAATAAAAAGAAAGGTCTGGCTTTTGGCATTCGAAAAAGGAGATTCCTTATTTTTGCCGGATGTATAACCATTTTCTCAAACCAATCTTATTCAGCATTCAGCCGGAAAAAGCGCATTATTTGGCCATGAAAGCTGCCGATACTTGTCGTCATCTTCCTTTTGGTAGTCGTTTTCTCAGAAAATTAGCAGGAGATATTCCTGATATTCCAATCAATATTTTAGGTCTAATTTTTAAAAATAAAGTCGGACTGGCTGCCGGATTCGATAAAAATGGTGAATATATTGAGGTATTAAAACATCTTGGGTTTGGCCATATTGAAGTAGGAACAGTTACACCAAGGCCACAGCCGGGGAATAACCTTCCAAGATTGTTTCGCCTCAAAGATGATTATGCGCTGATCAACAGAATGGGTTTCAACAATAAAGGTGTCCACCATCTGGTTGAAAATCTCAGGCAACTTTCCTCAGAAAGGCCAATCCTGGGTGGAAATATAGGCAAAAACAAAGACACCCCTAACGAACAAGCATGGCAGGATTATATTTATTGCTTCAAATATTTACACCCGCATGTTGATTACTTTACAATCAATCTCAGCTCCCCAAATACTCCCGGACTCAGGGCACTCCAGGAGAAAGAACCCCTCATTAAAATACTATCAGAGATTCAGCAATATAATCAAGGTCTTGAGCAGCCTAAACCTATTTTACTTAAAATTTCACCCGACAATTCACAAACAGTCTTAGACGACATTATTCAGGTCGCTCAAGAATGCCGCATCAATGGCATCATAGCAACCAACACAACTATAGAGAGAAAGGGATTAATAACTCCTGAATGCATATTAAACGAAATAGGAAATGGCGGACTGAGCGGCAAACCATTGTTTAACAGATCTTTAGAAGTCGTCAGATATTTAAAAACTGCTTTACCGGATGAAATGGTCATTATTGGCGTCGGTGGAATTTCGGACCATGCTTCGTATATGAAGATGCTGGACTCCGGTGCGGATTTGGTACAAATTTACACCACCTTTATTTACCAGGGAATGAAGACCGTCAAAAAAATAGTTCAGCAATAATAAAATCTGGCATACAATCCAAATGAAAAAGAAAGAACCATTTGTACTGTCATACATAAATGCCTTACTTTACAGGCTGATGATAGTAATGATAATGTTCATGTTATGCAGAATACTTTTCTATCTCTATAACAGAACATTATTTCCGGGATTACACTTTAAGGATACCCTTCATATAATACAAGGTGGATTGGTATTCGATACGGCAGCAATGTTTTATTTCAATGCTTTTTTTATCGTACTTTCTCTGCTTCCTTTGCCTTTTATCGATCGAAAATGGTACCAGAGCATATTAAAATGGGTTTTTATCACATTTAATTCCATCGCCATTCTAACCAATTGCATTGATTTTATATATTACCGGTTTACTTTAAAAAGAACTACCAGAACAATTTTTCAGGAATTTAGCCATGAGACCAACAAAGCAGGGCTTGGAAAGGATTTTATAATAGATTATTGGCATGTGATACTTCTTTTTGTTTGCCTGGTAATGTTTATGATTTGGCTTTACAATCGGGTTGAAGTCAGGCCTTCGGATCGAAAACATTGGTGGTTCTATCCGCTAACTTTAGTTGCTTTATTGGTAAGTGCAACCCTGGCAGTTGGAGGCATCAGAGGTGGATTTAAACACAGTACACGACCTATTACGCTTTCAAATGCCGGAGAATATGTCCAAAGACCTGAACACATCAGCCTTGTACTAAATACCCCATTTTCGATAGTCAGAACCTGGACTAATACCGGGCTTCAGTTGGAAAAGTATTATTCTGATACAGAAGTCGAAAAAATATATACGCCTTTACATGCAGGTATTTCAAATTCAGCCAAATCCTTTCAGAAAAAAAATGTAGTTATCATCATCCTGGAAAGCTGGGGAAAAGAAGCAATAGGTGGATATAATCATGATCTGGATAAGGGTACTTACAAAGGCTATACCCCGTTTTTTGATTCACTGATGCGACACAGCATGGTTTTTACAAATTCATTTGCGACCGGCAGGAAATCAATTGACGCTATACCGTCTTTACTGGGAAGTATCCCAAATGGACAGGAACCTTTTGTCTTAACTCCCTATGTAGTGGACAGTATCCACAGCCTTCCCAATTTATTGGAAAAGGAAGGATATGATATAAGTTTTTTTCATGGGGCACCCAATGGATCTATGGGCTTTATGGCATTGACCAAACTCCTGGGTATCAACCAATATTATGGGAAAACAGAATATAATAACGATAAAGATTACGACGGAATTTGGGGCATCTGGGACGAACCATTCTTTCAATTCTTTGCAAATAAATTGAGTACATTTAAGCAGCCATTTTGCAGTACGATTTTTTCCGTGTCATCTCACCACCCTTTTATTGTACCAGATAAGTATAAGAATGTTTTTCTTAAAGGTCCCATTCCTGTACTCGAATGCATTGGATATACGGATATGGCACTTAGGAAATTTTTTGAAACTGCCTCAAAAACTGATTGGTTTAAGAATACAATTTTTGTTATCAGTGCAGATCATGCAACCGAAACCTTTCATCCGGAATACAAGACAGCATGGGGTCAGGTAGCCATCCCATTAATTATTTATCAACCCGGAGATGAATCTTTCAAAGGAATATCAGATCGGATCTTTCAGCAAATAGATGTCATGCCTACCGTACTGCGGTTAATAAATTACCCCAAGCCTTTTCTAGCCTATGGAAAAGATGTATTCAATCCGGAGGCATTAAACTTTGCCGTAAGTTACGGGGGGGGGTACCGCTGGATTCAGGACGATTATTTATTGTTTTTTGACGGGAATAGCTCCAAAGGATTGTATAATTATAAAACTGACAGATTATTCAGACAAAATTTAATCACTGCCATGCCTGACCGTGTCAGTGAAATGGAAAAGAACCTTAAAGCATTTATTCAACAATATAACAACCGCTTAATCCGAAATCAACTTACATACCCTAATAAATAAAAACGAGGCAACTGTATAAAGTACTTTCAAAATTTGAGGGTTATGCTATCTAATTGAATTATTTTCTCTTTAAAATTACAAAAATCATTATCTTGTATTTTTTCTTTCAAATGAAGTAAAAATGACTACACCGAAACTTCTTTGGCAGCCAACAGAAGAGCAAATCAAAAACAGTAACCTTTATAAATACCGGAAATATTTAGAAAGCAAGTATAATCTCAACTTCCAATCATACGACGATATATGGAAATGGTCCAATAAAAATTCGGGTTTATTTTGGTCCGGTTTGTTTGAATATTTTAAATTAATTTATGAAGGATCACCTGAACCGGCTTTTTCAGGAGATGAAATGCCCGATGTGAGATGGTTTGAAAATATACGACTTAATCTGGCAGAAAATTTGACCCGATTCCGGTCATCAGAAAAAATTGCAGTCATTGAAACAGATGAATCTGGTCAATATAGATCTTATACCTGGCATGAATTAATGTCGACGGCCGGTGCCATTCAACAGCAGCTATACGAATGGGGTCTTAAAAAAGGAGATAGAGTCTGTGGTATATTGCCGAATAACTTCCACACGACCGCTGCCTTTCTGGCGGTAACAGCAGGCGGGTTAATCTGGTCCTGTTGTTCTCCCGAATTCGGAGTTGAAAGTATCCTTGATCGTTTTAGTCAGATAAAGCCATCCGTGCTCCTTTGCATTGACAACTATATGTATGGAGGTAAATCATTTGACCTGAAGAGAAAGAACAATGAAATAGCCCAATCTTTAGATAGTGTAGAATTTATTTTCAACCTTAGCAAAATAAAATCTTCCTCAGATACTGAACAAAGGTGGCTGGTAGATATGGATTGCTCCCGGTCTTCTGAGCTTCGATTTGAAAGAGTATGTTTCTCCGATCCTTTATGGGTATTATACAGTTCAGGAACGACAGGGGCACCCAAAGCAATTACCCATTGCCACGGTGGTGTATTACTGGAATTGCAAAAGTATCATGCATTTCACAATGATGTCAAGCAGGGTGAATTGTTCTTTTGGTATTCAACCACAGGCTGGATGATGTGGAATTACCTACATGGAGCATGGTTGATGGATGCCTCAATACTATTATATGACGGAAGTCCGGGCTACCCCGTAGTGGATAATTTGTGGCACCTGGCTGAAAAATACCAAATCAGTCACTTTGGCACCAGTGCACCTTATATCCTGGCAAATAAAAAGGCAGGCATAAATGTGATGAAAAAATATAACCTGGAAAAGCTGAGGTCTATCGGATCTACCGGTTCACCATTGCCTCCGGAAGGATTTGATTATGTATATGAATCTATTAAAGAGGATGTATGGCTGTGCTCAATGAGTGGTGGAACAGATGTTTGCACAGCTTTTGTCGGAGGCAATCCGACCCTACCCGTTTATGAGGGAGAAATTCAGTGCCGGGCTCTTGGCTGTAATTTATGGTGTTTTGATGAAGAAGGGCATGCTGTAGAAAATATGGAAGGAGAAATGGTTATTTTACAATCAATGCCTTGTATGCCTATCTATTTCTGGAATGATCCGGATAAAATCAGATATCGGGAAAGCTATTTTGAAATGTATCCGGGAATATGGCGTCACGGTGACTGGATCAGGATTACCCCACGGGGAGGTGTCGTCATATACGGTCGGTCGGATGCAACACTTAACAGACAAGGTATCCGCATCGGTACAAGTGAAATATACCGTAGTATTGACCATCTTGACGAAATAACCGACAGCCTGATAATCCATATAGAACGTAAGGATGGGAATCACTGGATGCCTTTGTTTGTTGTATTAAAACCCGACAGTCAACTTACGGATGAGCTGAAAAAGAAAATTAATAACCAATTAAAAAATGATTATAGCCCGAGACACGTACCTGATGAAATCATTCGTGTAGAAGGTATCCCATATACCTTAAGCGGAAAGAAAATGGAAACTCCGATTAAAAAATTATTATCAGGCAGGCCACCAGAAAAATGCTTTAATCCGGATACAGTAAGAAACCCTGAAAGCCTTGACTATTTTTATCGCCTGGCTCATGAAATTAATAAATAAAATAATTGATATTAAACAATTGATATACAATAATATATATAATATTATTTTATATTATATTATGCTTTAAAGTTAAAAAAATCTTAATCAGGATTCATCTTAAACTTCCTAATAAATTCACAAAAAATCACATAACAAAAAACTATTATATAAATTTGTAAAAAAAATTAAATGAAACAATTTTCAATATCGGCAATATACTTCCTTTTCATCCTTGTTTTAACTTCTTGCCAATCTGATAAAAAACCGGGAGAAAGCCAGCAACCCTCTCAAAACAATACCACCTCGGTCAACAATACCGGTGTCTCACTGGATTATTATGTTCACGATGTAGGCGCAATCCCACGGGATATTCCCAAAACAGTTACTGTTGTTATATCCAATAATAAACCCGATTCCATTGTAATCACCGGAACACCTACTACCTGTGACTGCATGAAAGTAGATCTGCAAAAGAAAACAATTCCTTCAGGTGACACCGCCCACATGAATGTAACCTATAACGCACGTATCCCCGGTTTGTTTGAAAAAGATGTTTATATAGACTTTATAGGACAGGATTCGACCCTGAGGTTTACCATGAAGGGACACGTAAAGCAATAGAGTTATTTGAATTAAATATTGTCCAGCAGGCTTTTTTTAGCCAATTCCTGCAACTCCTTCAATTTGATAAGGCAATCTATCGGAGTCATTATTTCAGGTTGAATATCCAAGAGAATATTCCTTATCTCGCCTATATTTGGATCATCCGTTTCAAATATAGACAATTGATATGCAGGAGCTTTTAATGACTGAAGCATTTCAGAACGCTGTTTCTTCCCCACCCCGGAAAGTGTACCTGACTGCTCTTCCAGATGACGCATTATCTGATTGGACCGATTAATGATTTGATTTGGCATTCCTGCCATACGTGCAACATGAATACCAAAGCTGTGTTCACTTCCGCCTTCAACCAATTTATACAGGAAGATAACCTTATCCTTTGATTCCTTCACTGCCAAATTGTAGTTTTTTATTCGGGGAAGTTTAACTGACAGTTCATTCAGCTCATGGTAATGGGTTGCAAATAAGGTTTTGGGGCGGCCGGCATCGTTATCATGTAAATATTCAGCCAATGCCCAGGCAATGGATATGCCATCGTAGGTGGCCGTTCCTCTTCCGATCTCATCCAACAAAATTAAGCTCCTGTCTGTCAGATTATTCATTATACTCGCTGTCTCATTCATTTCTACCATGAAGGTAGATTCCCCTCCACTTATATTATCTGATGCTCCAACACGTGTAAATAGCTTATCCACAATTGAAAGTTTAGCCTTCTCAGCCGGAACAAAGGAGCCTATCTGAGCCATAAGGGCAATCAACCCGGTTTGTCTTAAAACAGCTGACTTACCTGCCATATTGGGTCCGGTAAGTATGATAATTTGTTGACTCTGGTGATCTAAATACAGGTCATTTGGTATATACTTTTTCTCATGACCCAGAGTCACTTCAATGATCGGATGCCGACCCTGTATTATTTCAATAATACCTTCATCATTAAATTCAGGCATGGAATAGTTATACATCTTAGCCTGAAGAGCAAAGGAAGAAAGGCAGTCTAAACCTGCGATAACCAGACAGTTGGATTGAATTACTTCTATATACTGATTGATGTCATGAACAAGTTTCATAAAGATTTGCTCTTCTAATTCCTGTGCCATCACCTCAGCTTGCAGTATCTTAGACTCTAATGTTTTCAACTCCTCCGTAACATATCTTTCTGCATTGGCAAGGGTTTGCTTTCTGATCCAGTAGTCCGGCAAACTTGCAAACTTATGCTTGGCAGTAACTTCCAGGTAATATCCAAAAACATTATTAAAGCCTAGTTTTAAATTCGCAATACCTGAGGATTCCGCCTCTCTGGCAAGGACTTCATTCATCACCTCTTTACTGTGATGGATAAGATATCGATATTCATCAAGTGAATTATCTACGCCTTCACAAATGGCATTTCCCTTGGAGATAAGTGTCGGCGCATCTTCCTGCAAAGTAGAATTTATTAATTCAATCAGATTCCCGCAAGCATCTAAGGAAACCTCGTATTGACTTAAATCGGCTAATCCTAATTCATTCAATACATTTTTCAGGGATTCTATAGCTTTCAATGCCTTCTTAAGCTGCAACACTTCTCTGGGCTGAATTTTTCCCATTGCCGATTTCGAAATGAGTCTTTCCAAATCACCTATCTGTTTCATATGATTTGAAATATTCCGCAAAACAGGCTCATTTGAAACCAGATAATTTACGATTTGATGACGGGAAGCAATTTCATTTTTATCCAATATGGGCATCAAAACCCACTTTCTCAGCAGACGTGTCCCCATTGGAGTGGAACAGTGGTCCAGAATATCAACCAGGCTTCTTCCATGTTGAGGTGAATCATTGATCAACTCCAGGTTCTGAATAGTAAATCTGTCAAGCCACATGTATTTCTCCTGGGTGATTCTTGAAATTTTATTGATATGACTAACATCTTTATTTTCATTTAATTCAAGATAATAAAGGATCGCTCCCGCTGCTATCTGGGCTGCCGGAATATCTTCAATACTAAATCCTTTTAATGAGTTTACCTGAAAGTGATTCAATAATTTCTGGTAAGCGGTATCCCTGACAAAAACCCAGTCATCAAGCAAGAAAGTAGGAAAATTATGCCGAACGATTTCATTCAGCATCTTCTTTTCTTTTTTGTTGAAGACTATTTCTGCGGGTCGAAATCTTTGGAAAAGACTATCAATCAGGCCCTTGTTTCCTTGCGCTATTTTAAATTCACCGGTTGATAAATCCAGAAATGCAACACCAAATAAATCTTGATTCTCTACATGGATAGCACACAAATAATTATTAGCACCGGATTGCAAGATAGATTCATCCAGTGTAAGGCCCGGAGTAACAACGTTGGTAACTCCCCTCTTGACTATTTTTTTCTCTTTACTCGGCTTTTCCAGCTGATCGCAGATAGCTACCCTATACCCTTCCCTCACAAGCCTTGGAAGGTAAATGTCAAGTGAATGATGAGGGAAGCCGGCTAATTCCGTATTAGAACCGCCATTGTTTCTACTTGTCAGGATAATTCCAAGAATTCCGGCAATTTTAACAGCATCATCACCGAAGGATTCATAAAAATCACCCACCCTGAAAAGCAAAAGAGCATCCGGATATTTTGCTTTAATCTCATTATACTGCTTCATGAGTGGTGTTACACTCCCATCTGAACTTAAATTTGAATCCTTATTTGATTTTTTCAAAATTTTATTTTTAAAAGGCTAAATTTAGAAACAACGCTATATATTTGCGAGAAAATTAGGTAAATTATTCATTATTAAATTCCATTTCCAATTAAAGGATTTAATTAGAACCAATTACGTATGGCAAAATATTTCGATTCTATTTCCAGTGAAGACAAACAAATTCTTAAGGAAGCCTTTGTCAATATAACTTTACTCATCGCGTCGTCTGATAACAAGCTTACACAGAAGGAGATTGACGAAGCTGTGAATACCGTTAAAGTACGTGGATATGAAGCTAATAGTTTATTTTCTACTTTCTACGATGAAATTAATGCTACTTTCAGGGAAGATTTAGAAAAAGCAAGCCATGAACATAGCATTGAAAAGAAAGAAATAGATTATTACGCCCGTAAAATATCCAGAGTCAATCCGATATTGGAAAGACTTCCAAGCTCTGTTGCAAAAAAATTATATAAAGATTATAAAAGTTTTGCACACCGAATTGCCAACGCAGACGGAGGATTTTTGGGTTTTGCAAAAGTAACCATTGAAGAAAAAAACCTCATCCGCCTGCCTATGATAATACCTGCATGGCATGATGATGAAGAAGAAGAATAAGGTATTATGATGACGTTATTATCCAAATTTTAATGTCATACCTTATTTAATTCTAATTTTTATCATGGCTTTTTACCATTTGGATCAAATCGAAAACAATCTCCTCAGATTAAAGGACTTATATGGCGAAAGAGAATATAATGCCATTGTCAGAACTCTTTGGTTAGATTTTTTACAGGTGCCAAAAAACTACAAATTATCCGACTTATCTGAAAAAAATATTCTGGATTTACAATTTGCTATAGAGCAACTCCTTGATTTACGTCCGATACAATATATCACCTCAAAAGCTTGGTTTTACGGTTTTCCTTTTTATGTAAACGAAAATGTATTGATTCCGAGACCAGAAACTGAGGAATTGGTTGAACTTTCACTTAAAATTATCCAAAAATATCAATTCCAAATTGCTTTAGATATAGGGTGTGGTAGTGGCATCATTCCGGTAACCATCAAGAAAAAATTACCAAAAGTAAAACTTTATGCCACAGACATTTCATCTGATGCGCTTAAAGTAAGCCGAAAGAATGCCGAAGAGTTGGCAGTGGATGTAATTTTCATTAAAGATAATATTCTTCAACCCGATCTAACCAAATTTCCTGATTTTGATCTGATTATAAGCAATCCCCCTTACATTACCAGGGAAGAAATGGCTTTAATGTCACTATCTACTATACAAAATGAACCGCATTTAGCCCTGTTTGCAAATAACCCAAGTCAATTTTATCACGCCATTTTCAAATTTGCCAAAGAAAAACTGAAAAAAACCGGTATTATTTTATTGGAATGCAATGAATTTCACATTGAAGAAATTTCAACATTGGCTAAGGATTATTCTTTCTCTGCAACTATCATTCATAAGGATCTGCAAGGCAAACAACGGATACTTCAAGTTTTGAGATAGTTATGCAAAAGAGCGACCATAATCACGTTTTCTTTTATTAATACAGTGTTATTTTTTATTTTTACGTATATAAACAACTAATTATCTGTTTATTATAATGTAATATTAATTATATATTTAAAAATTCTCGAATATAAGCCCAATTTGGTAAATTTGCCCAAATTGGAGACGGCTGTCCAGCATCCTGACGATGGAAATCAGACAGAGCAAACAAATTAAATATTAGTTAATGTAATCAAAATATCTTATGACTTTATCGCTACTACGTAAATTATGTTTTGCATTCATTTTTATGCAACTAATAAACACCGGCTTATCAGGCCAGGTCGTATTAAGCTCCTCCCCTTATACTGAAAACTTTGACAATATTGCTTCCGGGTATCCTACCGGATGGACTGGAAGAACAGGATCTAGTGCCACATCTCTGGGTACTGCTGCTACGCTGACTACTACTCCTACAGCTTGGAATAATACTTCAGGCGCATTTAAAAATGTAGCTTCTGCAGATGGTTTACCAAGCAATGCCAGTTCTACCGATCAAAGCAATTCAACTGACAGATCTCTTGCTGTCAGGCAGACCGGTTCTTTCGGTGATCCGGGAGCAGCCTTTGTTTTACAATTAGCCAATACAGTGAATATTTCAGCCATGTCGATAAGTTTTAAAATACAGTCTCTCGATATCGCATCACCCCGATTAGTTACATGGAAAGTGCAATATGGTATTGGCACGACTCCATCTACCTTCACAGACATTACGACTTCTCCTTCAACATTGACTACTGGAGGATCAACATATTCCAATACAACTGTTACCGCTACGCTCCCGTCAGCTTTGGAAAACGTCGCTGATAATATCTGGATCAGAATCGTTACATTGACCAATTCAACCGGAAGTGGCAGCCGGCCAACAACAGGTATAGATGATTTTCAAATGGACTTCACGATGGGAACTCCGATAGTTGCGGATCATCTGGAATTTGACAATCCGCCTACCGATGCAGTAGTCGGTGAGCCTTTCAATTTAACTATATGTGCAAAAGATCCATCAGATCAAATCCAACCTGATTATCTGACACCAATCGCACTCACTCAAATAATGGGCACCGCAGCCACCATTACTCCGTCTTCACCACAGGTTCCTATAGGAGGATGTGTAACATATACCATTACCCCAAATGCATCTAACGAAAATATAACTTTTGAAGCAGCCAGCGGTACATTCCCTGATATTCAGACAGGGTTATATGTTTGGGATACACCGGCTACTTGTTATACCGATAACTGTAATATGCAGATTGTCCCTGTTTCTACCAACGAAGAGAATGACAATTGGTCTTGCAACTCAGGGGTTTACAGTATTAACGGTTACTGTCCTACTTGTATAATTACCACAGAATCCTGGTTGATCTCTCAACAATACAGTATTACACCTACACCCTTCAGCACTTTTGATTTTACTTTAAATCAAAACTTTTCTGGACCGGACCTGGAAATTTATTATACACTGAATTATACGGGGAATCCATCCACAACTACCTGGGTTTCACTTGGTACAGCAGGCACAGACGGGAATTTTTCTTTTGACATCAGTGGAATTTCAGGTACTAATGTCAGATTTGGCATAAAATATACAGCTACAGGCTCATCCGGACAATCAAGTAGTTATCAGGTTTCAGACATCACCATAAAATCTGTTGATTGCTCCAATATTATTTTGGGAAGTTGCCTGATCAGCAGTATAGACATCAATTATTCCGGAACATGTAACAATCAAGGCACAACACTTGTGACAGATGATACACGCTCTGCTGATATAACAGTCAATACCAATACATATCAACCCTCTACAGGTACTTTAGATTTATATATTGACAATGTATTGACAGCATCCTTACCTGTTAGCTCAATGACAAGCTACACTTTCAATTCAATAGATTTACCTGCAAACAACACAGCATTCGATCTAAAGGCGGAGTTTTCAGATGATGCCTCATGCAGCCTTACCAACACAGTCGGTCCTCTTTCAAGTTGTTCGCCACCATTTGGGCTTGCATTTAATCCCCCACTCAACGCATTTTATTATTCAATGAATCAAGCCGATATAACTGTATGTTTTGTGGATGATAATGGCAATCTTTCACCGCAAAACCCGATGCCGGTGATCTCCCTCCTAGACAATCCTGATTTAATGGATATTAATTCAACTACTCCGGATGCAAATAACGCTTGCTATCATTTTAACGTAACTTTTAACAGTACGGGCAATGTTGAATTAACTGCTTCTGACAATGTATATTTTTTATCCGTTGTTGGGAATACTGAAATTATTGATTTCCCTTGTGTTTTCATTTCTGAGGTAGTTGATCCGACCTCCGGAAATAACAAGTATGTAGAGATATATAATGGTAGTTCAAACCCTGTAGATATTTCAAATTACAAGTTAAATATTTACAGAAATGGATCTACAACTCTTGGTGATGCTTTTTTAGTATGGCCGGGAACTATACTCCAGCCGGGATATACTTATGTTTTCAGTAACTCCGGATCAACACTTGATTATACTGATTGCGGCGCTAATGTTACAATGAACACAAACCTCAACTCCAACGGTGATGATGCTTACGAACTGGTTGATGGAAATAATAATGTACTCGATCGATTTGGAGTTGTAGGTGAAGATCCTGCCCCTAACACTTCATGGAACTATGTGGATAAAGTTGTCCATCGAAACTATGATATTTATTGCGGGACACCAATCTTTGACCTGTCTGAATGGACATTCGAACCATATACTTCTGAATTTATGGGAACACCTTGTCACCATTGTGTGGATGTCGAGGCATATGCCAGCTCAGGTTCAGAAGTAAATACATTCTGTCCGGGAGAGGAAATAGAATTATCTGTTTATACAGTTGGTGGTAATTATTTTCAATGGTCTGGACCAAATGGATTCTCTTCTACCGAACAGTATCCCGATATAATTGTGGCTACAGATGAAGCAAGTGGCACCTATTATGTTTCCGTAACGAGCGGTCCCGGATGTGACACAATCGTGGATTCACTCCAAATAATTGTTATTCCTAAACCTTTAGCAACTGCTTCTGTATCACCTAATCCTGCTTGTATTGGTTCGACTGTACAATTTTTAAGTACAGGCGGAGATTATTATGAATGGACAGGACCGGACGGATTTACTTCCTCAAGTGATTCACCTACCCTGGTTATATCATCCTTAGCACAGGAAGGAGAATATTCGGTCGTTGTTACAAACTTTTGCGGAGATTCAGACACAGCTGCCGTTTTCCTGGATATAATCGAACCTTTTGAGGCGACGGCATCAGTCGATCCCAACCCGGCATGTGAAGGCACGGATGTTCAACTCAGTGTGACGGAAGGTGATTCATACCAATGGACTGGGCCAAATGGTTTTAGCAGCAATAGTCAAAATCCCATAATTTCAGGTATAACCATGGCAAATGCCGGAGATTATTATGTTACTGTCTCAAAGACAATGCCTTGTAGTCCGGATACTGTCGTTACATCTATGGATACACTAAACGTTCAAGTCCTTGAAATATTTGGCTTAACTGTCACGGCAAGTGATAATCCAATATGCTCAGGAGGAACACTTTACTTAAATGCAATGCCCGACCAAACCGGCACTTATACCTTTGCCTGGACAGGACCTAATGGGTTTACAAGTAAT
The DNA here is from genome assembly GCA_024103005.1 of Saprospiraceae bacterium. Taxonomy (GTDB): domain Bacteria; phylum Bacteroidota; class Bacteroidia; order Chitinophagales; family Saprospiraceae; genus Parvibacillus. The sequence goes on from JAGFJA010000047.1 coordinate 95,099, forward strand.
ATTCAAAACCCGTCGATTGGAAATATCCAGACCAACCAATCCGGAACATATTATGTAACTGTTACCTTGGACAACGGTTGCTCTAAATCAGACAGCATTGAAATAATTGTCAATCCGGTACCCGCTATTTCTGTAACTGCCACACCCAATCCAATTTGTGCCGGAGAGACTCTCAACTTAGGTACAACATCAGGTGCTTTCTATCAATGGTTGGGACCTAATGGATTTACAAGTAACATCCAAAATCCCACCATCAGTAATATTCAGGTAAATCAAGCAGGAACATATTACGTGACGGTTACATCAGCACAAGGTTGTACCGCTACCGGAAATGTTGAAGTGATTGTCAATCCGACCCCTTCTGCTACTGCCAATGTTGAACCCAATCCTGTCTGTACAGACAATAAGGTACAATTTACGGCTACAGGCGGTATATTTTATGCTTGGTCAGGTCCCGGAGGATTTAACAGCTCGCAGCAAAATCCTATGAGGTATATTGCAAATACAGGTCAGGGCGGAATTTATACCGTAACAGTAACCAATAGTGACGGATGCAGTAATACAGCATCTGTAAACCTTGTTGTAAATCAGACACCAAACGGAACAATAGGAGCCTCACCAAATCCAATCTGTGTGGGTAATACACTTCAATTAACTGCATCCGGCGGAGATTCTTACCAATGGAGCGGACCGCAAGGATTTACCAGTACGCAACAGAATCCAAGCATAACTAACTTCCAGCTAAATCAATCAGGAGCTTATTATGTTACAATTTCCAATGGCAATGGCTGCAGCCAGACGTTATTTGTAAAGGTGGTAGGTCTTAGTTTGCCATTTGCCGCGATTAAGTATGAACAAAACACCGCTTGTGTCGGATCAGATTTACAACTTTATGGAGAAGGTATCGGATATTACAACTGGTCAGGACCAAATGGATTTACAAGTACGGATAAAAATCCGGTTATTCCGAATGTTACTGCCAGTAACAGCGGTATCTATCAGTTAATTGTGACAGGACCAAATGGATGTAGTACAACAACAGAAATTAACATTGTCATACATGATTTACCTGATTTGACCATGCCGGTTCCCTTCTTAAAGGCTTGCGAAGGGTCAACGGTACAATTGTTTGCAGACGGCGAAGGTTCATTCAACTGGTCAGGTCCTTGGGGCTTTGCTTCACCATATCAGAACCCGCTAATCTACACAATACCTGAATATATGACAGGTTATTACATCGTTACACTGGAAGGTGAAACCGGTTGTATCAGTCAGGACTCTATGTTTGTTCAGGTAGGTGGCTATATTAAGGCAAGTGCATGGGCTGATCCTAATCCGGTTTGTGAAGGCACCTCTTTCCAATTGCATGCCGAAGGAGGAGATTACTATCAATGGACTGGACCAAACGGATTCCACTCAAACGAACAAAATCCGGTAATTGATAATATGGACCACAATAAAGAAGGGAAATATGGGGTACTTATTACCAATGAAGAAGGATGCCAGGACTTCCAGGTAGTGGAGGTTACAATGACCCCACTGGAAGGAAAGGCATGGGCAGTGGCTAATCCTAATCCAATCACTAAAAATGACAAATTTTTGCAATTATTCTCAAGCCCGGGAGTTAGTTACTCATGGTCAGGGCCAAACGGATTTACATCCAATATCCAGAATCCAATTATTAAGATAACCGGACCTGAGGTTGCAGGACTTTATATCGTTACGATTACACTGAATAGCGGTTGCCCTGCCGTAGCTAAAGTTATCGTCAGATACAACCGCTTACCTATTGAATACCCAGGTATAATCGGCGACAATCATCAAGGTGATGAGACAAATATTACAGAAAAGGTCTTCCCTAACCCGACAAACGGAATGTTGTATTTTGATACACCTTTGACGGGAAGTATTCAGTATGCCATCTTTAACAGCCAGAGCAAGTCACTTCAAAGCTTGATTTCGACTGATCAGAGATTTATTTCAGTAGAAAATTTAAGCAGTGGAATTTATTATATCCGATGGCACGTAGCCGGTTCAAACAATTGGAACGTCAGCAAATTTGTCAAAATTCATTAATTTAATAAAAATAAAACAGCCTATCATTTGATGGGCTGTTTTATAATACTCAACCTGATATTTATCATTTAATTTATTTTCAAAATAAACTCATGTGCAAGTGAATGATTACTTTTACTGCAATAAAAGTTTGTAACCATAGAATATGGCTAATATTATATTAAGATATTTATTAACAGGGCTATTGCTCGTATTTTTTATAACAATAAGCTGGGGTCAGGTTGCTAAATTTACTGAAGTTTTTGATGAAGCAAATGGAGCTACATCAGGCACCAGTGCTGAAGGTATTTCCTGGAATTGCAATTATATTCCTTGCAATTTCCCGTCAACAGGAACTCAACCGGCAGTCAACACCGGAAGATTCAGAGACAATAATTCAGATGGTCGAAATGTATGGACGTCCGGTAATATTAACATATCTCAATGCCAAGAAATAATTTTTTCCGTTGATTATGAAACGCCAAATCAATGGGTTGGTTCAGGCTCAAATAATCTTGAAGCATGTAATGAAAGTGGCGCATGTGCTTGTAATATTTTTTCAAGTTGCGCAGGAGATTGCCTTTCTCAATGGGATTTTATTTATGTTGAATTAAAACTGGATGGAAGTATTGTTTATAGAGACACAATAGGAATAGTTGCAACTGATTCCCCTACAAATTATACTTTCAGCTATAACTCTCCTTGTCTGACAAAAGGACAGTATAACAATGCCGTTATAACGATAATGACACAAACATGGGCGAGTGACGAATACATTTATTTTGATAATGTGTCACTCAGCTGTTACGAATTCCCGGCATTTTCATTAGTTAATCCTTCTCCGCTATGCCAATCAGACCCTGCAGTACAGCTAAATGTTAATCCGCCGGGCGGCTTATACAGTGGAGGGCCTTATATTAGCCCTACAGGAACTTTTGACCCTTCGATTGCCGGTCAGGGTTCACATACCGTACAATATTCTTTTACCCAGGGTAGCTGTACAACAGACACATCATTTCAAATTGAAGTAAACCCAATTACAACACCAACTTTTGACCAAGTTTACGCTCAATGTGAAGGAGGGACTAATCCACTTGTCAATACTTCAAACGAAGGAATCACAGGTTCATGGTCACCCGCCTTTGATCCAAATAATACAACCTTATATACCTTTACTCCCGATGCAGGACAATGCGCAAATACAACCACCATCACTGTTACAATCAACCCTATTGTAACTCCTACTTTTAATAATATTCCACCTCAATGTGCAGGAGGAACCAATCCACTTGTCAATACTTCAAACGAAGGAATCACAGGTTCATGGTCACCCGCCTTTGATCCAAATAATACAACCTTATATACCTTTACTCCCGATGCAGGACAATGCGCAAATACAACCGCCATCACTGTTACAATCAATCCTATTGTAACTCCTACTTTTGATGCTATTCCACCTCAATGTGCAGGAGGAACCAATCCACTCGTCAATACTTCAAACGAAGGAATCACAGGTTTATGGTCACCCGCCTTTGATCCAAATAACACAACCTTATATACCTTTACTCCCGATGCAGGACAATGCGCAAATACAACCACTATCACTGTTACCATTAATGCTGTACCTGTATTGGATTTTCCCGGGGGAGTCAATATTTGCGAAGGGACATGCCAGAGTATTGTTCTTAGTGTTACCGAAGGAAGTGGCGACTATAGCGCCGATCTGGCTATCATCTCTCCTATTAATTATACTATTCCAACCATAGTAATCAACGGTTCAGTAACGTTTACAATATGCTACCAGGGGAATGTACCCGGCTTTGATGCAGCTACGAACACTTTAACCGTCCCTCCACTATTAGTACCTTCAGGAACCAATGTTACATTTGCTTTGAACAACCTGGTAGATAATAATACCGGATGTCAGGGGGCCCTTTCGGGTGGAAGCAACACATCTATTACAGTCTGGGCTAATCCGACTGTTTCAATCACTCCCGTTAGTCCACTTTGTTCTGACGACCCTCCGGTTACAATTTCAGGCAGCCCTTCCGGTGGAACATGGACCGGACCGGGTGTCACCGGCAACACCTTTGACCCTGCAGCTGCCGGACCGGGAAGCCATGAAATCACTTATACTTATACCGATGGCAACGGATGTTCCGGAAGTGCAATGATGACTATAATCGTCAATAATTGTGCCTGCCCGAATAATACGACCGTAGATGCCGGTCAGGATTTATCTGCGTGTGACGGTAATCCGGTTAACTTATCCGGTAATGTAACTGATGGAACAGGATATTACTGGCAATCCGGAGGAACTGGAACTTTTAGTGATCCAAACAATTTAAATACTACTTATACACCAAGTAACGACGATATTACAGCAGGAACAGTTGTCATTTCTTTAATAGTCCCTGATCCTGATGGTAACGGACCATGTCTTCAAGTGTCAGACCAGATGACCATTTCATTCGAAGAGTCACCTGAATTCACGCTTACAGGTAACACACCAATCTGTACTGAAGGTTGTGGTACTATTTTAATGGACTTTACAACCGGAGACGGACCATATACCGGTGATATTACAATATTGATAGGAGCAGACTCTTATAGTTATACGGTATCTAATTTTGCTGCCAGCAATTCACTTCAGTTTTGTTATCAAAACGCACCACCTTCCTACGATCCCGGAACAAATTCTTTCATCATACCCCTTCATCCCGGTCAAAATCAGATAACCATTTTATTTGAAAACTTTACAAACACAACAAATTCCTGTGGGGCAGCTCAAACCCAACCAATTAATATTCTCATTTCCGATCCTGCGGTTATAGACCTATCACCTTTGGGACAGATGTGTATAAATGATCCGCCGGTAACCTTACAAGCAAATCCCGGTAATGGTATGTGGTCAGGTGACGGAACTAGCAACGGAACATTTGATCCTCTACTTGCAGGTCTGGGAATTCATGTTTTAACTTATACTTATACCGATCCGAATGGATGTTCCACATCCGATACCATTCAGGTAGAAGTTTTACCATGTGGTTGCGACAATCCCGCTTCAGTGAATGCAGGGGTTGATTTTATTATTTGCCCGGGAGATTTTGCTAATTTATTAGGTAGTGCAAGTGGGCCTGCAACCTGGACAACATCCGGGACGGGCACTTTTGATGATATCAATGATCCGACCACTTTTTACACACCAAGCAGTGATGATGTTGCAGGAGGGATGATTACCCTGACCTTGACTGTTGCCGATCCTGACGGCACCGGACCATGTACAGCTGTATCAGATTTGCTTACCCTGACTTTTCACACCCCGATGGTTACAATTGATTCGATATCTGATTTATGTTTAAATTCTCCGATAGTAACATTATCAGGAAGTCCGTCCGGAGGAACATTTTCAGGGGATGGAGTTATCGGAAATAAGTTTAATCCGACTTTGGCAGGACCGGGAAGTCATGTAATTAAATATGATGTCATTGACAACAGCTGCCCCGGACAAGCACAGACGACTGTTATTGTGAAAGGCAAGCCTCTTGTTACTTATAATTTACCGGATACCATTTGCCTTAAGGATAATCCTATTGTTATGTCAGCTAATCCAACAGGAGGTAATTTCACGGGAAATGGTGTTACCGGAAATCAATTTTATCCGGATTCAGCCGGCGTAGGCTCTTGGAACATTGTTTATTCTTTCTCAGACACGACAGGCTGTTCGTGGACAGATACTTCAAATATTTATGTTAAAGACTGCGGTTGTTCTAATCCTGCTTTGGCAAGTGCAGGCTCCGACCAGACTATATGTGCAGGCGATACCGTTGTTCTGAATGGCACTGTAAATACTACGGCGATATGGACAACCAACGGCACAGGTAATTTTGAAAATGCAAATGCTGGCAAAACAAGATATTTCCCCAGCAATGCAGATATTATTGCAGGAAGCGTCATTCTGACACTTAAAGCCACTGATCCGGATGGCACCGGACCTTGTTCAGCTTCTTCCAGCTCACTAACTGTAAATTTTGAAGTTATTCAAATCACCTTAGACTCCCTTTCGGAAATCTGTGTCACTTCTGCACCCTTCAAATTGTCTGCCTCTCCTTCCGGAGGTTTGTGGAGTGGAACAGGGGTAACTGCTGATACCTTTGACCCGGCTGTGGCAGGAGTAGGGACTTTTAACTTGACATATACTGTGCAAACCACTAATTGTAGTAAAAAAAGCAATGTTTCAATAACGGTTTACGACAAACCAGCAGTTTCACTGAATCCATTTGACACCTTGTGTCTTGGCGACCCTGCATTAACCCTTTCAGGAGGAAGCCCTGCCGGTGGGAGCTACTATCTTAACGGAGACTTGAATAATCCGATTACCACATTTACTCCATCATCCCCAGGAACTAATACGATAACCTATGTTTTTGGCCAACCTGACTGCCAGGCGAGTGCTTCTATGACCCTTATAGTGAAAGACTGTAATTGCGCAACTATCACCACCGTTTTTGCAGGTAATGACACAGTTATATGTCAATCGTCACCTGTTATTCAATTAGGCGGGATTGTAAATGGTGTAAATAACGGAATGTGGACCACCTCAGGCACAGGGTTATTTAGTGATGCTTCCTCACTTACATCCACATACACTCCTTCAGCAGGTGATCTGACGAATGGAAATGTTGTCCTTACATTAACCTCAGAAGACCCTGATGGAGCTGGACCATGTCAACAGGTGACAGATGAAATGAAAATTACATTTGAAAAAGAACCCGAAGTATTGTTATTAGTAACTCAACCTACTTGTGCCAATCCACGAGGTTCGCTAAAAATCAATGTGCTGTCAGGTCAGAATCTGAAATTTTCCATTGATAACGGATTATCATATACTTCATCTCAAATTATCAATGATATTGATTCCGGAAATTATACCCTCATCGTCAAAAGTAATCTGAGCGATTGCCAAACTTCCCTTGACTTTACTATTGAACCATTTACATCGCCTACTGCCAAATGGTCAAGTAAATCTGCTGCATGTAATGACGAAGAATATAATAGCATAACACTTGATTCGACTACTCATCTGACCTTACCGTTTACCGTCACCATAAACAATAATCCATATCCTCAGATTACTTCATTACCTTATGTATTCAATGGATTACCATTCGGTTCATATAATATTGTCATTAAAGATAAAGATGGGTGTACCATGACTAAGGATTTTACTTTTGACCCTTCAGAAAAAGTAAAGGTTGAAATTAATTCCGTATTCTTTGTAGATGAGGGTGATCAAATAACATTAAATCCAACCATTACCGGTTCATATGATCTTATCCAATGGACTCCATCCACTTACCTAAGTTGTGATGATTGTCTAAACCCCATTGTCAAACCATTGTCCAATACAGATTACTTGGTGATTGTAACTGATAAAAACGGATGTACGGACCAGGCTTCTTTAACCATAAAACTGCGTAAAAAATTAAACGTATTCATACCCAATGTGATATCTCCAAACCATGATGGTATAAATGATGAATTTACAGTCTATACAGATGATGATGTTGAACTCATTAAGACTTTGAAAATATTCAATCGCTGGGGAGGTCAGGTGTATGGGAAATCAGACTTTATGCCCAACGAACCCCATCTGGGTTGGAATGGTACCTATAATGGAAATGAATTAAATCCTGCTGTCTATGTATTTTATGTCGAATTATTGCTTAAAAATGGGGATAAGGTAATATATAGCGGCGACATTACTTTAATCAGATAGTCAAAATTATAAGCTATCTAATTAATGTAAAGGAGCCTTTTTGTAAATAGACCTCGCCGTTGGTTGCCAGATATTTAATAAAATAGACAAAAACTCCTGGATTCATTTTCCTGCCCTCAAAACGACCGTCCCATCCACTGGACTCATTCCCCGGCTTTACGTCTTTTGCTCCGTAAATGTGATTACCCCATCGATCATATATATTAAATATTAAAACCTTATCGACCATAGAATTAACTGGAATATAAAGGTAGTCATTAATACCATCTCCATTTGGTGTAAATACATTGGGTACAAATATCTCATCTGAACTTTCAACAAAAATAGTTTTTCTGTCAGTATAAATGCATCCATTATTGTCAGTCAAAGTGACCTCCAGGTCAATTGTTTCATCTGGCGTAAGCCACATACCGCCCAAACTGTAATTAAATGGCGAACCATTCATTTTAACATCTAATGCAAATACCTCCCCGATAGGGAAGTCTATTTCAAACCATACCTTGTTACCAAGTTTTATGGTCGTGTCAGGACCTAATTCAAAATGATAAATGTCAGAAGAATCAATATTAAAATTTAAATTATACATGCAATTCTTTGAATCAGTGACCAATAATGAATGATCTCCATGTTTTAGGTCGTAAAATTGCAAATAAATTGTCTCCTGTCCTCCATCAAGTGAATATCTAAAAGGTGGCGTACCTCCATCCGGTACATCCAGAATTAAGGAAGTTCCACCATCATTACAGTCAGGAAAAATGTTGTATTTTAATGTATCTATAGGATTCGAATTATCCTCAACCACAAAAGTACTTGTATCTCTGCATCCGGTAATTCCATCCTCTGAAATAACCAGATATTGGCCTGCCTGATTGACCAGGAAACTGTCCGCTCCTAATGTAATATTTACTAAATTACTATTAAGGAACCAGCTAGAACTGACGTTGGCCAGATTGTTACCATCTAAGTAAATTTTACTTTCAAGAGTAGTACAGTCAAGATATCCTTCTCCTTTCAGGTTTACGCCCGGAATGGGATTGACAACGACGCTTAACAAGGCTGTGTCACCTTGGCAAACCGATGTCGGAGCTACAATTTTATAAATATTATAACTACCTGCTATCAGGCCGCCAGTTTTCAATTCATGTTTCGCTGGATCGAAGGCCGTGGAAAAACCGGGATAATCAGGCTGTTGAGCAATCCACAAGCCATCATTGACCACATTATTGAGTATTGTGTCAAGGTTCAACACATGCTGCTCACCTTCACAAAATTCATACAGAAAATCATCACCTGCATATTGTTCAGGTGAAATTTGCAGATTAATAATCATGCTGTCAGGGCACTCTCCCTCCCAATTCTGAATTGTTTGCAATTGAAGTTGGATGTTACCCGTCACTCCATGATCAAGCATAATCCCATTTCCGACCAGTAAGGTCTTAATACCTGAATCCCAGGAGAACCATTGGACACCGGATGACACAGATGCCAAAGAGTCTAAATTAAGCCATCCGTAATTATTACAAAAACTATAATTCTGATTCAATAAATTATTACCTGGCGGAGGGCATGTACAATCAATTATTTTAAATACAGTTTGATAATTTTGATCCTGACAAGGAGGTACGGCTGTATTCGTTTTAAAATTCACATCATATACACCAACATCCACATTTGACATATCGATGGTATCATTTAAAATTTTTATTCCCGGAATTTTGCTAAAGTTCCAGGTGCCGGATTTTTCACCTGATATGATTAAATCCTGCATTGCATATTTTGGTTGCCCGTCTTTGCCAAATGTATTGCAAAATTCTATTGTGTCCTTTAATACAGATACGGGCTGGCTTTCAATGGTGACCAACATCGTATCTTCATTATAAACATTGCAAGTTTTGAAATCTGTAACCAGAGAATCAAAATATATGCTTTCAGATGATGCAACCATAACATTGAAGTAATTGATTCCGGGAGCAACTGCTATGGAATCCGGCACTCCACCTACTGTATAAAATAATTTTCCCGTCCCATTATTTACCTTTACAGGCAATTGAAACAGTCCGGAACCACAAAATACCGTGTCAGTAACAAAATATTCAGGTTCAGGTCTTCGCCTAATGATAGTCTGACCACTTATGTCACACCCATCTACCTGACCTTCATAATTAAGATGCACAGAATCTTTCATGGGCAACAGGTTACCTGCCACTTCATCACCATTAGGCGTAGTTGTATATGCCGAATTATTCTGATGATCAACCCAGTTAAGTTGTATGTTATTGCCCAAAACTGCTATCTCAAACTGACCTGAACAAGTAACAGAATCCATTTTTATTTCAAACTTGGGCGTATTGCCTACAGTAACTGATTGGCATAATGTATCTGATACTCCACACTCATTACTTGACCATACACATACATTATATGTACCTGGCTGAGTCCAGGTGATATATAAGGTGTCGTGGATTAATGTGTCGATATAATTACCTTCTATCATCCAATGAGTTTCATCTCTGAGCGTGTCCGATTGCATTATGAGTCTTGTCTGAAGATTAGCACAGGGTGAAAAAGGTTCAAGTATTGGCTTGGCAGGTGGCAACACCTGAGATAAAACCTTTTTTGGAAAAAAATATTCACATTGCAAATTCCCGTATAAGATGATGAGGTGCAAATAATACATTCCGGGGTTATTGACCGTAATAGAACCATCATTTGACAAAAACTGGTATGAGTCATTAAGCCATTCATAGTTGAGCAAGAGTCCATTTGGAACATCCATCCTAAATCCGGCTGTATCCAGTTTCGCTGAGAAATCAAGGCAATCAATTGTATCGGCTTTAATCTCTACATGCACATCGGTAAAAGTGAGATTAATATTTATAATACTGTCACACCCGGCTTGAGTCTGGAGTGTATCTCTGATAAAAGTTGATTGAAAATATTTCTTCCCGGAAACCACCAGGCTATCACCACTACAGAGAATCAGGTTTTTTACAGGAAGGTCATATACTCTGTTGATTTGTAACCTGGCTGAGTCCGTACTGATTCCTGCGCATATTTCTGTAGTATTAACCTTCATCTCCAATACCTGAAAAGGCAGATTAATATAGGTTTGAATTAATGGACTGTAATTCTTTAAATAAGTTATCTGATAGAGATCATAACCTCCGGGAGCCAACAAAGTCCAATTGATTGTATCATTTATACTCAGGATGTTTCCGTTGGAAGTAACTACAATATCGTAATTGTAATGGGAAGTATCCGTTAAAACTCCTCCATAATCTATATCAGGAAAAAAATCAGATAGGGTTGTATCATTGGCACAAAAAGTGTAATTATTTTGAACAAAATGACTGGCAGCGGCGTCGCAGGGGAAACAATCTATCCCGTCCGGATTGCAAAATATCAAACTAAAATCAATCAAACTTCCTGTGTAAAAGGCTGCATTGGTAATGTGTAATTGCCAAATCCCATTTGCAGAACCAATATTGAAATCTTCAAGGCAATTAAAAAATGGGTAGTAAGATCCGGTATAGTTGGCACCAATCACCCAGGGAGCAGTATTATCAAAGGTCTGTGGCAATCCGGGGTCAGGAACAGCTGTATCTCCGCATCTGACATAGGTAATATTCCATTCCGAACCACTTGTAAGATTTCCGGAGACAGTGGGCCCGACCAATAGAACTTTCTGACCTGCAGGAGAAATAAGTTCAATCTGGAGGTTACCTATAAATTCATGTCTGAAATGAAGTTTTACCCCGCATAAGGCCTGATTTGAACTCATATCATCATTTATAAGCCCGCTGACATTACCTTGAACAAAAAAATCAGCACCGGCCTTAATAGTATCATTAAGGTTGAAAATACACTGAGATTGACCGGAGTTCCATGTCAAAATCAAAAGCAATACCGCAATAATTGTCTTCAACTTTGCAGTTTATGGGATTAATCTACAAATATACATCAAAAATAACCCTGCCTTCTATACAAATCCACTCTTTAACAATATATAGTCAACCTATGAATAAAATGCTGTCAGGAAAATAAAAAAGGCGATACCATAACAGCATCGCCTAATTTGTTTCTTTAATCCAAATTTATTTAATAATAATAACTTTTGATGTAATAATTCTCGTGCCTAAATCGAGTTTTAAAAAATAAGTACCTTCTGAGCCTATCTGCGACTTTTTAAGCATCAGATTGTTTTGACCCGATTTAACGAATGTATTTATTGACTCTACCAATCTTCCACGACTATCATAAACCGAAAGTGGATATAACCCGGTGATTTTGGAATTAAATTCAAAGGTTACCGCATCATTTGATGGATTGGGAAAAGCCTGAATATTATCAGTGATTACCGTGTGTGTAGATAAAGGCTTAAAGGGTAAATACTCTGTCGCAATCGGATATGTATCATTCTCAAAGAACATTTCACTCTTACTGTAAGAATCACCTTCTTTAAACCGATATGCCGTTAAAATTCTGATAACATCCTTTACCCTGCAATCATTTACTACATTAAACTCAAATTCAATCAGATCATGACCTGTATAAGGTTGAGTAATAACATCTACTGCACATGCAATCAAATCGGGATTCCCTAAGGGATAAATATTCATATTGTCTTCTGTCCATCCCGGCATATAATACTTCTTAATGGAATTAAAAGTAATGTTATCAGGATCAAATTGTAGACAAAACTGGAAACCCAATGCTTCACTGATGTCTTCACGCACTTTTACCAAAAAAGTATGCGTCGTACCCGCTTTTAATAAAGTATCCTGAAACTGAAAATGTATGGAGTCCACCTGAGCTTTAGCCCCGAAGGAAAACATCAAACTTAGAATAAGTACTAATAATTTGTTCATAATAATTGTCTTTTTATTTAATCCTTTTTATTTAATGATACCCTAACACCTTATGAATCGCTGCCAAGAAATTGCATATTTTACAAAATTTAACTATCCCCCAAATCTATTATAAATGCAAATATAAGTATGTTATTAAAATATACATTAAATTAATTCATAATGCAATATATTTTTTTCAAAATACAACTTTTAAGGGAGAACTGATGCTAAGGAAAACTACCACTACGGCCAAAACAAAAGGTTACCAGTTATCCATAAAATCAATTATGCAAATTTAGTACCAAATTCAATCTGTCATTTTGTCCGTCATTTGAAATAAGACATGCCAATATGACTTATTTGTTTTTAATATGCTGACAATAAGACATATATGCATCATTGGAATGAACATTGCATTTGTATAAGTAAAAATTAAAAATAAAAAAAATGAATAGCGTAATTATCAGACCAGTCAAATTCAACAAAAATTGTGGTGCCAAATTGAGTACATCAACCCCCCTTGTCAATCAATACAAAAATGATAAAGGGTATTTGATTGAGTTAATGGTACCCGGTTTTACCAATGAAGAGATAGATGTAAATTTGGAGAAAAATATCCTAACCATCCAGGGAATAAAATCAGTTAATGAAGTAAATCAAGAGTCCCGGATGATACAAAGAGGTTTTTCAAAAGAAAATTTCAAATTACAGTATAAGATATCAGAAAATATCGATAATGAGCTCATTTCAGCTTCCAATACAAATGGTGTTCTCACAATTTATTTACCGCTTAAATCAGAATACCAACCTTTCACGAAAAAAATAGAAATAAAATAATCTAAATTAAATAACCTTTAAAAATCTAATATCATGAGAAATTTAATAAAAAGAGAACTCAGGCCTTTTAATTCACTTGCCACTTTCGACCAATTTTTTAACAACAATGCAGCCGGATTTTGGCCGTATGATTCAATGATGGAAATGCCTGCTTTCAATATAATTGAGGAAAAAGATCAATATATTATTGAACTTGCAGTGCCCGGACTAAACAAAGATGACTTTCAGATTGAAATTAAAGATCAACTGCTTACCATTAAGGTCGAGAAAGAGCAATCAACAGAAAGCGAAGAAAACGAGTCAAAGTATATTAAAAGAGAATTTAGCTTTCACCAATTCTCAAGAAGTTTTACTTTAGACAAAAATATCTCAAAAGATGATATCGAAGCAAGCTATGAAAATGGTGTTTTGATTGTGAATTTGAAAAAAATATCAAATCCTGAAATTGTCAAAAAAATTGAGATAAAGTAATGAATTAAATAAAATAAAAAAAAGCCGGAGCAATTGTTCCGGCTTTTTTTTATTTGACAAGCTTAACCTTAATCATATCACCCGGTTTGGGCATATTGTCTTTCGAAAAATTATTCAATTTAATGATGCTCTGAAGGGTTACGTCATTGTATTGCCGCGCGACATCTGCTATCGATTCCTTACTATCCAATCTATGGTAAATATACTCCGGACTGGTTAAATTATAAATAGAGTCATCATCATTGTTAAGGCTTTTCAGTGAAGCCACAATAAAATCACCGTCTTCAACCATGGATTCAACTCTAACAAACTGCTCTGTCAAAGGATGTAGTTGTTCTTTGGAAACATTGACAAATACATTATTATTACGCAAAATATAAAGATTAATGACCTGACCTTCATTAACCGTAAAATTACTCAACCCATTCCAGAGCTTTAAAAGATTTATCGGTATATTGGTTTTTTGAGCTATTTGCTGGAGATTCTCACCTTTTGATACCGTATAGTTAATCTCAACATATTCCCCTGCGTCTAATGATGCCGGCAAGGTATTCGTCTGACCTGCTACATTTAGCAAATTGATATCCGGATGAGGCAGGTAATTTTTAAAACTGTTCATATATCTGGCAGGCAAGATTATATTCATAGCGCTCTCAGAAGCAGGTATGATTCCTTGACGGTACATAGGATTCAAAACTTTCATCATATCATAGGATATGCCCAACTTCTCTGACAGATCTCTTAAATTAATTTTATTATATAAACTGGTGATATCTGTCATCTGCAGGTCGAGTTCAGGAAATGAAGGCTTGAGCTTATGCTTGTTGTAATAGTTAAACACATAACTGATAGCTATCAATTTCGGAATATAATTTTGCGTCTCCCTTGGTAAATACTTTCTGATTGCCCAGAAGTCTCTTTCACCACCGGATGCATCAATTGCATTCTGGACTCTGTTAGGACCACAGTTATAGGCTGCAAGGGCAAGATTCCAGTCATTGAAAATAGAGTACAATTTTAAAAAATACTTTGCTGCCGCTTCAGCCGATTTCTGAGGATCTCTTCTTTCATCTACGACTCTGTTAAAATTAAGTCCCATGAACCTCGCAGTACCGGGCATAAATTGCCATAGACCAATAGCCCCGGCGGGACTTACCGCATTAGGATTTAAAGAAGATTCAATCACTGAAATCATTTTCAGTTCAGCAGGTAAGTCATACTTGTTCAACACTTCATCAAAGTATTGAAAGTACATCGTTGCTTTTCCAAGCAATTGTTCAGAAGTGTTTCTGTAAGATTTAATATATATTTTAAGGAATTTCTCAACCTCAGGAGTGTACCTGATATCAAGTGAGGAATTTAATTTTTTCAGGCGAACCTTAATAATACTCTCGTCAAATTCAAACTTGTCTTCCTCTGCCGATTTATTAATAGCATTAACAGAGGTTACTGATGCATGAGTATGCTTAGGGTATGTACAGATGCATAATACTGCCAGTACAATGAAAGTTTTTAACTTCATTGCCAGTCATTTAGTTAATAAATAGAGTTATAATGCAACATGTTGCAGTCGCAAAGATAGTTGAACTAAAGCGTTTCAGGGTATTTTAGTATAAAAAAACAAACAATATTAACATATATAATAATACAATTATATGTTAACCGAAATTAAATTGAAACAAATTATTTAAATCATTTTATTCCTTATCTTCCATAAAGTCAAATGTATTATTGTCAATAATTATCTCATTACCAAATTCTAACAACCTCAGTTAATCGTTTGATAACATAATATTCGGTAGCCCATAACGGCGAAAATACGGCTAAAATAAAGTTACAGGCTGCCATTCAACACGATTTTTGGCAAAACTTACAATTAAAAATTTACAATTGTTAATGCAAATGGATTGAAAATCCGATGTAAAAAGAAAGACAGTTCTGTCAAACGCATTTAAATTTTTGCATCATATCCTCCAAAGACATAAGTTCTTGCTTTCCGGAATCCATATCCTTAACAGATACTTTCCGCTGTGTCCTTTCCTCCTCTCCTATCAATCCCACCTTGGCAAATCCAACATCATTGGCATAGGACATTTGTTTTTGCAACTTCGCTATATCCGGATACAAATCACAAGGAATATTTAAAGATCGCAATTTATTGACTACTTCTATGGCAAAGCTGAAAGATTCTCTGTCCAGGCAAGCGATTAAAATATTTTTGCTCTTGTTTATTTCATCCGGAAAAAGTTTTAATTCTTCCATGACATCATAAATTCGTTCTACGCCAAATGATATACCTACACCTGAAACATCTTTCAGACCAAAAATCGCTGTCAAATTATCATAGCGTCCGCCCCCGCCGATAGAACCCATCTGCACCCCTACAGCATTGACCTCCAGGATACATCCGGTATAATAACTTAAGCCTCTGGCAAGTGTTGGATCAAATATTAATTTATTAGTAAGAGTCTCTCTGCCAAGATAGGCCAATATCTCATTCATTTCATCTATGCCCTGTTTACCGGTTTCGGAAATCATATACGAAACCAGCTCTTGAATCTCATTTTTGGAAATTAAATTAATCAGGATATTTATTTTTTCTTCCTCATACCCTCTGGCTTTTAATTCAGAAGTAACTCCTTCAATTCCGATTTTATCAAGCTTATCAATAACTACCGTTATTGTCTGAAAGTATTCAGCCAGGCCGGCGGATTCCATAATACCAAATAATATTTTTCTGTTGTTACACCTGATAATCACAGGTAGCTGCAGCGCATCAAACACACTGTCATAAAGTCGGATCAACTCTGCCTCATAATACAAAGAAGTACTTCCGGCTACGTCTGCATCACACTGAAAAAACTCTTGATAACGACCTTTCTGTGGTTTATCTGCGCGCCAAACTGGCTGAATGGCCGATCTTTTAAACGGAAATTTAATATGCTGGCGGTTCATTACAATATAACGGGCAAAAGGAACCGTCAAATCATATCTCAACCCTCGTTTAGACAGTTGTCTGGTGACTTTACTCAAATTCCCACTTGAGACATCCTCTTTATCTAATCCTGCAAGAAAATCTCCATTGTTAAGAATTTTAAAGAGCAACCTATCGCCCTCGTCACCGTATTTTCCCATCAATGTTTCAAGACTCTCCATAGCAGGAGTCTCAATAGGATCGTAACCAAATAGTCTGAAATAATACCTTATCTTATCAAAGATGAATTCTCTTTTTTTTATTTCAATTGGCAAGAAATCTCTGGTTCCTTTTGGCAATGATGGTTTCAATACTTTTCAGATTTTATTAAATACGCAAAGGTAGGTTGTAAAATCAAATTCCCGATTTAAATTATTACAAATCTTATTTAAACACCCTATTAAATGGCTTACCTGCTAATCACCTTAAATAAAAAAATTCGACCCCTTCATATATATATATATATATATATTAATTAAAAAAGCGCTCTATTTAACTGATTTATTGCTAACAATTTACATTTCGAGTACTAAATTTATTAATAAACCTGATAAGAAATTTTAATGCCTACAAACTTTTTATTGAAAATCTTCGTTTAAAAATCAATCAAGCATTATACGCCATTGAATACTTTTCAAAATAATTTTATCATTAATTTAATTTTGCACACTACTTTTTCAATATTTGTTCGTCTTAATAGCATAAATAAATGATATTGAATTTATTTATTTGATAAATAATTCATTTATAACATATTACTAAACTAAATTATTAACTAAACCAAAAAAAAATGAAGAAAATATTTGGATTTTGGAATTTGATGTTCTTGGTAGCAAGTTCACTTTTTATTGTTAGTTGTGGTACTGATGAAGACCCAATCAGCTCTAAAGGCCCTACCGTTACTGAAACGCACACTTTTGATGCTTCTGCAGATCAGGATGCATCAACTGCTATTGAAGTCACTGTTAAAGGTGTAAAAGGTGATGCCGATCTTAAATCTCTTACCGTAAAAGAAGATGGAGTAAACCTTGATGCCACCAGATTTACAGTTGACGGTGCTGCTGCCAGTTCCTCAGCTATTCTTTTATTGGGTGCTGACAAGCAAGGGTTCAGTAAAACTTTTGCCATCACAGCTCCACAGACTTCTGGAACATATAAGTATGAGTTTGTCTTAGCTGATGATAATGCAAAGACCAACACCGTTTCACTGGAAGTAAAAGTAAAGGCGGCCTCTACAATTACCTCTGAAAAAATGTACAATTATTTAGGCCCATTGGCTGGCGGATTAGACCTTATCACCGGAAAAGCAGTTGTTAAAGGTAGTGATGCCAACAACGAATGGGCAACAGCGCATATCAGAGATAACGGTAATGATGTTGTCGGTGATACTTACCCATGGAAAGGTGAATTTATCCCTTGGAGAGGAAGTATTGTTCGTTCTGTATCTGCATCAAGCTGGAATGCAACGTTCAGTCCAAAGCAAATTGTTGCACTTTTTGATGGCGGTACTACCGACCTTGCAAGCGTAAAAATGAAAGTTGGAGATGTATATGCTGTTAAAAACAACACAAATTACTTCCTGATAAGAGTAAAAGAAGTTGTGGATGACAATAATGCTAATCAAAATGATGACTACTCTTCATTTGAAATAAAGCAATAATATTTTAAATATACTTAAAAAGAGGCTTCCGTCTAAAGACAGAAGCCTCTTTTATTTAGAGGATTTTTATTATTTAATGCATCTATATAAAAATAGCAAATAATATAACGTGTACTAAATTTCGAAAAATTCATCTAATGACGAAAATCATGAATAACGAGACCATTCCTGATCCGAGGTTCAAACCAGGTACTTTTAGGAGGAAGCGTTAAATGCAGGTCAGAAACTATTTGAAAATCTTCAAACGCAACCGGATACAAATAAAATCCAATATTATTCTTTCCTTTTGAAAGAGCTTTTTCGAAACCTTCCCAACCTTTAAATCCTTCCACATACTTTATTCTTTCATCCGTCCTGGCATCATGAACTTCAAAAATCTGCCTGAACAAAACAGCATTTAATAAGGACGTATCCAGTATTAATGGTTCATACTTATACTTATCAAGTAAACTCGGTTTCCAGACGCAGGCATATATAGATTTGCCGGTATGGAGAATATAATTGTATTTAAATTTGGGTAGGAAGTGTTTCTCTATTTTCTCATAAAAGCATAACTCTCCGACTGCTTTTAACAATACATCTTCCTTCATTTTCTTTGTTAAAGAAATTACCCGGTGGAAAGGATGAATATTAAGGCCTCTGAAGGGAATATAAACGGATAAAATATAACGATACTTATCGGCATCTTGAGTACCTGAAGCTTCAAGCCGTGCAAATGTAGCCAAACGATGGTGACCGTCAGCAATATATGCCCTCTTTAAATCATCGGAAAAAAATGTATCTATTCGCTTTAACTCCTCCGGCTTACTAATTCGCCAGAAAAAATGTTCCTCCTGCTTATCCTCAAAGTAGAATCGCTGAATTAAATTGGTTTCATTCTTCAATCCCTCCAAAAACTCTTCAAAAGCCTCATGGACAGGATATGTCAGCAATACAGGCTTAACCATAGATTGACGTGAAGTAATTAATTTCGATTGCTCGATTTCTTTCTCCTCAAGAGTCTTCTCATGTTTTAGTATATTTCCTACTTTATATTCTCTAATATCAGTAAGGCAAATAATTCCTGTCGAATTAACCTGTGGGCTTCTTATTGAATAAAGAATGTATTGAAGCTGGTCCGAATGTTTTAGAAAATCAGACTTACCCATCATGGTAATGTCATTTCTCACTTTTTCTGTAAATAAAACAATATCCTTTAAATTATCAATATTCGGGAAAACTGCCTTAAATGGTTTTATATGCATTTTATCGCTGTTAGGATAAAGTAATCAATATCTGCACAATAATAAAGATTTATAATTAAAAAACCTGAAACAATATTTGCATATTGGTAATTTATAAAGAAGAAAGGTCATAAACCTAATACTCCATTCCATTTATTATCAATTAAATAATGATGTTGAATGGATTTTCATTCTCACCGAAGACCTTAGAATTATATTATCCACCTATCATTACTTTCATTTAATAAGAACCGTGATTATAAATCTATAAAAATAGCATTAGGAAAGGCTAAATATTTTCTCGATAGTTTTCTCAAATAATTAATATATCTTTATTTTACGTATTTATATTAATAATATGTGTTATTTTAACATCGCCATTCTCTTTGGGAGAGCAGATTTCAGATTTACTTTAATTCTATAACACATGAAAGAAAAACTTATTTGTGTAAATTTGCGCAAAGTATATTCATGAAATTATTACTGATTTTTCTTTTTGCCATTCCAATAACTTTACTTTGCCAACACACTCCTGTGTTTCCAAATTTAGAAGGTGAGGAATTATTGTCCGCCATCCGTGAAAATTATACACCTTCCAATACGCTTGGCTATACTAATGCGCGAGATACCTTATTCAGAAATATATTAGCCACCAATAATCAATTAAAATGTCTATATACAGACTGGACAATTACCTTGGACCCTAACTTAGATCCAAGCGACAACGCATATAGTCAAAAGGTTAATACCGAGCATATTTATCCGCAATCAAAGGGTGCTAAAGTGGAACCATTGCGTTCGAACATGTACAATCTGTATCCTGTACGTGAAAATGTGAATACTGACAGATCCAACGATCCTTTTGGCGACATAGATGATAATCAAACTCAGTGGTGGTATTATCAGGATATAAAACAGTCATCAAAACCTACTACTGATATTGATTTGTATAGTGAAAAGGCCAATGGCATCTTTGAACCCAGGGAAAGTAAGAAAGGCGATGTTGCGAGAAGTGTCATGTATTTCTATACCATCTATACACAGGAATGTAATAATCTAGATCCCAATTATTTTATTTCAATGGCTTCAGATTTGTGTAAATGGCATTATCAGGACGCTGTAGATATGGAAGAATGGAATAAGAACGCTCTGATTGCCGCCTATCAGGAACAAAAATCAAATCCCTTCATACTTGACTGTACGATACCCGAACGAACATATTGCAGCTCACTCGGGTACAAGTGCACACCTACAAACAATATAATTCCGGATATCAGTTACAGAAAGCTGAACCTCAGCCCCAATACAGGCACTTCAGGTACTTTGATAAAATTAGATATCAATCCGGATGAAAATTTATTATTAATACTTGACAATCAGGGCAGACAATTGGACAGTGTCGAAGTTCATCCCGGTCAGACAATCAATCTGGATCATTATAATCCGGGAATATATTATTTGATTTTAAAAAATGAGAAAGGCTATCTAACAGGAGGCGGAAGGTACATCAGGCTTTAGATCGAAAAATAGCTGATTTTAACAAACCCCATTTATTCAACCTATATGATAAACTAGTCAGTATTACGCCAATCCCATACCTGACACTTCTGCGAAAATTAATCGAGCTGGCGTTTTCAAAGTATTTGGTCGGGCAGGTGACTTCACCAATCTCATAACCTTCGTAAAAAATCTGTGCAATCATCTGATTATCAAACAAAAAATCATCAGAATTGGCTTCAATGTTGATAGATTTCAGTAGGTCAATTGAAAATGCCCTGTAACCTGAATGGTATTCGCTCAACTTCTGAAAGAGCAATAGATTCTGTATTAAAGTTAAAAATCTATTAGCTACATATTTATAACGAGGCATTCCTCCCTTCAAAGCCCCCATACCCAAAATGCGGCTTGCCAGCACTGCAGGATATAAACCGGAGGCAATCATTTGTGCCAAAACAGGTATTAGCTTAGGAGTATATTGATAATCCGGATGAAGCATAATCACGATATCCGACTCCAACTCTATTGCCTTTTGATATAACGTTTTTTGATTTCCGCCATAACCTTTATTGGTCTCGTGAAACAGGATATGGCGGATTCCAAGATTTTTAGCTATCTCTACTGTATCATCCGTAGAATGGTCATCACAAAGAATAATCTCATCAACCAAATCATGAGGAATTTCATCAAAAGTAGTTTTAAGTGTTTTCGCTGCATTGTATGCAGGCAATACAACTACAACCTTAAGATGATTGATCATTCTTCCTCAGAACCAGTGTTATCTACTTCTTTCTTTACGATTACATTACGGGATTCAAGAAAGTTGAACCACTTCAGCACTTTCTTCATATCACTCGGATACACGCGATCTTCGTCATAATCCGGCAGTACCATGCGGAAAAAATCTGCAATAGACTTATTATCGGCTTTTAGGATTTGCGGGATATCATACTCATCCTTTAAAGACATCATTTTATCAAAAATAACATCGATGGGAGTTGAATCCTCATAAGTATAAATGGCAATTGAGCGCAAAGGGGTAAACTGATGTTTTCTTACGGAAAAAAATTGCTTATTTCCCGTGTCCATATCTTTAAGAATAAGGCCATTACTTCTGTTACCTTCCATATACATCAAACCTCCTACTCCACTTACCGCTACAATATTATCTAAATAACTATCCAAAATCTTGAAATGATTTATTATAACAAATTAATTTATATAATATATGATTAACTGATATACCTAATATTACATCTATATCATATTAATTCCACCGCTAAGGTAATACAATTGAAATTCAGCACAAAATTTTTTAAGTTACAATTATCTGGTGAAAGTAATAGGCGATCTGTCATTCAGAATTATAAGATGAAACATAGAGGAGAATCTTTCCAACATTGTCTATTATTGGAATTAAAAATCACGTAAAATTATCAATGGCTAGTTTGAGGCGAAAAGGTCTGGTATGATTGACTTTCATCGTTATTAACAAATTTAAAAGCTGTATGGAAAGTAAAATTTAACATTGTATTTTAAAATTTAATCATTTGCCAATATCAAATTTTTCATACTTTTAGCATTCACCATAAAATGTACAGATTTGAAATTTAAATTATTTATTCTAACAGTTTTAGTGGGAAGTTTATATACTTCCTGTAAAAGTACAGGCTCATCTAATATGGCGCACACTGACCATTCTTCTGACACCTACGATTCCACTTTTCAGGTAGCTGCTCAGGAATTTGCCGATCTGAAGGTATTGAGATATCAGGTACCGGGATTCAATCAGTTACCTTTGAATCAGAAGCTTCTTGCTTACTATCTTTCTCAGGCTGCACTTTCCGGTAGAGATATCATCTACGACCAGTTTAGCAGGAATGGCTTGACTATCCGTAAAACCATTGAAGCTATTTATAGTACATATACCGGAGATAAGACAACGGATGATTGGAAAAAATTCGAAGTTTATTGTGGCAGAGTGTGGTTCAGCAATGGCAACCATCATCACTATGGCAAACAAAAGTTCTTCCCGGAGATTTCCACTGAATATTTTGATCAACTGGTCAAGTCATCTGATGCGAAGAAGTTACCCCTCGCTTCCGGAGAAGACGTTAACTCCTTTCTGGCCAGGATCAAACCCATCTTATTTGACCCGAAAATTGAACCCAAACTGGTTGATTTAAGTCCCAATATAGACAATGTAAAAGCTTCTTCGGTTAATTTTTATCAGGACGTTAATCAACAAGATGTAGAAAATTTCTATTCAAAATTTGACAGTAAAGGTCATGCACCTATGTGGGGTCTGAACAGCCAATTGGTTAAGAAAAACGGCAAAGTCGAAGAAAGAGTTTGGAAACTTGGAGGCATGTACAGCCCTGCTATAGAAAAAATTATCTATTGGCTGGAAAAAGCAGTTACTGTAGCAGAAAATCCTCAGCAGAAAAAAACACTGGAACTGCTTATCCAATATTATAAAACCGGAGATTTACACACCTTCGATGATTACAGTATAGCATGGATCAACGACACCTCAAGCAGGGTCGATGCCGTCAACGGATTTATTGAAGTGTATGAAGATCCGATTGGTAGAAAGGCCACATTTGAAAGCGTTGTAAGTATAAAAGACTTAGAAGCAACCAAAAGAATCGCAGCTATTGCCAAGGAAGCTCAATGGTTTGAAGATCATTCACCCCTGATGCCGGAACACAAGAAGAAAAATGTCAAAGGTATCATTGCAAAGGCAATAACGGTCGTAATGGAAGCCGGAGCCACTGCGCCTTCAGGACCAATAGGCATCAATCTTCCTAACAACGAATGGATTAGAAAAGAACATGGGTCCAAATCTGTTTCACTCAGTAATATTATTCACTCTTACAATGTGGATGGTGCGACAAGCGGAATGCTGGATGAATTTGGAGTTAATGATGAAGTAAAGGCAAGAATTAAAAAATACGGAAACCTTACCAGCGACCTTCATACGGATATGCATGAAGCAATAGGTCATGCTTCCGGCCAAATTAATCCGGGAGTGGAAACCACAGATAAAACACTAAAAAATTATGCCTCTACACTGGAAGAAGCCAGAGCGGATCTCGTAGCCTTATATTACATGATTGACCAAAAACTGGTTGATATTGGTGTCCTTCCTAACGTTGACGCCGGAAAAGCAGAATATGATTCTTATATGATGAATGGTTTAATGACACAATTGGTAAGAATAGAACCCGGTCACGACCTTGAAGAAGCTCATATGAGAAACAGGCAATTAGTGGCTAAATGGGCTTATGAAAAAGGAAAAGCAGACAATGTAGTTGAATTTGTCAAAAAGAATGGAAAGACTTACGTCCGGATTAATGATTACAACAAACTCAGAGAACTGTTTGGTCAACTTCTCAGAGAAATTCAACGAGTTAAGTCAGAAGGCGACTATGAGGCAGGTAAAAATCTTGTGGAGAATTATGGCGTAAAAGTTGACCCTGTACTGCACAAAGAAGTTTTGGACAGATATAAGAAATTAAATATCAAACCATATAAAGGATTTATTCAACCCCGATATGTTCCTGTCATGGATGGTGATAAGATCATTGATGTGAAGGTTGAATATCCCGACAATTTTTTCGCACAGATGTTAGAATACGGTGAAAAATATTCATTTCTGCCCTTAAACAATTGATTTTTGTTGGTTTAGTTATTATAAAGCCCGACAGTTTGGTAATCGTCGGGCTTTTTGTTCTATATAAAATTAAGGCGAACCTGGTTATTTGAGAGTATATCTCAAGCCTACATAAAAGTTTCTTCCTGCCTGCGGGAAATAACCGACCGAACTGTAAAAGTCATTCCCTTCTTTCTGGATGTAAGGGTCACCTTGAGCCGGATCATAACCGGTAGCCTTAAACCGGTAAGTCCACCCATTATTGACATATCTTCTGTCAAAGAGATTTTTTACCTGGATATCCAGATTAAAATGACTTCTTCCAATAGCAATTGGTACTGCCAGTCCGGCTCCAAACAACCGATAAGCAGGAAGCTTACTGTATGAATTTTCCGAATTATCCAGGTATTGACTACTTACATGTTTCAGATCAGCGTACACTTTAAACTGACTTAGACGGCTAGCCTTAAACGGAAACCAGCCAATTTCTCCATAACCTACAATTGCTGGGCTAAAACCGATGGCTGAATTACCGTGATTCACGACCTCCTGGTCAAGATATTCTATATCGCTTCCAACCAATTCGCTGACGTCTATATATTCTTTAAAATCGATAATCTTATTGGCACTTACAGCCAAATTTCCATGGATTTCCAAACTACTATTCAGTCGGTAAGCAAGATCCACCTCGATCCCTGCACGATAACTTTTATCCACATTAAATCGTGTATATGCGCCCACATCATTGATCTGACCGGTTAACAATAAATGATTCTTGTAGTACATGTAATAAATATTAGAATGTATCTTTAAATTTTCCCTGATTAATTTATAACCAAATTCAAAATCATATAACCTTTCAGGTCTTGGCGTTTTGCCCGGTGCAGCATCTTTGAAATCATCCCGGTTGGGTTCCTTGTTTGCAACACCACCGTAGATATACAAATAATCCGGCTTGTCGGGTTTGAGCAGAAATGAAGACCCTAATTTAGGATTAAAGAACAGGAAACTTTTATGCAAAATTGCCGGATTGGCGGCCTCGTCCAGACCTTCATAATGATAAGACAACTGTCTTAACTGGAGGTCAATGAAGTAATTAAATTTTTTGAATGCAAATTCAGATCTAGCAAACAAACTTGCCTCCTGCTTCTTTGCCGGATTGTCATAATATTTTCTTAGACTCCAATCAATCAAACCTCTTTCATTCTTGATAATTCCAAAATGACGACCATGATAATATTGAAAATTTCCTCCCAGTTGATGCGTCCATTTACCTTGCTTATGATCCAGAACAACATTGATACCATTGAGAGAGTTATCAAGCCATCGTTCACGAATCAAAGCAACATCCTGAGAGGGTAATTCAGGAAAATAATCTGCTATGTCATCCTCCCTGTACTGATTATAGTAGCCTTTTCCTAAGGTATTGTATAAGGTAAACTGCAAGTCTGTCCCCGGGTTAATAACCCATCTTCCTATTAAACGATTATAAATTTGAGTATAATTATCCGTTTCATCATCAAAAAAGGTTCCGTCTCCTTTCAAACCGGAGGGATTGTATGTCGTTTTATAATCTTGCAAATAATACTGAATCGGAACACCGTTCCAAGCTTGATAGGTTCTTTCTTTTCCAAGATAAAAATGGCCTGTCAGACTAAATTTATCCCGGATATACTGAGCCTGAATGGACCCTGAATTTAAATCTGAGCTCGCCCTGTCTATGTACCCATCTGAAGAAATCATACTTCCTCTTACCTTGAATCTGAAATATTTCCATAAAGTCCCTGATTGACCGGAGGCACTCAATTTGAAAGTATTGAACGAGCCAAATCCTGCCTGGGTCATAAGTACGGGCACTGCACTTAAAAATCCGGAACGGAGATTAATATTGGCACCAAAGGCTCCGGGCCCTGCCGTGGAAATACCAACACCCCTCTGGATCTGAATATTCTGTATATCCTCAATCAGGTCAGGTAAATCAACCCAGAAAACATTCTGTGACTCCGCATCATTTACCGGTACGCCATCAATCATGACATTTATCCGAGTCTGATCACTGCCCCTTATCCGCAAACCGGAATAACCTATATTATTACCAGCATCAGAAGTTGATACACTTCCCGGCAATGAAGACAGTAAGGAAGGCATATCAGAAGCTTCGCTACCTGAATAAACAGTCTTTCGGGATACAGTTTTTTGAGTCACGGCAGAATTATCATTTGCCCAGGAAGCTGTTATAATACTCCCATCAAGAATAATTTTCTCACTTTTTAAAGTCAGAAGTATCTGACTCCTATACTCTGTAATAGTGGTATCTAAAGTCTCCATACCAACATAGGTAACAATAAGCCGAGCAGGAAAATGGAATAAAGACTCTACCAATCCATTTTCGTCAGTCACCAGGGACAAATTTTTATAATGAATAGATGCTCCCTCCAGAGAGATCCCATCTGAGTTTGTAATAAAAACAGAAGAACTCTGGGCAAAAAGCCAAAAAGGCAACAGTGCGAAAACTGTCAAAAAAAATTTGAATAAAATTTTTGAAAACATAATTTAAAATTCATGAATGCTAATGCATGGGGTCTGCCTTAGCTCCTATTCACAAATTACCATCCCTTCCACTATTATAGTGGCAGGTTCAATGGGTCTAATCTCAGCCGAATAAATCCAGCACCCCAATAAAGATTGATGCACAAATGTAAATATAATTTAAAATTCGACCCAAATTTTTCCTTCACCATCTTTTTTACATGCTATAAAAAGCACAAACAGTTGCTTTAAGTTTTCCATGAAATATTTATAAAGGCACTTCAGTGCACATTAAAGAAAGTTGTTTATTAAAAATAATGCATTTAATATTGTATCTTTGAAATCTACCTATTTCAGCAACTAATTCATTTATAAGAATGGATGTTTATAAAAATACCAATCCTGCCATCACCGTTATCATGGTCACATATAACAGAGCAGGATATTTACACAGAGCTATTCAGTCATTTTTGAACCAGACAGTCAAGGATAATGAATTAATAATCGTAGATGACGGTAGTACAGACAATACCTTTGATATAGTTTGCCAGTTCATGAACCATCATCCGAATATTCGGTATATGCGCCACACAAATCGCAATATTTCACTTTCTAAAAATGCGGGAATATTAAATGCCGTCGGGAAATATATTACTTTTCTAGACAGTGATGACGAATATAAACCGGATTATCTGGCAAAGAGATATGCCTTTATGGAGGCACATCCGGAAATAGATATGCTGGAAGGAGGTGTCATTATCATTGGGAACCCTTATGTCAAAGACCGAAATAATCCGGATCTTGATATTCATCTTTCTCAATGTCATATTGGAGCCACATTCTTCGCAAAATCAACCGTTTTCACTGAATTAGACGGTTATGACAAAGAAATATCCTACAGTGAAGACAGTGCATTCTGGATAAAAGCAAATCAAAAATATAAAATCCATAAATTTGATGAACCGGGGTACATTTATTACAGAAATACACCTGGAAGTATATGCAATACAATTTAAAAAAAATATATTTATATAAATACTATCATTTATTATTTATATTTCTAAATTTATTTTTATTTATTAGTTTTTTTATATTTAATAGTTATCCATAATTCAACTAAATTGTATAAACATCATCTTACATATACTATATTATCAATATTATATTATAGCATTTTATGCATTTGGCATACTTATATTTTAATATTTAACTAATTAACAAATATTAAATAAATATTTATTTAAGACATTTATATCCTTTTATTAATTTCTTTATTATATTTGTTCCGGGAATTAAAAAAATCCCGTAAAACCATTCAGGGAGGCCAAATTATTTTACAAATTGGCCATAGTTTGCTGAGCGGCAAAAGGGACACAAAACAGACAAACTTATCAAAATGGATATATTTAATACTTTATTATCTATCCAAAGTTTTGCAGCTACAATTTCCTTTATTGCAGGAGCTTTGGTGGTATCAGTAGTAGCATTTTTAATGATTTCATCAAAAAATGTTGAAGAAAAACATCTGGCAAAGGAAAAAGTCTATAAAGTACGGGATAAGTACTTTGTCTTCCTTTCTGCCTGCATTGTTGCCGGATTATTCATTTCCCTGAGGCTTCTACCCTATTCTCCGTTTGAAAGCCACCCGGATCAGGAAGTTACAGTTGTTGCAATGCAATGGGCATGGAAAATGGGCATCGGCAAGACTGACCTTTCACCATCTGAATTTCAGGGAATAAATGAAGTCACGGTTGAATCCGGAAAACATATCCAATTCTTAGTCACTTCAGCTGATGTGAACCATAATTTTGCTATATATAATAACGCCGGAGACCTGGTTGCTCAAACACAAGCTATGCCCGGCTATCAGAATAAATTAGATTATATCTTCCCCGAAGCAGGTGAATATCACGTATTGTGTCTGGAATATTGCGGTTTAGCTCACGGCTTCATGACTGCAACCATTCATGTAAAATAAAAAAAAGTGGAAAATATGTCGCAAATTAACTCTACCGATTTTAAGAAACAAAAAAACCTCATCGCTCTTTGGTCATATACCTTTTTGATAATTTTCCCCTTGCTGATTATTCTCGGACTTTTAATGAGGCTAAATCAGGGAGAAGTCATAGATTTAGGCATAGATAATTTTTACGTAGTCATGACCCTGCATGGTCTTGGCATGGCAGGATTATTGTATAGCATGGCTTTCGGAGCCTTATGGTACCTGCTGGCTTCCAGATATGTCAAACTCAACATCAAAGTAGGATATTTTATATATACAACGGTGATCATTGGAGTGGTTGGACTAGTTATTGCCACCCTAATAGGAAAATTCGGGGCCGGCTGGTATTTATTATACCCACTCCCTTTCAAAGGGACATTCTGGCCAGGTTGGGCTACTGCACTTTCAATTATCTCTTTGATTCTATTGGGAATAGCCTGGCTCATTGGGAATATTCATGTTGTATATGCCTTAGCTCGAAATTTCGGTGGACTTGCAAATATTATCGGCTGGCAGTATCTTGGGCGAAAAAAGGTTGATACTGAGCTTCCTCCTGTTGTTTTAATTGCAGCCATCAGTTTAATTCCGGGAGTCATCGCTTTTCTTGCAGGAGCGGTCTTTCTGATTATGTTTCTTTTGCAAAATTTTGAGCCGGGGTTGAATTTTGATAACCTGTTAGTTAAAAACCTGATATTTTTCTTTGGTCACACCCTGGTAAACATCACATTATACTGCTGCTTAGGCTGGGTTTATGCTCTTTTACCCGAATACTCTGGCAGAGAATGGAAGGTCAATAAATTATTGGTTTACTCCTGGAATGCAACATTTTTCTTTATCCTTTTTGCATACTTCCATCATCTCTACATGGATTTTGTCCAGCCAAAACCTTTGCATATAGCAGGTCAGCTTGCTTCTTACTTCAGCGCTATCCCTGCAACTGCAGTTACCATGTTTGGTGTCATCAGCCAGATATACCGTTCGAAAATCAGATGGACCATTGTTCCCACTACTTTTCTACTAGGTGTGGCCGGCTGGGCAATAGGCGGTTTTGCAGCAGTTGTAGATTCCACCATAGCAATAAATAAGATCTTACACAACACCTTATGGGTACCAGCCCATTTCCATACTTATATGCTCACGGGGGTAGTCCTGTTCCTGCTTGGCTTTTTGTTCCATCTTACACAGACAAAGGACGAGCAAGTGAAAGACAAGCTATCAATTACGGGTTTCTGGACGTTTCTGATTGCCGCACATTGCTTTGTAGCTTCTTTTTATGCAGGTGGATTGAATAGCATCCCTCGACGTTATTCCGATTACACAGGCATACCCATGGCATCTACTCACTCCACCGGAGCAACACTTGCAGCCATTTCGACTATCTTCATTTATATTTTACTAATCGGTTTATTGATTATGTACTTTTCTATATTTAAAAACTTAAGACAATGGTATAAAAACCCGAGTAAAACATGAAAGCTAACACCTCAATAAAAAATTTTTAAAAGCAGGCAGGCGGAGATGTTCAAAAAAATATTCATACCCATATTAACATTATCCCTCTGTCTGCTGCTTTTAAATTTCTGGACTTTAGGATTTTCGTCCTTCACAGTTTTTTCATACACCCTGAAAAAAGCCGGTGTAATACCCAGACCTTTCCCACCAATTCAACTCATCGACCAGGACAGCAATATTTTTCAGATAAAAGATAAAAAGAAATACAAATTAGTAAATTTTGTATATTTAAATTGTCCCTTTGTCTGCCATAAGGTCAATAACCAACTAGAGCAAATATATCACAAACTGGACAATGAAACCGTCCCGTCCAGACTGGAATTTATAACCGTCAGCTTTGATCAGGAAAATGATGATCTTCAAAGAATTATTAGATACAGGAAATACTTCGGTGACAATATATCCGGATGGTCCTTTGCTCTTCCTTACCATTATGACCAAAAATCTTTTGATGCATTCTTGAGTAAACTGGGTATCTGGAAATACAAAATTCCATCCACCGGTCTCATCAATCACTCCATTTATATCTTTCTGATAGATACCGACAATAACATCATCAAAGTTTTCGATCCAGCAAGGGATACCAATGAAACAATCATTAGCGAAATAAAGGCATGCATAAAAGTTTGAAAAATATCATCAATATAATATCGATACTTATAGGTATATGGTTCATTTCATTCAATTTCAATGAATGGCTGTGCCTAACAATGCAACGACACCAACTCATACAACTCCCGGCAATGCTTTTGATTGGATTTATGACAGGATATACATATAGAAAAAATATCAAACCGGATCAGACTATAACAATTTGCATATTAATTTTGACCATATTTTCAATTATATTCTGGATGATACCCCGCTCAATTGATCTGGCGGTCATCAATGAAAAATTTAATCGCATCATGCACTTCAATATGCTTATAGCCGGATTTTTCCTCTATCCCGTCCTTTCCAAAACAGTTCCTGAAATTAAAATTGTCTTCCTGGGCATGATGGCCTCAATGTTAATGGCAGGAGGCATTACACTTAAAACATACAATTTGCTGCTTTGCAGTTCATTCACCATTGAGCAGCAAAAGCAAACAGGTCTGATCCTCATCCTGGTTGGCATTACATTATACTTTTTTACGATATTTATATTTCTGCGGGGATTAAAACCGGAAGAACTTAAAGAAAAAGTCAATTTAAACGATAGTATTCATACTCAATGAAATAAGTATAACAATTTAAAGATAAAAATCAACATACATCATTTACATGACAAGTGACAAAATTGACCACCCGCAGTACTTTATTACAACCAGAAATTTGTGTCTATTTTGAATTAGTCTAATATAAAATAATTTTAAAATAATTGAAGATAAATTTGTCTTAATTTAAAAATAGCTTTATCTTTGCGGCCGTTAAATAAAGTAGAGATGTTTACCTGTACATCCGATTTCTTAGCCGATTTGAATAATTCTAATGCCGAAAGGCAAGTAAATATATATTGTGGCGACAATAGAATATCGCATAAAAATACTCCCGGATCAATTGACTTCTTACCCCACTCTTTTAAATTTTTCTTTGATGCCTTTACTGGCATTAAATTCAACTATAAAGTAAATTTTCTGTTAACTTCCCTGGTACAGATTCCTTTTTTCCTTAAAAAATCGGAGAAAAGGAACTTATCAATCTACAATCCAGGAACTATCCGCCCTTCAAATTTATTATAAATACTAAATTGTAAGAAGGTAAAAAATATTAGAATATCCGTAAACTATTATCATTTTCATTAAATAAAATTCAATTGTATTATGGAACAAAAAGATATCTGGTTAGAATCGCTGATTACAGCAACACCTCAGGAAGGAAGAGAACTGGCGATTAAAATGTCAAGAAAGTCAATTGCAGCCATTCAGACTGATCCTGAAGTCAGAAAATCTCTCAGATCAGATTATGCGACGGACACAAAACAGTTAATAGCATCAGCTAATGTGATAGCAATTGATTTTCAAACTATTGCAATGGCCAATAATTACTGGAGAGATTAAATCGACCTTTCCGGTGAATTAACTCAAACAAAAAGATGAAAAGAGGGATAATTGTTTCTAAGGCTATTTCTCTCCGGAAATTAAATAAAATTCAGAAAAATAACAATTGATTGAGTGGCAAATAAAACTAAATAACTGAATGTTTATTTGGTTGAAAATTCTTACAGGCGATTATTTATCAGGACAACGAAAAGATAATTCTGCTAAAAAGAAATACAACCAATCTAAATTAAATTATAGGTAAAATGTTCAGTTTCTATTATTTACCATTTAAAATACACAAAATGAAAGTCAACGATTTTTCCAAAGCTCAGGGTCACTGGATTTTAGCCCGAATGGGGAAAAGAGTGCTCCGACCAGGTGGAAAAGAAATGACAAAAAAATTAATTTCAGCGCTTAATATATCGAAAAATGACGATATAGTAGAGTTTGCTCCAGGTCTTGGATACACTGCATCTCTGGCACTAAGCAGCAATCCGAAATCTTATGTAGGAGTTGATTCAGATGAAGAAGCAATAGCTGAACTGGAACATAAAATTCACGGACCCAACATCCGTTTTGTCAATCGAAATGCATCAAATACTCCGTTACTGAATGAAACAAAGGACAAGGTATATGGCGAAGCTATACTTACCATGCATGCTGATCATCGTAAGCTTGAGATCATAAGAGAAGCCCATCGTATTTTGAAAAAAGGAGGCCTATATGCCATCCACGAGTTGGGATTGGATGATGTTGATCAGGAATTGAAGAACAAAATTCAGAAAGAACTGGCTCTTGCCATCAAAGTAAACGCCAAACCACTCACTCAGGAAGAATGGAGAGAATTACTGGAGCATGAGGGATTTAAGGTTAAAAATTTTTTTATCAACGAAATGCTCCTCCTGGAAATTAAAAGACTCATAGATGATGAAGGATTCTTCAGGTTTTTAAGAATAGGTATGAACATCCTTTTACACCCTAAAGCCAGAACCAGAATCCTCGAAATGAGAAAAATTTTCAGAAAGTATCAACATCATATGAATGCCATTGTTATAATAGCTGAAAAGAATTAATATATTATAAATAAAACTATTATGAATATTACAAAAGATAGTGTAATTGGTGAACTGGTAGCCCAAGACTACAGGACAGCTTCTGTTTTCAAAAAACACAAAATAGATTTTTGTTGTCAGGGACATCGAAGCATTGATGACGCTTGTAAAAATGAAGACTTATCAAGTGACAAACTTATCTCTCAATTAGAAGAAGCAATCACTCAAAGTAGCGGGACCAACACAGATTTTGCGTCCTGGCCGCTAGACCTCCTTGCTGATTATGTTGAGAAAAAACACCACCGTTATGTTGAATCAAAAATCCCTGAAATCATCCCATTTCTTGACAAGATAGTAAGGGTACATGGTGACAGACATCCCGAATTGCTTGAAATAGCGCAACTTTTTAAAGAATCAGCAGGCGAGTTGAGCGCACATATGAAAAAAGAAGAACTTATTCTTTTTCCGGCGATTAGAAAATTAGTACAATCCCATCATTCTGGAACAAGTTTTGAATCACCCATGGGATCTATCAAGAATCCCATCGAGACTATGATGCATGAACATGATGGTGAAGGTGAGCGATTCCGCAGAATTGCTGAATTGAGTGACAACTATACACCTCCCGCTGATGGATGTACAACTTATCGAGTTACATTTTCTATGCTGAAAGAATTTGAAGATGACTTACATTTGCATATACATTTAGAAAACAATATTCTGTTCCCTAAATCTATTGCGTTAGAAGAATCGTTATTAACTGTTTAATTATAAATTATTTAACAAAATCGAATTTAAAATGAAAAAATCAATTTTCTTATTTGCTTTAGCTACATTGTTCTTTGCTTCTTGTGGCAATAATGCATCTACTTCTGACAGTTCCGCTACAGAAAGCACTGATACTGAAATGACCGAAGAAGCTCCTGCAGCTGCTGAAGATGAAGCGATTGTTACGATCAAGGGTGACGATGCGATGAAATATGATATTACTGAAATCAAAGTAAAGGAAGGTCAGACTGTCAGCTTAACTTTAGTACATACCGGAAAAGCTCCTGTTGCTGCAATGGGACACAACTGGGTAT
This sequence comes from Saprospiraceae bacterium, assembly GCA_024103005.1. GTDB lineage: Bacteria > Bacteroidota > Bacteroidia > Chitinophagales > Saprospiraceae > Parvibacillus. Next base: position 130,298 of record JAGFJA010000047.1, read on the forward strand.
TGCTTAAGCAAGGCGTTGATATGGAAAAATTTGCCACAGCAGCCATCAATGCTAAAGATAATGATTACATACCTAAAGATATGGAAGGTGACGTCATCGCCCATACTAAAACTATTGGTGGTGGTGAAACAACAGACATTGAGTTTACAGCTCCTGCTAAGGGAACTTATGACTTCCTTTGCTCTTTCCCAGGTCACCATGCGACTATGAAAGGCAAATTTATCGTAGAATAAGCAGATTAGCTTTATTCCTACCAAAGCCGGCTGATTCAGAATCAACCGGATTATAAAAGCGGAGGCCTATATTCAGGCATTGTGATACATATTTTCACAAATTCTGAATCTGCGCCTACCGCTTTTTATTTTTATATAATTCCCAAAACTATAAAAAACCGTAGCTGTTATTTTGATATGATAAAGATAAAAAGAATATATGACACACCTCTGGCTGAAGATGGCTTTAGAGTGCTGGTTGACAGGCTATGGCCGAGAGGAATCAGTAAAGAGAAAGCCTCCGTCAATGAATGGTTAAAAGATATAGGCCCATCCAATGAATTGAGGAAATGGTTTGGTCATCAACCTGAATTATTCCCTGAATTTGCACAAAAATATAAGACCGAACTCAACTCAAAGATGGACTTACTGCATTACCTGAAAAATATTTCTGATAAAGAAAACCTGACACTTGTCTATTCAGCAAAAGACGAATTTCATAATCAAGCAGAAGTAATTTTACAGGTCCTTAATTCTCTTTAGCCACATCCGTTTCTGCTAATAGAAATAAATTGATTTTATAAGCCTGATTCTTACCAATTTCAGGTGCTTAAATTACATACTCTTTAGCGAATCTTAGGCCATTAACCACCATATTTAAAAAAAAATTGCAATTTTTGTAACCTTTTCCAACCTTATCCTCTCTAAGATTATAGAACTAAATATTTAATAAAATGGAAAAGACAAGTAATAATGCAGCTTTAAATCAAACCTTTAACTTATTAAAATTTACCTTTGTAATCGTGCCGATTGTAGCCGGTTTAGATAAATTTTTAAATTTACTGACAAACTGGGAACAGTACATTAATCCATCTTTTGAAAGCATCCTTCCCTTTGCCGGTACAACTTTTATGATGGTTTGCGGTGTTATTGAAATCATTGCCGGAATCATCGTATGGAAAAAACCTGATATCGGCGGACTCATTGTGGCAGGATGGTTGACTCTTATTGCCTTAAGTCTATTACTCGGATGGAATTATGTGGATGTTGCTGTCAGGGACTTAGTTATGGCGATTGCAGCCTTTTCAATGGCCAGATTTGCAAAAGAGGTATAATAAAAAATATGTGTGATAAATGGAACAAATAGAAGTTTATAATGAAATTGACATCATTTACCGGATAATCCAGGGCGACAAAAAACTTTATGAATTAATTGTGCGCAAATACAATCCGATCTTGTATAAAATAGGAAGATCCTATAACTATAATTTAGAGGATACTCAGGACCTGATGCAAGATACCTTTATAGATGCGTACAAAAACCTCAGTCAGTTTGAAGGTAAGTCAAATTTTAAAACATGGATTATCCGGATAATGATGAATAATTGTTATCGAAAACGAGAAAAACTCAGCTATAAAAATGAAATCATGCAAGAAATAAACGAACAATCAAATCCACTCTTTTCAAGCAAAAGTAACAGCCCTGAACAACTGGTTCAAAACATGGAAATCGGAAATATCATTGAAACGGCCCTGTCTAAATTGCCTGATGAATACAGAATTGTATTTTCATTAAGGGAAATTAATCATCTAAGTGTTGCCGAAACGTCTTCCTTGCTAAATATTTCAGAATCCAATGTAAAAATTCGGTTAAACCGCGCAAAAAAAATGTTACGTGATGAAATAGAGAATTCATACCCGGTAAATGAATTATTCGAATTTAACCTGATTTATTGTGATGCCATGGTGAATAGAGTAATGAATGCCATTGATAAGCTGTGATAAAATGTTAAAAACTATTTCCATCAATTCGAATGCCGCGTCTTCAATAGAACAAAAGCAAGGTTCCGAACCCAAACCATATTCTGATAAAAATGAAAAAATCAATAAGATAGCATTTCATTTTTCTCAGATTATGGAGACGCTCGGACTTGACCTGGAGGATGACAGCCTGAAGGACACCCCAGAGCGGGTAGCAAAAATGTTTGTAAATGAGACATTCAGTGGTCTGAATCCTGAAAACAAGCCTAGTATAAGTTTGTTTGAAAATAAATACCACTATCACGAGATGCTGGTCGAAAAAGATATTACCCTATATTCCTGCTGTGAACATCACTTTGTTCCGATTATTGGAAAGGTTCATGTAGCCTATTATCCGGGTAAGCATGTAATCGGACTATCTAAAATAAATAGGATTGTACAGTATTATGCACACCGGCCGCAAGTTCAGGAGAGGTTGACTATCCAGATTGCTGATGCCATAAAGGAAATACTAATGCACGATGATGTTGCCGTAATTATTGAGGCGGATCACCTTTGTGTGGCTTCCAGAGGAATAAAAGATACCAACAGCAAGACGACGACTTCATCTTTTTCAGGTAAATTTAAAACTGATTTTGCAAAAAAGGAGTTTATTTCATATATTTGAAAAAAATAGTATAATGAGCAACTTAGTTAAAATAACATCAATAGAACCAATTACCCATGATGTTTACCGCATCCGAGCTGAAAAACCTGACGGTATCGAATATCGACCGGGACAAGCAGTGGACATTTCGCTGAATAAAGAAGGATGGAATGATGAAATCAGGACTTTTACTTTTACATCAATCCCAAGTGATGATTTTATAGAATTTACCATAAAAACTTATCCCGGACACAATGGAGTAACCAACCAGATTAGATCTTTAAAAGCCGGAGATGAAATATATCTTTATGACATCTATGGAGACATTGAATATAAAGGTGAAGGGGTTTTTATAGCCGGTGGCGCCGGAATTACTCCTTTCATAGCTATATTAAAAAAACTGGAGAAAGAAAACCAAATCGGAAATAATAAATTGATTTTTGCAAACAAATCAAAGGCTGACATAATTGATGCATCTAAATTCGATAAATTACTTGGCAGCCAATTTATCAATGTTCTTTCTGATGAAAATATCCCTGGATTTGAACATGGGTTTATTACACCTGAAATAATCAAAAAACATTCGTCGGATTTAAATCAATATTTTTACCTGTGCGGACCGCCTCCTATGATGGATGCTGTATTGAAGCACCTTGCTTCACTTGGGGTAAAGGAAGAAAATATCGTAAAAGAAGGTTTTTAATCAAAAATCTGATTAAGTTGACTTAAAATCAAATAAATTTTTTCATCCATTTTTAAGTCTGATCGGCATTGATGCAAAATTCCGATTTATTAAGATAATACTTCCATCGGTATCTCGCTTTAACTTAAAAAAAAGTATTATTTGGAGCATTTTATGTTTGTGGTGGCTACGATATATGAAATTCGGCATTTAGCATAGCTTGATTCTTGAAAATAACTTCAATAAGATAGGTTTGTCAAAGAGAGACAAGCCTATCGCAATTCATTTCGGATTTTTAAAATAAAAATATTTTTATACTATAATTAACTTGTAATCATATTGTTATAACATATTTTCTGAAAAGGCATTACTGATTTATTTTAAAATAATATAATTTCTTACTTTTGTTGTTCTATAAAAGCATGACATGTCAAGAAAACACGTAGACGTAATTATTGGATTACAGTGGGGTGATGAAGGTAAGGGGAAAATAGTCGATTACCTTGCAGAACAATATGATATAGTTTGTAGATTTCAGGGAGGACCAAATGCCGGTCATACCCTGAAAATAGATGGAAATAAGTTTGTATTACATACTGTTCCGAGTGGAATTTTCAGGAAGAATATCATTAATGTAATAGGAAACGGAGTAGTTATCGATCCGATTACGCTCAGCAAGGAACTTGACAACCTGAAGAAGCTGGGAGTTGATTATCTTTCCAGGTTAAAAGTCAGCAAAAAAGCCCATTTGATTTTACCAACCCACCGTTTGCTTGATCTTGCCTCTGAGGCATCCAAAGGTGTCGAAAAAATAGGTTCCACCTTAAAAGGAATCGGTCCCACCTACATGGATAAAACCGGCAGAAACGGTTTGAGAGTGGGTGATTTAGCAGGTTCCGACTTTATGGAAAAATATCAGAAGCTAAAGGAAAAACATCTTGCACTTGCCCGTCAGTTTGGTGAAATCGAATACGATCTGGAAGGGGAAGAGAAAAAATGGATGGCCTGTCTGGAAGATTTAAAAAATTTGGAATCAATAGATTGCGAATACTATATAAACAATGCAATCAATGTCGGAAAGAAAATATTGGCCGAAGGAGCTCAGGGATCACTCTTAGACATTGATTTCGGTACTTATCCTTATGTCACGTCATCCAATACCATTACAGCAGGAGTATGCAGTGGCCTCGGTATTGCACCCAATAAAATAGGAGAAGTAATAGGTATAACCAAAGCATATTGCACCCGTGTCGGATCCGGCCCCTTCCCTACTGAATTAAATGATGAAGTGGGCGAGCGACTTCGAGCAGAAGGTAATGAATTCGGAGCAACTACAGGACGACCCCGCAGGTGTGGATGGATTGATCTTCCCACTCTTCACCTCAGTGTCTTATTGAATGGGGTCACTCAATTGGTGATAACTAAATTGGATGTTCTCAACAATTTCGAGAAAATCTATGCTGCTACTGCCTATGAAATTAACGGAAAAGAGACCAATATGGTACCCTTCGATATGAATACCATTACTCGACCTGTGTATAAGGAATATAAGGGCTGGCTTTCCTCACTTGACACCATTACGGAGACGGAAAATCTACCCGTTGGAGCTTGGATTTTTATAACTGATATAGAAAAAAAATTGGGAGTACCGTTTTCAATTATTTCCACCGGACCCGAAAGAGAAAAATTAATCCTTAGATAATGTGCAGCAAGGCAGTAAATAACAGCCTTTGGGATTTAAAGTGTATTTATTGCCATCACACTGACTTATTCCTGTCTGATGCCCTGTTTTCTAAAAACTGGTTTAATATGATACATTTTTGCCAACATTGCAACAATGGATATATATTCAAGGCTGGAATTCAATGGACTGGGTATTATTCCTTCTATTTGCTCAGTTCTGTGTTATTCTTTATTTTTCTTTACTTATACATATTTGTAATCAATATTTCATCAGCCGGGCTAGCCATTTTACTTAGCGTGGTCTCTCTGTTTCCTTTTTTTAAAATTATCTTAAGGATTGCCCGCGTCGTTTATTTAAGAATATTCATTTTTTATCTTGACAGGTAAACAGTCAGACAAGCACATCACCACGCCTTTAAACCAATCGCCAGGAGGATTGCCGATCGATATGTTTCTGCTTAGGTCTGTGGTTTTGCTGACTCAAAGCACAGGCAACCCTTGCAGCTATTTCAGCTTCGGCCATTTCTATCTGAATTCTTGAATCCTCATTAAAATATTGAGTTACAAAAGAAGTATCAAAGTTCCCTGATACAAAAGCTTCATGGTTCATAACAAACCTGCCGAATGGAAGAGTAGTTTCCATACCATTTATATCATATTGATCAATGGCTTCTTTCATTCGTTGAATTGCCTTCATCCTTGTAACATCCCAAACTATTAATTTAGAAATTAATGGATCAAAAAATACCGAAACCTCATCTCCCTGTTGATATCCTCCATCTACTCTAAAATATTCACCTTTCGGCTCCGAATATTTTGTGAGTGTGCCTGTAGAAGGAAGAAAATTTGCAAATGAGTCTTCTGCATATATGCGTAACTCAATAGCGTGACCCCTTATCTCCAAATCATCCTGACAAAAGCCCAGCCCTTTTCCCTCTGCTATTTTGATCTGCTCTTCTACCAGGTCAAGCCCCGTAATAAACTCCGTTACAGGGTGTTCTACCTGCAATCGGGTATTCATTTCCAAAAAATAAAAGTTTAGATCAGCATCTACTATAAACTCTACTGTACCTACTCCCCTATAACCACAGGCCCGTGCAACATTCACTGCAGTAGTGCCCATCGCTGTACGCATTTCTTCGGTAACAACAGAACTCGGAGCTTCTTCCACAACCTTCTGATGTCGTCGCTGGATGGAACATTCGCGCTCAAACAAGTGGCATACATTGCCATAGTTATCTGCAATAACCTGAATTTCTATATGCCGGGGCTTCAGCACATATTTTTCTATCATCACAGAACCATCCTTAAATGCTGTAATCGCTTCACTGACAGCAAAGTCGTAAGCTTCATCAAATTCTGAATCATCGTTTACAACTCGCATACCTTTACCTCCCCCGCCGGCTGCCGCTTTTATCAGAATCGGGTATCCAACTTTTTTCGCTGCCTCCCTGGCAACCTTCTTATCGGCAACCAACCCATCTGTCCCAGGCACCATAGGAATATTGAACGCCTTTACTGCCTCTTTGGCAGCCAATTTATTTCCCATTGTTCTGATGGATTCAGGAGTCGGACCAATAAAGATTAACCCGGCTTTTTCAACCTGATTTGCAAAATCTTCATTCTCACTCAGAAATCCATAACCTGGGTGAATACCATCAGCACTCGCTTCAAGGGCAACCTTTATAATTTTTTCACCATTTAAATAAGATTCAGCAAGGATGTTGGGGCCGATATAATAGGCTTCATCTGCATTCAGTGTATGTAATGCCTCTCGATCCGCATCAGAATATACTGCAACCGTCTTTATACCCAACTTCTTGCAAGTTTTAATTATTCTATTCGCAATTTCCCCCCTGTTTGCAATCAATATCTTTTTCATCAATCAGTTCCTTTGTACCAAATATAGTCAAAGCAGACAAAACTAAACCGCTTAATAAAAATAACATACAATATTATAATACATATATTATTGATAATCTGAATGTTTTAACTTATTTATTCTTAATTAAATAATTTAAAATATTTGTTGAAAATTGAAATGAGGTGGGCAAATCGAAAACATTGTTACCAATTTTGGCTATTGGCACAACTCCCTGGATGGCATTTGTACAATAGGCTGCCTTAAAGGCGTATATATCAGCAGGTTTTATTGGAATCTCCACACAATTTATACCTGATTCTTTACAAAACTCTAAAACTGCCCTTCGCATCACGCCGTCCAGGCAACCGGATGATAAGGGAGGGTAAAAATGTTTACCGGCAGAATCAATGAAGAAAATATTGGAAGAAATACATTCCACAATCTCGCTTTTTTCATTTAAAACCATTAAATCATCTGTATTTTTTTCATGATTTTCTAAAGACAGTAAAACCTGTTCAGAACGGGACAGCAATTTATAATTACCCAATCCGCCGGAATAAACGGTAATTTTCTCAGCAATTTCGACCTTGTTTTTAAATTTACCGAAATGATTAAATGGATTGTCCGCCTCCGACAGTCTGACATGACATCGCATAAGATTTGAAACGGGCAAATACAATCCATCACCATCACGAACGACTGTTAGTTTTATCCGACCGGAATAATAAGCAGGCATGTAGCTTTTCAAAAATGCTTCAAACTGTGACAATGTCAAAAAATGAGCAGGAACAATAAATTTAAGAAAGGAAGCCGTTTTTAAAATCCTTTCGTAATGCAGCTTCAATAGAGGAATTCTTCCCTTTAAGGCCAAAATTGATTCAAAAAAACCATCTCCATATGACTGGCCTCTGTCCATCTGCTCTAAATTAAAGGTTTTGTAGCTCTTGTCATTTCTCTTTTTCCCGGAGGACCGGGTAAGGCTTCCAAGATAAATCCTGCAGCTTTCAGATTACGCTTTACATAACCTTTGGCACAGTATGTTGTCAAAACTCCACCTGATTTCATCATAAGATATAGCTCTTCAAAAAAAGTTATCGTCCACAATTCAGGCTGGACGTCGGGTGCGAAGGCATCAAAATAAACAAGGTTGAAAGACTGATGGGACTTAAAGTCAAGAAAATCGGTTTCAAGTTTAAGCAAATCAAAACCGGTTTCAATTTTTTCAGTTATGTTCCATCTGCATTGGTGCAATTTTCGAAAAACTTCTTTCTCACTATCTGTCAGATGCAGCGCATTCATGAATAATTTAACCTCATTACTTCGGAGCGGATACTTTTCCAGGGCAGTATAGTGTATCCCGATATTTTCAGGCTTAGCCGTAATGGTGGCAAATGCATTTAAGCCTGTTCCAAAACCTATTTCTAGAATGGAAACAAAGGAAGACTTTTCTATAACTTTCTCCAAACCGGCCTTGATAAAGACATGTTCTGTCTCAGTAAGTGCGCCATGGGTTGAATGATAAAATGCCTGAAACCTGTCAGAAAACAATGTAGGAGAATGATCCTTAGTAAGTTGCACCTCATTCATATTAAAAAAAAGGCCGGAATAACCGGCTTGTCTCTTTCAAAGAAATTAATAGTCGATTCACAACTATCTAATCCTGAATAAATTATTTGAATAAATCAAATGAAATCAGACTGGAAATATTACTTGAAACACTTGTATTGTAAGGGCATCCGTAGCCTCTGTTGCATGATGTGGTACCAAATACCACTGCAGCCAATAAAAAGAGAGCAATAATTTTCCCAAAAACTTTCTTGTTATTCATGGTCAAGTTGTTTAATTGATGGCGCAAAGTTACTAAAAATTGATATTTCTAAATGGTTAAACGCAATTTTTACTGAATTATTCCCTTCAACAGGGTTTTATTACATGAATTTTAATGTAAATTTTTAATTAAGAGATTCAAACTATACCTTACATACTGAATTTCAAGTATTTAAAAATTTTAAAAAAATCCTCTAAAAAATTATTGGAATTTAGCATTCCTTATTTATCTTTGCAGCCGCTAATAGCAAATTGACCGATGGTGTAACGGTAGCACAACAGATTTTGGTTCTGTTTGTCAAGGTTCGAATCCTTGTCGGTCAACAAAAGGTCTTGTTAAAAACAGGACCTTTTTTGTTTTAAATGCTTAAGAACAACCCAGATAGCCCAATAACCAATAGGCAATAAGAAATACAATTATCGTTCCAAGACAGCCACCACCCCATTTCCAGGCGGCAATTCCTGCCAATATTGTTCGTATAAAAGACATATTATTTATTTAACATTTCTTAAAATATATTCTTCTGTAACCCATCTATTCCCTTCTGATTACAATCATTTCACTGGTGTTAAAGTCAGATTTCATGACGACTTCATTGTATTTTCCCTTTTCATTGACCCATCTGATGGCACAGGTATTCGGAGGGATTGATCCGAGATTATCTGCATAAAGAATCAAATAATTATCCTGACCCTTCACCAGAGGTAAATATAAACGAATAGGTTCCTTTGTGATTAACTGCTTTTGTAAGATCCATTCACCGTTAAATTTAAGTGAAATAGTATCATGATCAAACTCTTGATTATCATATACTTCAATCAGTAGCTTTTCTACCTTAGTGCTGATTCCCTTACTTTTATCAACAACAATCTTTCTGTGCTCATCTTCCACAGGAATGACAGCAACCTCATGTTTGATGGTATCTTTTTGAATCAACTTCGGTCTGATAACCTTATAAAAGTGAGGGCGTTCAAATCCGTAAATATAATTTTCACCTTTAGTTTTAATCCATTCATTGCCTCTTTCTACCACGCCTGTTCCATATTTATTGGTCGTACCCGCCAGCTGGATATTGTACATATAATAGCATGGACCGTAAAGCTTATATTCTTCCGGAGTAGTTTGAGCAATAGAATATTTTTCAAGGAATCCAATCTGCTTATTCAGTACGGATTTCATTTCCTGAAAGGCCATCGATTGCGGTTGGGTCATGCCATCAACAGCAAAATCATTCAATGCATCCTGTAATTTTCGCCCGGATTTCAACAAAGATGCATCAGCTTTAACGGATTCAGGTATATTCTCACTTCTCAACACATCAAACATATGATGCAACGACTCCAGATAATCTTTGTAATGGACTATAAATGATTTATAAAAAGCATCATTCCTTGCAGGTTTAGGAGCCATTTTTTCGACAATTTCATGCAGTTCCTTCCGCTTTGCTTCAATAGCGTCATACTTCACGACACAAGCGTCCAGGACGGAATAAACATTTTTCAGATTGGCTACTTTATTCAAATCTGTATTTGCAATCAAAGTCCCGATACTGTATCTTTCTTTCTCCAAATCATCCATTATAGCTTTCATTTCGGTGATAATTTTATTGGCCTGCCTGGCATATTTAGCCGGGAGAACATCCGATTCCTTTATAGCAATATCATATAATTCATAAGGGCTGACTCTATAAAATGAACCGCTTCGATCCTCAAAAATATTCTCCGGGAAATCATCATTTGAAAACAAATTAAGCTTATATTGAGGCAAATCGACATATTTATTCATCTCCTGATTATACAATTCCAGCAATCTATGAATTATCAGAAGTCCATGGTCGCTTTCATTTGAAAAAAGTATATAATTATTGATTGCCTTGGTCTGTGTAATCTGAGTATTTTGTGCTTTTACAACCGAAATTGCTAAAATCAACGTTAAGAATAAAAACAAATTTTTCATACTGTCAATTGGAACTTATTATAAAACGTATTAGTTAAAAACTTTTTGAAACCTTCTGTTCCCAAAGATTTTAAATTTATCTTAATCGAAATAATTAAAGAATCATTGTATTCGCTCAAAAATACAGTATTTAAACTTAAAAAAAAGCTTAATATTTTATTATTGTGCATTCTGGCAAGTCAGGCATTATTTGCCCAGTCAAGAATAAGCGATAATCAAACCGGCGAAGGACTGCCATTCAGCACTGTTATCAACTTGACTAACCCAAAGGAAATGACAGTCTCTGATATAAACGGTTATTTTAAGCTATCACCCGGAAGTTCCGGAGACAGCATCCTGATTCGTTGTGTCGGCTATGATTCACTCCGGACTATTTATTACGTATCAGATACGCTATTCAGACTCAGGCATTCAGATAAAATTCTGGCAGAAGCAGTCATTACGGCAAATGATGCGCCTGCCATCAGAATAATTAAAAAAGTACTCCGAAACAGGGAAAAACTGGATATCAGAAATCTACATGCTTATCAATGCCTTATCTACACAAAGAATACAATAGGCTTTGATACTGACCAAGACTCTATTTCTATAAGGGAATTCAACACTACAACATCTTATCCTTCTACATTTTTTATCTCAGAATCAGTCATCCAACGTCAATACGTTAACAGGGATAAAATTTGTGAAAAAGTATTGGCTTCCAATACTTCCGGCATGGAAACAGCCCAGTTTGCCATCCTTCCCGAAGCCATACAAAGTCTGAATTTTTATAATGATTATATTACTATCTTTAGTAAGGACTACGTCAACCCCATATCCCAACTTTCCTGGGTAAAATACCATTTCAATTTGGACAAGGAATATCAGGAAAATGGAGACACGCTCTATAAAATAGATTTTTGGCCAATAAGCAAGTCAAACAACTGTTTTAAGGGAATGCTGATCATTTCCAATAACCAATGGGCTGTTCAAAAAGTCAGGATGGAAAGTGCCACTGATGAAATTTATCCTTTTGTTTTACACCAGGAATATGCCAATACCGCCGGTCATTGGTTTCCATTAAAATTTATTGCTGAAATTAAATTTCCTTCTGCTATAGGGAAGAATTTTCCATTTATTATCCATCAGGAAAGTTCTTTTAAAAATGTAGCTTTTGAAAACATTAAGTTGCATCCCGGAAAAACAAACAAAACCATTTTTGCCGAAAATTCAAACCACAATATTGATAGTCTCAGATTTTACAGTTTAAGCAGCAGGGATTCTTTAGGCTATACATTTGGTAATTATCTCTATAAGGAGACTCCCTTAGGCTTTCTTATGAAAAATATGCAATCTTTTGTAAACTATCAAATCCCGATAGGTCCGATTGCTATTGATTACCTCAAACTGTATCAGTCAAATCTCTTTGAAAAACATAGATTTTCTCTGAGTTTTGCGACAAATATGGAAAGATTTCCGCATCTCCACCTTGGTGGGTATGTAGCTTACGGAACACAAGATAAACAATGGAAATACGGAGGCTCCGCCGGCTGGTATTTTGACGATTTGCGAACAACATCCATTCTTTACAGTTACAGACACGACGTTGAAGGAAATAAACTATTCAGGGATCGTAATTTATGGTACAACAGGTATTATAGCAACTTATTCTCAGAAAATGAAAGGCATCAAATAGTATTCAACAGGATCCATGCGACACACAATTTGACCGCAGGAATTAACAGAGAAGAATATAATCCACGGTTTGAATACCAATTTCATTCAAATGAGGGGTATCTTCTCAACAAATACATCATCGCGGAAGCTTTTGCTTCTTATCGTTATTTTAAAGCAAGGCAGGTCAATTTTTTCAACACTTACTTCATCGTAAAAAATCCGGATTACCCGATAATTGAAATTAATTACAGGCAGGGCATTCTTGGGTTGTTAAACAGTACTTTCAATTATCAGTCTCTGGAACTCAATTTCAACAAAGTATTCAGATGGGTACTGATTGGCAATACAGAAATTACAGCTCAAGGCGGGATACTCTTGGGTCATCCTCCTATTTTCAAGCTATTTAATGCTCCTGCGTCACTCACCGGCTCGCTTACTTTACAGGCACCCGCTTCGTTTCAGACGATGCAACCAAATGTTTACTTCAGCAATCGTTTTTTCCACTTTTTTCTGGAGCAAAGTATAAAAAAATTGTATGCTACCCGATTTTCCAGCCCTGAATTATTTGTCAGCTATAACGCCGGCTGGGGAAAACTGACCACTGCAACCGATCATTCTTTGATAAATTTGAAAGATTATGCAAATGGATATCATGAAGTAGGATTGGGATTCAATTCTATTATCAGAATTCCCATTTATGACTGGTTCGCTTTTGGGATTAATGTTGGTGGTTACTACCACTTTCAAAGCGGGTTACCCATACATCTCGGGAAAAATGCAGTAATCAAACTTGGAATTGGTTTTCTATTCTAAAAGGGATAATTGAGTGCCAGATTATATTCCAATTGTCTGAGTCGATCCTTAATTCCGGAATACGGATTATAATTACCATTAACCTTATAGGGGTTTTTCAAAACAGTTCCAACATCGAATCTTAATACAAAGAAGCTCAAATCTGCACGAATTCCGACTCCTGAACCCACGGCTAATTGTGTCCATGGCTTATCTTTCCATCTGAATCGTGCACCTTCCCGATCCGTATCACTCTTACTTAGTGACCAGATATTACCGGCATCCAGTAAGATGGCACCTTTAAATATATAAAAAAGAGGAAAACGAATTTCAGACAAAAATTCAAACTTCATGTCTCCTGTCTGATAATAAGGTCCTTTAGGGAAAAGCTCCTGCTGGACCGGATCAATGTAACTCCCGGGCCCCAGCTTCCTGATCGGAAAAGCCCTAATACTAAACGGCCCGCCTATCTCAAACTGTTTTAAATAAGGAACTGCCGTACTGGACCCAAATGGCTGGCTGACACCGAGACCTACCTTTGCCGCACCAAGGACACGCCCAAACAGCCTCTTGGTCTGGGAAACCTCAGCATATATCTTATAAAACTTGGAAAACTCCAAAGAATTAAACAATTTCCACTCCTTCTCCGGACTGATCATCTTGTTCAGCAGATTTACTTCAAAGCCGGAAAGTTCGACGCTTACATTGAATTTTTTATTCTGCCCGTAATTGTCCTCTGCCTGCTTATATAAGAACACAAAGTCTTTAAAAAGCAATCCGGTCAACAATCTTGGGTTTTCGAAACTCTGTTTAAGGAAATAGTTTCTATTCAGTACTTCCTGATAGAGGCTATAAACGGATGGCTTAAAATAGTTGATACCCAGGTGATTCCATCTGTATTGGTGTTCATTATCCTGAATAACATCAAAACCGTATGAGCCATTTAAATTGATATACTTATACCAATCCTGAAAATTTACAAAATCAAAATCTACGGCAACATTCGTAGTAACCCGATCGTTTAGGGTTTCTACAAATTGTTTGGTTAATAAATAACCATTTTTTGTTTTAATTTTTTTCAAGCCTGAGACTATTCCCAGAAAATCCATAAAACGGGGAAAGGCCAGATTGTTTTGTACTTTTAGGTCAATCCTGTTTACGGCCCTGTTAAAACTTGTTTCATAGCCAACACTAACATTTGACCGGATGGACTCTCCACCATTAAACAGGTTTCTCTTATTAATGGAAATACCTGCCTGCGTCAGTATTGTTGCCGGTATGGCGGCAGCTGAAGTTCGTAAGTTGGCATAACTTGCGTCCAGGTTGTATGCAAAATCTAAAGTTTTAGCCGGAGGAAGATAAAGATCAACGTTGAGGAGTGTTGTATCTACATCATCTATTGTCTGATTGACATTAATAAAACGGAATAATCCGAGTCGGCTAAGCTGTCGATATGTTCTGGTAAAGTTTGCCTTTGAATAATAATCTCCACTGTGCAGATAAACATATCGAAGAATAGTAGATGGTTTAACCCTAAATTTCGGATTAATTTGCAAAAACCGGTAATTATCAATAATGGTATCCAGATTGTATAACTTACTGTAGTTCTGATCAAAGTCACTGTGAATATTTATTCTTCCAATGTGATACCTTTGGACAATTTTTCGGTCGGCTGCCTCATTAATACGGAAGGCTACATTTACCTGATGACCAATACTATCAGCGATCAGTGGTCCGACGAGGTTGGGATCAAAGTAATAATAACCGTTATCAAACAGAATATTTGAAACACGATTTTTTTCTAGTTGATAATTTAAATCAGAAACAACTGCACCCCTTTTAATGTAGGATTTATCCCAGTATGGACTCAAGAAGACGGCAATCTCAGGTTCCCTTATTTCATAAGCAACATCTCTGAACGTATAGATTTCTTTTGGCTTGGCGTAATATTTGACTGTTCCGAATTTTCCCTTTATATTCGTTTCGAATGTTACCTCAGCATCGAAATATCCTTCCTTTTTGAGATAATTAATCATATTGATGCTCGTCTTTTTGATTGCAACAGAATCAAAATAGATGGGTTCCTGAGATATCATCTTATAAAAAGTCCGCCTGACTCCCCCGGCAGAATCAATCTTTCCCTGATTCTTAAAATAGGTATAAACTGCCTCCTTTTTGAAAGGAATATTATTAGTCAGATAAATTAAATTGTCCCGTAGTCGTGTCCTTTCACCACTTGTCAAATTACCCTGAACCTCAACACTTTCCTTTGTAAGGAGAACCTGACTTTCACTCAGATATTTAGAAACATTGCAACTGGTCATCCCAGCCAACAGGCAGATTGCCCACAAAAAATCAATATATTTGTATCTAAATCGGTACAAGATTACTTATTAATGAACATTCAAAGACTTTCAAAAAATTATGCGAAGTTATTGGCTTCCCTTAATTTTAAAAAATTTAGGCAAAAATATCAATTATTTACGGTTGAAGGCGATAAAAGTATTTCTGAATTGCTGTCTTCCGCGCCTCAACTGATTAAAGAAATTATCATCAGTGAAAACAGGCAGGATGAAAAAAGCCATTATCCGAATATACCGATTCATATCGCCGACCACAGTCAAATGTCAGCTATTTCTTCCATGTCAACGCCTCCCGGAATTCTTGCAGTATGTCAAACAGATAAATACCTGAATAAAAAAGATGAATTTTACTCAGATTATGCACTATATTTAGATGATGTCAGGGATGCAGGCAATGCGGGCACCATCATCCGAACAGCCGAATGGTTTGGCTTCCGACGGGTATTTCTTTCTCAGGGAAGTATCGATCTCTTTCACCCCAGACTAATTCAGGCGACGATGGGTAGCTTTTTCAGGATTTATTGCCGTGAAATTTCTGCTGATTCTTTCAAGCAATTACCACGGCCTTGGATAGGAGCTGACATGGAAGGAATTTCACTGGAAAAATATAAGGGAACTGGTCATGGAACCATCTTTCTGGGAAACGAATCCCTTGGATTAAGTAAAGCTATATTAGAAAATCTGGATGAGAAAGTAAAAATATCACGCCATCCGTCCGGACAGACAGAATCATTAAATGTCAGCATTGCGGCAGCATTATTTATGTATCACTTCACTTCACCATAAAATCTCAAAAGATTATACCCGTGATATCTTCTGTAAATCTTCTAACTAATTCTTTAAATTTAGCCCGACAAGAGGAAGAATATTTTAATTGTAACTATAAGAGGATAATTCGCATAACATAATTACACTAAAAACATTCAATTTGCGTTTTCAATATGAAATAATTCTTCTATTAAAAAATTCCTGAATATATATACAATTTTTCCTAAGTATAATAAAATAAATTCACAAAAACATATAATATATTTTTAGAATATATTACCTTTGTATTTTCAAGATTAAAACAAATTAACAAAACCGATTTTATGCAATTTATCCAATTGTTTTTTTTACAGATAGTTGACACAACGGCAATTCAAAACATTTCTTTACCATCTCAAAAACTTACTTTTTTTGAATTACTCCTGAAAGGTGGAGTCATCATGATTCCGTTAATCATCCTTTCAATAGTTGCAGTGGGACTGATGATTGAAAGGTGGCTGACTATCAATAATCTGACAAAAATAGAAGCCAACTTTTTTAACAACATCAAATCAATGTTGTCAAATGGAAATGTAAAAGGGGCTCAGGATTTTGCTGAATCCAACAATACATCCATTGGAAAAGTAATTTCAGAAGGTATCAGATACATTGGTTATCCTTATTCTGAAATAGAGACTTATATGAGTGACACCGCCAATATTGAATTGGGTAAGATGGAAAATAGGCTCAATTATCTTGGAATCATTGCCGGTGTAGCTCCGATGCTAGGTTTTGTGGGTACCATTGCCGGTATCATCAAGATATTTTACAACATTTCAATTACGGATAATATTTCTATCGGAGTAATTTCCGGAGGATTATACGAAAAAATGATTGCATCAGGTACCGGTCTGATTGTTGGTATCATTGCTTTTATAGGTAATCAGATGCTTCAATCTAAAATCGACCGTTTTGCTTTGAAGATGCAGGATATGGTTAAATCTTTCCGTTCGGTTTTGCTGCAGAAAAATTAAAATATTTCGAGTCCCATAGAAAAAGAAATATTTAAATGTTTAATCCGGAAAGAAATTTCGAATGAAAATTAATAGAAAAAGACACAAACCCCACGTTTTTGTTGATTCGCTGAGCGACATCATGTTCTTTCTATTGCTGTTTTTTCTTATTGTCTCAACAGTTGCCAACCCAAACGTAGTCAAAATCCTGTTGCCTAAATCCGGCAACACTGAGGTCCTGAGTAAAAAACAAATCACCTTAACCATTACGGAAGACAAGCACTATTTTATCGATAAGAAGGAATATGCTTTTGACGACCTGGAACTGGCATTACAGGAAGTAACGGCCAATGTTACCGAACCAACCATTATGCTCCGTCTTGATAAGGCATTGACTATTCAGGATTTAATTGATGTAATGTCCATCGGTGCCAAGCTTAAGATCAAAATGGTGTTAGCCACAGATAAAAAAGGATAATTTGAACAAACGAATCAGAGTAGGACTTTGTGCTTACGGCATGAGCGGCAAGCTTTTTCAGGCACCTTTTTTCGCTCATCATCCTGGTTTTAGTTTAGATTACATCGTCAGAAGGTCAACAGATGAAAAAATTGACTTATATCCGGATACCAAAATTTTAAGGGATGTTGAAAATCTAGTTCATTCAGATGAAGTGGATCTGATTGTAGTCAATACGCCGATTCAGACGCATTTCAATTACGCCCTGAAAGCACTTTCTGCCGGGAAACACATCCTTGTAGAAAAACCATTTACTGTTACAAGCGACGAAGGTGAGAAATTAATCCGACTAGCCCGACAAAATAATCTAAAAATAACTGTCTTTCAAAACAGACGATGGGATCGGGACTTCTTAAAAACAAAAGATGTACTCCAATCAGGCATTTTAGGGCCTTTGCATGAAGCGACCATCCGCTTTGACAGATATCGGATTCAAGCCAGTGGAAAAATACACAAAGAGGGTAATCTTCCGGGCGCAGGTGCACTTTATGACCTGGGAAGCCATCTGATTGATCAGGCACTCTGCTTATTTGGAAAACCGGAATATATTTTTGCAGATTTGATGAGGCTAAGACCTGACGTGGCTTCTGATGATTATTTTGAAGTCCACCTTTACTACCCAAAGATGAAAGTACATTTAGTCAGCAATGTGATGTCAGCCACTACCCTGCCCGGTTATGTTTTTTTGGGAGAAAAAGGAAGTTTAATTCAACAAAGATCAGACCAACAGGAATTTTTATTAGGTAAAGGCCACATCCCTTCCGGGCAATCCTGGCAACCCGTCCTAACTAACAATGATACTTCAATTTGCCTGATAGAAAACGGGAAGAAACACAATTATGAAACCATGACAAACCCCGGAAATTACTATTTGTTTTTCGACGAGCTGTATAAATACCTGTCGGATGAAGGAACTAATCCTGTAACGCCCCAAGATGCATGTGAAACAATCAAATTAATTGAATTAGCCGTCCGGTCTGATAAAATCAAGTCTGCCGTCCGGATAGACGCCTAATTCAAATTAACGGATTAATTTCAAAAATTCATTTCGCGTTTCGACATTTCTGAATTCTCCTGTAAAAGCAGAAGTCGTGGTGGTACTGTTCTGTTTTTGCACACCCCGCATCATCATACACATGTGTGAGGCTTCAATAACTACGGCAGCACCATGAGGTTTCAATGTTTCATCAATAACATCCAGGATTTCTTTTGTTAACCTTTCCTGAACTTGTAATCTGCGAGCAAAAACATCTACTACTCTGGGTAATTTACTCAAGCCTACGATGTGATCTTTCGGTATATAGGCAATATGAGCTTTACCAAAAAAGGGAAGCATATGATGTTCGCACAAGGAATATACTTCAATATCCTTAACGATGATCATTTCATTATAAGATTCATTAAACATGGCTGATTCCAGTATTTCTCTGGCATTCATCCTATACCCGCTTGTAAGGAATTCAATCGCCTTAGCTGCTCTTTTGGGCGTTTTAATTAATCCTTCTCGTCTTACGTCTTCTCCGGTCAAGCCAATGATTTCCTGATAATTATTTATTAATTCAGCGATCTTCCCTGGCTGATCATCCAGATACTCCATTCGTTTTAATTTAATTATAAGTAAAATAAATTATTGTTTCAACGGCAAAAACCCAATTTAGTTGCAAACAAGCCAATAATATTTAATTTCATTACCGCTAAACCGTTGTATTTTACAGCCTTCTACCTAAATAATTGTCGTAAATTTGAAGTATCAACTTTAAAATTTATCTTTGTTTATCAATAGCAAGGTCAAAGAATGCCCCAAAAGCACATTTTATTTTTAGCTTCCTGGTATCCATCCCGAATCCTGCCCTTTTCGGGAGATTTTATTCAACGACATGCTATAGCTGCGGGGATGAAAAACAAAATTACCGTCCTTCATGCCATAAAAGATGACGTGCTCAGGCAGAAATTTGAAATATCTGAAAGAAATAATTCCATCCGGGAAATAATAGTCTATTACAGGCCCAGCAGGCTAAAATTCTTCAATTTTATCAGAAGATTTGTCGCTTTGAAGAAAGGCTATAAGAAGGCAGGAAGGATTGACCTGGTGCATTTAAATACCTGTTATCCGGCAGGTATCTTTGCTTTGTTTTTACACTATTTCCAGAATAAGAAATATGTCCTCAGTGAACACTGGACTTCACTCCATCCGGATAAGTATCGGCTACTTGGCTTCCAGGAAAAAATATTTATCCCGCATATCCTGAAAAATGCCGAAAAATGGCTGCCGGTATCGAACAATCTGGCGAAAAACATGGCAATCATAAGCCGCCCAAAGTCAATTGATGTAATACCCAACGTAGTGGACACAACAGTCTTCAAACCATGTGATTCCAGTCCAAACAGTAAGAAAATACGCTTTCTCCATTTATCCATGTTGTCCGATGCTCACAAAAATATCGGTGGCATGCTCCGGGTGATTAAAAGACTATCTGATAAAGGGTATTCATTTGAATTTCATATCGGCGGGAACGGACCACTCGACCAAATCAAGGAATTTATTGAATTAAACAAATTATCAAAAATAATCTATCCATTCGGTGAATTAGCTCACAAAGATGTTCCCCGGTTTATGGCTTCTTTTGACTGCTTTGTGCTATTCAGCAACTTTGAAAATCAACCATGTGTCCAGGCAGAAACACTTTCATGTGGCGTCCCGTTAGTAGCCTCCGACGTAGGAGGTATAGGTGAATTCCTGCCTGCAGATTTTGGGATATTAGTCACTAAAGGTAATGAGGATGCCTTGTTTACTGCACTTGAAAGTATAATTCAGGGTAGGCAATTTGCTTCTAAGCAGGAATTGCATGATTATGCTGAACGCAACTTTTCGCCCAATCACATAGCCAACCGCTTAGATCAATTATATAATACGGTGATCCATGAAGGTTGACTTCAGCATATACCATAGTGGAGAGGCCGGTTTTGAAATCAAGACCAAATGCGACGAAGGCCAACCATTTAAGTCGATTGCTTTCGAAGATGATGACTTCAGTTTTTTTCTGAAAGGTGCCTTATTAAATAAAAATATCTTGATTAATTCACTGGGTATAAGTCACAGTATGCCGGATTTAGTGCATGAGCTTTACAGAAAATACAGCAATAACTTTTCAAAGTCATTTGAGGGCGAATATTCTGGATTCTTGCTGGATAAAAAATCTGAAAAACTCATGGTTTTCGGCAATCTCACCGGCAGTCAGACAGTTTTCTATTATTTCCATGAGAATATTTTCCTCGTAGATACAAGCCTATACCACCTTAAAAAATCCCTTGATCAATATCATCTACCATATACTTTGGACATCCAAAGTGCCTATTCAACACTTACTTTCCATAGTTTAACGGATCATCATACACATATCAGTGAAGTAAAACGACTAAAGGGTGGTCAGCAATTGATATTCCATGCTAAAAACAGCCTGCTAAGCATTCACCAGCTTGACAGTTTGCTTGACATAGAGCATTATAATGGTTTAAAATCAGATGCCTTGCGCAGATTAGATGATATTTTCAGCCATGCTGTAAACCTTGAATATTCGTATGATCGGGACATTGGGAAGGGTCACTTTTCCCTGCTGAGTGGAGGGCTTGACTCCAGAATGGGAATATTTTATGCAAAAAAGAATCATTTTGAAAATATACATGCCCTGTGTTTCTCACATTCAGGCTATCTGGATGAAACCATAGCCCGCAAAATCGCTGCAAAACTCGACCTTTCTCTTCAGGTAAAACACCTCAACGGCGGTCAATTCTTAATGCATATCGACCGATTGACGGCTATCACACAGGGTTTAACGAGATACACAGGAGGTGCT
This sequence comes from Saprospiraceae bacterium, assembly GCA_024103005.1. Taxonomy (GTDB): domain Bacteria; phylum Bacteroidota; class Bacteroidia; order Chitinophagales; family Saprospiraceae; genus Parvibacillus. Next base: position 151,872 of record JAGFJA010000047.1, read on the forward strand.
CATTCGGATTTTGCCTTACAAACAACTGATTTTGCTTCATACGGACTTATTCATACCGGACATTTGGGTGATGCCGTATTAGGATCATATTTATCAGGTGCCAAATCAATGCCTCCCAGTGCAGCTTATCGCAAAATGTATGCCGGAACATTCTTTCATGACAAGACACAACAACTTTTAGAAGCGACAGCCGGAAAGTACCCTACTGAAGAGCTTTTTTTATTTTACAACCGAGGCTTCAATGCTATAGCGGTAGGTAATTTTACGGCTGAAGAGCACAGTATTGCCGTATCGCCCTTCATGCATCCTGAGTTTTTAAAGTTTGGTCTCAGCCTTCCGGAAAAATGGCGATATAATGAAAATATTTACATTGAATGGATAAGTAAATATTGCAAAGAATCGACTGCATTTATTTGGGAAAGAACACGATTACATCCAAATAAGAAGTGGAAAACATCCTTTGGTGACAAATTCTGGGTCAAGCTCAATGGACTTTATTACAAAAAAATCCTTGGCAAACCTGAGTTATTTTCCATGACGCCTTATGAATACTATTATCAAACCAATCCGTTGATTAAACAATACTTTGACAAGTATTTTGAGGACAATATATATTTCATCAAAGAAAAGGAATTAAAGCAAGATTGCGAATTAATGTTTAAAAAAGGCAATTTTACAGATAAGACATTGGTTTTAAGCTTATTGGGAGTATATAAATGGCTTGCTTCATGAAAGAATTAATAAGATTCATCAAGGAGTTTGTCAGAAACAACGGCCTTTTCGTTTTCAGTGCCATACTGATTTCAAAAGTTTCTTTGCTTGCCATAAATATTATAGCAGCCCGCTGGATATCCATTGAAGACTATGGAATGGTGTCGCTTGTTTTTTCAACATTTGCCATTTTTGCTCCATTGACCGGATGGGGTTCGTATCAGGGATTACTGCGATACGGAGTGCTGGAACAAGATCAGTTTTCAAAGGACAGACTGAGCCGATACGTTCTTAAAAAAGGATTTTTCAATCATTTGAGCATTGTACTACTTTTTGTTATCGCAAGTTATTTATACACCTTAAAGTACGGAAATATTGTCCTCATTATTGCCCTATTCGGAGTCAGGTTACTCGGCTATTATTTTCAGAATTTTCTTGAATCATATTATCGGATTTGCTACGACAACCGAACCTTTTCATGGATTACCATTTTGACAGGTTTGGGCGGGCTTTTACTGACCATCATAGGAATACATTATTGGGGACTTCTTGGATATCTAATGGCAATGGCTTTAATGCCATGGCTTTCGATGATATTTATGAAAAAACATTTGATTCAGGCAGGCTCATCGACCTTATCGCTCAATCTGAATGAATTCCGTAGTTATTCCATTCATGCGGGAATCACCTATTTCATTTCTGATATTTTATTTTCAATGGATTTCCTGTTGATTGGCTTTCTGTTAAATGAGGATTCACTTGCTTATTACAAGACAGCCATCATCTTACCGATGAATCTGGCTATTCTGCCACAAATCTTTGTACAGACGGATTATCCGAAGTTGGCACAAAACTTCAAGAATAAGCAATATTTAAGCTATTATATTAAAAACTATTATAAAATATTTATACCCCTAGGCTGCCTTATATTACTCGTTGGATATTTAATCAAGGACGACATCATACCTTTAGTTTTTGGGAGGCAATACCAGGGAGAGGGAGCTGTATTTTTTATCATGCTTATCTTCATGGTCGGAAATATGTGGATGCGTAATTTATATGGTAACCTTACATCAGCTATCGGCAAAGCAAATTGGAATACCTATGTTTCAGTCGGGGCCGTTCTGATTATACTTGCATTGGGTCTATGGCTTATCCCGCTATTGGGAATAAAAGGAGCTGCTATAGGCATGGGTGTTGCATTTACATTTACAGGGATTACGACTATGATCCTGATACATAGGTATATCAGGAATCTTTAATAATAAAAAGGAAATATTAATTTAATAATCTAATAATCAATATTTTAGGTATACTAATTTAAAATAATCGATTAATATTTCAAAATATTCATTTTCTTTGCTCAAACAAGTATTGTATATGGCAGGCAATTACCAATCTCTTTTATCACCCTGGGCTATACTTGCAATAATAGGCATTTATTTTTTTATTTTAATCGTGATATCCTACATCACGGGGAAAAACTCTAGTAACAGTAAATTTTTTCTTGCCGGCAGGAATGCGCCATGGATCTTAGTTTCCATAGGGATGATTGGAGCTTCATTGTCAGGTATCACGTTCATCAGTGTTCCAGGAAAAGTCGGTTTTGACGGACCCAACAAATTCTTTTCCTATTTACAGTTTGTCATGGGAAATCTGGCGGGTTATGTGGTTATAGGATCTATTTTATTACCCTTGTATTATAAGCATAATCTTACCTCCATATATGGGTATTTAGAAAAAAGATTAGGTTTTTCTTCATATAAGACAGGAGCTACATTTTTTCTGATAAGCAGAGGTGTTGGTTCGGCGCTAAGGCTTTACCTCGCGGCTATTGTTTTACATACATTCTGTACGGCGCCTTTGGGTCTCCCCTTTGGTGTTACGGTATTTTTGACCATTGGCTTGATATATTTATACACGGCAAAAGGAGGCATAAATACTATTTTATATACCGATGTTTTATTAACCATCAGTATGCTTAGTGCTCTGGTTATGTGTATCGTCATTATAAGCAAGAATCTGGGAAATAGTGTAAACGATTTGGTAAGTCAGGTGTATCACAGTGATTACAGTCAAATATTTTTCTTCAGTGACGGTTGGTCAGATCCCAATAATTTTTTCAAACAATTTTTGAGTGGAGCATTGATTGCAATCGTAATGACAGGGCTGGACCAGGATATGATGCAGAAAAATTTATCCTGCCGGTCTTTGAAAGACTCACAGAAAAACATGTTTATCTTTTGTATAAACTTAGTAATAGTAGTTACCCTATTCCTTACGCTTGGAGCTTCACTTTACATTTTTGCCGCTAAGGAAAATATTGCATTGCCACAGATGTCAGATGAAATGTTTCCCATGATGGCTATGCAACATCTGGGGGTGACGGTCTGTGTATTGTTTTTTGTGGGGCTTATAGCGAGTACATATTCCAGTTCGGACTCTGCGCTGACAGCCTTAACTACATCAATTTGTATCGACTTTTTGGATCTTGAAAAGAAAGATTATCCTGAAAAGAAAAACAAGCGAATCCGAACCATGGTGCATCTGAGTATTTCAGCCGTCCTTTTTTTGATCATCATGGTTTTTTATTATACCAATGACAGTGCCGTAATAAATTTGGTTTTTAAGTTGGCAGGACTGACTTATGGGCCACTTCTGGGACTTTTTTCATTTGCCATATTTACAAAGCATATTCCGAATAGTAAGTGGGTGCCGTGGATATGCGTTATCTGTCCTCTTTTAACCTGGATTATCGATCTCAATTCAGAGTGGATGCTTGGAGGATTTAAATTTGGTTTCCTAACATTGGCTCTCAACGGATTATTAATCTTTATCTGCCTTAGAATTGTTTCCATTGGAAAGGTAGAACATTCCATCTGATGGATCAGCTATTCAAATTATCTCGCGAATTTAAAGATTGCCTGAATGAGATAGACCAGGGCAACAATCATTTATTTATTACAGGAAAAGCAGGAACCGGAAAATCTACCCTTCTGGACTTGTACCGGCGAACCACCAATAAGAATCTTGCCATTTTGGCACCAACCGGAATAGCTGCCCTTCGAGTTCATGGACAGACCATTCATAGTTTTTTTAAATTTCCACCCAGATTGATTTTACCGGAAGACATTAAGATTAAGCCAGGCTTAATGAGGCTAGTTAAAAATCTTGAAATATTAATACTGGACGAAATATCCATGGTACGAGCCGATATTCTGGATGGCATCAACATGATGTTGCAATTACATCGGAACAGTTCTCTGCCCTTCGGAGGAGTAAGACTGGTTGTATTCGGTGATATATATCAGCTGCCTCCTATATTAAGCAGCAATGAGGAAAGGCATTATTTCAGACAAAAATATGAAACGCCCTATTTTTTTTCATCCAACATTTGGAGAAAGTTAGAAAATATTCAATACATCAACCTGCATACAGTTTATAGGCAAAGTGACAGAATGTTTATAAGGCTCCTGGATGATATCAGGTCTGGAGATATAGATTATGAAACATTGTCCGATTTGAATAAAAATGTCATTTCGGATTTTGACGAAGATGGCTATATACATCTAAGTCCCCGAAATGCTACCATGCAGCGTATCAATTTGCAAAAACTGGATGAGTTGCCCGGAGCAGAATATATTTATACTGCAACGATAACAGGGGAATTTAATCCACAAAATATGCCGACGGATCCTATTTTAAGGTTAAAAGTAGGAGCTCAGATAATCTTCATCAAAAATGATCCGGAACGCGCTTATGTAAATGGTACAATTGGTCTGGTTATTGAACTGGAAAGCAATAAAATAAAAGTTCACCTGCCTTTGGAGGACAAACAATTAACCGTCACGCGGGCATCCTGGGATATGATCAGATATGTAACTGACCCTGAGAAAGAGCATAAAATCAAACCTGAAGTTGTAGGGAGTTTTGAAGCATTCCCATTGAAATTAGCGTGGGCAATGTCGATCCACAAGAGTCAAGGCCAGACTTTTGATCGTGTTATTCTTGATATGGAAGGTGGAGCATTTGAGTATGGACAGACCTATGTCGCTCTGAGCAGATGTCGTACAATGGAAGGAATTGTATTAAAAAGACCGCTTAAGCCGTCAGACATCATGGTGGATCCGCGCATTGTTGACTTTTATATCAATCATATCCGATAAAAACCCGGTATTTAGTAATTATTGTATGATGGCATTACTTCGCAAGTAATTTCTAATCTTATTGTAATTATACACTATGCAAATATTATTTGGTGTGCCAAAAAATAAATTGGCTAAATAAGTAATTGTCAATTATTTATTGGTTCATTAAAAACATTTAAAATATTATTTATTTAATAAAAGTGCATTAACTAAATATTATTCGCAAAAACAGTCTGTAAAATTATTTTATGTGGGATAAAGGAATTATCTTCGCTTAAATTAATGTGTAAAAAGTACACATTATAATTTCATTCTGAATAAAAATTTATAATACAAAAGTTAGTTTTATGAAGCAATGTTTATTTACAATGCTTGCACTGCTATCCTTTTCATTTATTCAGGCACAAACCGTAATTTCCGGGAGTGTCAAGGATGTCGATGGCGAAGGGATTGTCGGAGCAACAATTTTACTGACAGGCACCACACAAGGAACTGTCACAGATATTTCAGGTAATTTTACACTAGAAAACGTAACCGGCAAATCAGCTTCCCTTACTGTTTCTTACATTGGTTATACCACCCTGACTATTCAAGTTGATTTTAACAACCAGAAAAGGGTCTCCGTCGATATCACTCTTGAGCAAGACGTGCAAATCCTTGATAACGTTGTAGTTGTAGCCTATGGTACCAGAAAAAAGGAAGACTTAACCGGTTCTGTAACTTCTGTTGGTGAAAAAGATTTCCAAAGAGGTAACATAGCTACTCCCGAACAATTACTGACCGGGAAAGTTGCAGGTCTTCAGGTGACAAGTGGTGGCGGATCTGCAGGTGGCGGTTCTCGAATCAGAATCCGCGGAGGAGCTTCTCTTAATGCAAGCAACGACCCGCTAATCGTCATTGATGGTGTACCTGTAGAGGGAAATGGCATTGCAGGTTCAGGAAACCTACTCAACACCATTAACTCGGATGACATAGAGTCAATTTCGGTTTTGAAGGATGCTTCTGCCACTGCACTATATGGCTCCAGAGCTTCAAACGGTGTGATCATCATTACCACTAAAAAGGGAACGAAAGGCAGATTAATGTGGAATTTTAATACCCAATTATCTATTTCACAGATTGCAAAAAAGGTAGAAGTATATGATGGAGATCAAATCAGATCTATTATAAATGCTACCGGAAATCAGAACTATATAAAACTTCTCGGAACAGCCAATACAGACTGGCAGGATGAAATTTACCGTTCAGCTTTCGGAAACAACAACAACCTGAGCACCAGTGGCTCTATTGGCAACATACCCTTCAGGGCTTCCGTAGGATTTGATAATCAAGACGGCATTTTAAAGACCAATAATTTCAAAAGGCTCTCCGGAAGTCTGAATATTAATCCATCTTTCTTTGATGATGATTTAAAAATCAACATTGCTTTAAAAGGAAGTCAGACAAAGAATGTTTGGGCAGATGAAGGGGCGATCGGAGCTGCCGTCTCCTTTGACCCCACACAACCCGTACATGCCAATAATAAGTTTGGCAACTATTTCGAATGGCTGCAAAACGAAAATACAGTAAACCTGTTAGCGACAAGAAATCCGGTTGGACTACTCGAATTAAGAGACAATACTTCCACCGTCAACAGGTTTATAGGTAATATCCAGGCTGATTACCGTCTGCCATTCTTCCCTGACCTCCATCTGATGGCAAATGTCGGTATGGATAAAATAGCAGGTAGCGGCACCGACCTCATTAAGCCTGAATCAGCAACCAATTATCAGACAGGGGGAAGGAAAGTGGATTATAAGCAGGCAAAATCAAACACATTGATTGACCTTTCTTTATACTATGAAAAGTCATTGGGTAAAAATTCATCCATCGATATTTTAGCAGGGCACAGTTATCAGGATTTTTATACTGATGTATATAATTATCCGGCATATTCTGTTACTAAAGATTCTATTATACCCGGCACTCAGCCTACTTTTGCAACAGACAAACCTCAATTCAGGTTAGAATCATATTTTGGACGAGTCAACCTGACTCTTGCCAATAAATATTTAATTACAGGTTCGATCAGAAGAGACGCCTCGTCCAAGTTCTCCAAAGACAACAGAGTCGGATACTTCCCGGCTGCAGCTGTTGCCTGGAAAATGCGTGAAGAATTCTTTAAAAACAGTAAAGTATTGTCTCAATTAAAGTTGAGACTGGGATATGGAGTTACCGGACAGCAGGATATAGGTTCATATTATTCCTACCTTCCTGTATATAACGTGAGTAGTGAAACAGCTCAATATCAATTCGGCAATTCATATTATCATTTTTTACGACCTAATGCTTATGATGCTAATATCAGATGGGAAACCACAACAACCAGTAACATCGGATTGGATTTTGGTTTTGCAAATGACAGAATAACAGGTAGCGTTGATTTTTACCGTAAAAAGACAAAAGACTTATTGAGCGTAGTTCCTGTTGCACCCGGCTCCAATTTCGACATAACTTTATTGACCAATGTCGGGAACATGGATGTAAAAGGTATGGAATTAACAGTCAATACAATACCGGTTAAAAACGAAAATTTAATTTGGTCTCTGGGCTTCAATGTAACTAAAAACCAGTCAAAAATTACCAACCTTTTAAGAAATCAAGATCCATCATTTAAGGGTATTAACGTTTCAGGGATAGCCGGCGGAACCGGCAACACAATAGGTAAATTTGAAGTCGGTTATACACCTTATACATTCTTTGTATATAAGCAGGTATATGACAGTAAAACAGGAGCACCGATAGAAGGATTATATGAAGACCTGAACAGAGACGGACAGATAGATGATAATGACCGTTATCTATATACTAATCCAGCTCCTGAATTCATGCTAGGCATTAATACTCAGGTAATAATCAATAAGCTGTCAATAGGCTTAGCAGGACATGGTTCATTCAATAATTACCTGTACAATAACTTCGCTTCTCAGGCAGCATCATTACGCAGAATTGAAGATCCTATTAATTATATTTCCAACGGATCTGTTATTTATGATGATACCAAGTTCACAAACAACCAGTATTTGTCTGATTACTTTATTGAAAACGCTTCATTCTTCAGATTAGATAATATAAATATCGGTTATAATATTGGCAGGATATTCAGAGACAAAGCTTCTTTAAGATTGTCAGCCAATATACAGAACGTATTTGTCATTACCAAGTATCGTGGTTTAGATCCGGAATTGGCGAGTGATTCAGGAGTAGACAACACGATTTACCCGCGACCTCGTATTTATTCAGTTGGCGCCAGCTTAGATTTTTAATCCAAAAAAATGAATGAAATGATTAATAAGAATTTTAAAAACATACTGACAGGGCTGGTGATGATCGTACTTTTAGGATCATGTGCCAATAAACTCGACTTATATCCTGTCAATGACTTAACCCCTGACAAGGCATATGCCACTGCCGATGGCTATAGGTCAGTCCTTGCTAAATTATACGGAACACTTACTGTCACAGGAAATGCAGGTCCTGCAGGAAATCCGGATATTAAAGGCAACCTAGACGAAGGTTCACAGGTTGGTTTTATACGTGCATTTTTCAATGCCCAGGAACTTCCGACAGATGAAGCAATAGTGGCCTGGAATGACCAAACAATTTATGATTTCCACAACCTGCAATACACCTCATCTGACCCCTTTGTATTGGGTATGTATGCTAGGCCGATTTATAACATAACTTTAATTAATGAATATCTCAGAGAGTCAACTCCCGAAAAGGTCTCCGGACGGGGTATTACAGGAGCTGATGCTGCAGATATAGCAAACAGCAGAGCTGAAGCCAGATTTCTCAGGGCATTTAATTATTGGGTCATGATGGATTTATTTGGCAAGTCAACTTTCATTACAGAGGAAAATGCCATCGGAACAGATTTGCCCCGTGAAATCAGCAGAAAAGATTTGTACACTTATATTGTCAATGAGTTAAAAGCTATAGATACCGATCTGAAGCCTGCAAAAACAGCAGAATATGGTCGTGTGGATCAGGCAGCTGCCTGGGCCTTACTTGCGCGAATATATCTCAATGCAGAGGTTTATACAGGCACACCACAGTATTCAGAAGCAATAGAATATGCATCTAAAGTAATTAATGCAGGTTATAGTTTACAACCAAATTATGCAAGTCTTTTTATGGCTGACAACGACACTAAAAAAGACGAGTTTATCTTTACCATCAACTGTGACGGACTTAGATCCAAATCTTATGCCAACACTACATTCCTGATTCATGCTGCCGCAGGAGACGATTTTGCAGAATACGGAACCAATAATGGCTGGGGTGGATACCGTGCGACTAAAGGTTTAGCTGATAAGTTTACCGATTTATCAGGCTCAACAGATCAAAGGGCACTATTCACTACTTCTGTATTTGGGACCAGTTCCGGACAAATCGCCATACCATCTATCGGAGATTTTAAAAACGGACTGCATGTTAAGAAGTTTGTCAATGTGAGATCAGACAATGGAGCAGTATCCGACCCCACAACAGAATTTGCAGATACGGATTTTCCGGTATTCAGACTTTCTGAAATGTATCTGATTTATGCGGAAGCCGTATTGAGAGGAGGTTCAGGTGGAGATGCAGCTACAGTACTCAATTATATCAACCTGATCAGAACAAGAGCTTATGGTGGAAGTACTGCCGGAAATATCACTTCATCAGACCTTACACTACAATTTATTCTGGATGAAAGAGCCAGAGAGTTATACTGGGAAGGTCACAGACGTACAGATTTGATAAGGTATAATCAGCTTACGACAGGTGATTATTTATGGCCATGGAAAGGTGGTGTAGCCAATGGAACAGCGGTGGATGCCAAGTACAATCTATTCCCTATACCTAATGCCAACAGAGCATCCAATCCGAATTTGTCACAAAATGCCGGTTTTTAATTTGAAAAAAAGATAAATGATGAAAAATAATATTAAAATATTGATGAGCATCCTCCTCTTATCTGCATTTTTCACATCTTGCGAGAAAGATGAAATAAAATCAGAGTTCTTGGGAGGAACTGCACCTAAATTAACTGCCTCTACGGATTCAGCAGCCATGAGTTTTGACAATGCTGATAATGTAGCGGTTGGATTTAACTGGACTAATCCTGAATATCAATTCAATTCAGGTATCAGTTCTCACAATGTTACATATTTACTGGAATTTGACCTGCAGGGTGCAAATTTTTCAACACCTAACAGGAAGCAATTATCACTAGATGGAGACCTGGGTAAAAAGGTATTGGTTAAAGAATTGAACGACTATATGCTTAACCAGATGGAATTACAGGTAGGTACTGAATACAATCTGGAAGTTAGAGTTACGGCTTCCATTGATAATAAATATTCCGTATTGGTATCAAATGTAGTTCCATTAAAAGCAACTCCTTATTCTATACCTCCTAAGGTTACACCTCCGGCTACCGGACATTTATGGATTTTAGGCGATGCTACTCCAAATGGTTGGGACAATCCCTTAAATCCCACCTACAAGGACTCTCAGGAGTTTACCAAGGTATCTGAAACTCTTTATGAACTAACCATTGACCTCCCGGGAGGTGGCGGATATAAATTGATTCAGGAGGATGGCGTCTGGGGAACACAATATCATATGCTTGCCGGAGGAACATGGGAAGGCGGAGATATTGAGATGAAAGATTCGGATCCACAGTTCCCTGGACCTCCTGCCGCAGGTACTTATAAAATAACGGTTGATTTTCAGCGAGGCAAGTTCTTCGCCGAAAAACTTTGATGTCAGGAAGAAAAATTTTATTTATTTAACAAATAAGAAAAATGAAAAAAATATATAATTTATTTGTTTTGACTGCATGTTTAGGGTTTTTCTTTACAGCATGTAAAAAATTTGATGATCTGGAAACTTATCAAAATGGTAAGGCAGTTACCCTGAAGGCTTCTTCGGACCAGGTGGCACCTCCTGCATCTGACTCTGATAATGTAGTCTTAACATTAGACTGGACAGACCCACAGTATGCTACCGATAAGGCAAATTATAAATTTGTAATAGAAATAGCAGAAAAAGGTAAGGAATTTGCCAATGCAAGCCAGACAGTAGTATTAGGAGCATATAAAAAGGAATTTACAGGAAGGGAATTGAATAATATACTTTCAGGATTCGGTTACTTATATGACGAGCCTCATGATATGGAAGTCAGAGTCGTTTCATCATATAAAAATAATAACGAAAGGTATTTCTCCAATGTTCTGGGAATCAATATGACCGCCTACAAAGGTCCATCTACCTCAATAGATGCAACAACCATGAATATTATAGGAGATGCAGCTAAAGGCTGGGATACCGATGTGCCTATGAATCTGATTGGTGTTAAAAAATTTGCTGTTGTAACTGAAATGCAGTATGGGAAGGAATTCAAGATAAGAAGAGACGCCGGGAGCTGGGATTTCAACTGGGGTATGGCTGATGATGCAACCTTTGAATTTGGCAAACCTATTTCGCTTAAATTAGGGGGCGCAAACTTTAAGATTCCTGATGGAGGAGTAAGCGGATTATTCCAGATTTTAGTTGATATTGATAATTCCACGCTTATCATCACTCCACTTGCAGGTACCATGAATATTATCGGAGATGCAGGTGTTGACTGGAATACAGATATACCTATGGCTCACGATGGCAATGGTACATTTACAATCGTAACAGACCTGCAGGATAAGGAAATGAAATTCAGAGAAACAGCAGGAAGTTGGGATGTCAACTGGGGATTATCTGATGGTGAAGTTTTTGAAGTTGGAAAGACTTTTCAGATAAAAAGAGATGGCGGAAATATCAAAATACCTGCTGCCGGCAGATATAAGGTAGTGCTTAATCTAGGATTAAATTCAGCCACAATCACAGAATCAAGCTTCCCTGAAACATTGTTTTTGGTTGGAGGTGGAGTTCCGGCAGGTTGGGATCCGGCAAATTCAGCACCATTTGTCAAGCTGGAAGACGGTAAGTTCCGAATTTACACTCCCATCACAGCAAATGGTGAATTTAAATTCCTTCAAACACAGAGCTGGGATGGCGATTGGGGTGATAATAAAACCCAACCCGGAGTACTTGAGCAGAATGATGAACAAAACTGTAAAGTAGTCGATGAAGGTTTTTACAGAATTGATTGCGACTTTATAGCCGGAACATGGACAGCCCTGCGTCAGGAATGGGGCATTATTGGAAGTTCTACTCCAAATGGATGGAATGATGATACACCAATGGTTAAATCAGGAGATTATTCGTGGACATATACCGGTGCTTTAACTCAGGGTGAAATCAAGTTCAGAGCCAATCATGACTGGGGATTCAACTTTGGGGACAACAATGCCGACGGAAGCCTTGAGGCGGATGGTGCAAATATCGCAATACCGGAAGACGCTAATTATGAAGTTGTTATGACATTGTCACCTGGCGGGTATACTTACACAGTGACTAAACTTTAAAATATATTTGGTTGAAATATAAGCAGCCGGTCATTTGATTGGCTGCTTTTTTTATATTCGTACCTCAAAATATTGAGTAATTGCCAAAAAGAATAAATTTTACAGATAATTACCAATCAGGTTAAATTTTTCCATAAGGTGCTACATGATAATAATTCATGCGGAATACAATATTGTACGACATCATAAAAACAATTTTTTTCGGCAATTACTTTGTTGGGATTTTAGCTATTGGATTATGTCTGGAAGTTTCGTATCAATTAATGCTGCCGATCAATAATTTCAGGGATTACTTAGTTATATTCCTGATGCCTATTGGATATTATACTTATGCCTATCTCAGTGAAACCAACAAAACAGATCGGCAAAACCCCAGAAGTCAATGGTATAAAAAATTCGGCAAAATTCTTAGAAAGCAAGAATTATTAATAATCATATTGATTAGCTGCATTCTTCTCATTTCGATAATTGATGGACGATATCAAATTAATCACATTGGAATTATCTGGTATGTAATTTCAGGAATTACATTTTGCGGAGCATTATTTTATTACGGCTTGATTTCAAAAAAGTATTTCGGTTTTGACATAAGACATACAGGGTGGTTGAAATCCTTTATTATTGGTTGGGTATGGGCATACTTTTCAACTATTTTACCCGTTATCTTTCTGGAGGCTAATCAAACTCCTTTTCATTTGGACTGGATTCTATTAATCTGGTTTTTTATAAAAAATTGGATGTTTTGTACGGTTAATGCTATATTATTTGACATAAAAGACTACCCTACCGATGCGAATGACGACTTGAGAACATTTGTTGTTTCATTCGGAATACAAAAAACAATTTATTTAATTTTATTACCCTTATTATTAGCCGGAATTGCTTCATTCACCATGTTTTCTTATAGGATGAACTTTAGCATAGAAAGGTATCTGATTAACCTGCTACCCTTTATCGCGACAATAATAATCGCTCTTTCACTTAAAAAGCCCCGTGAAATTCTTTTTTATTTAATTATCATTGACGGGGTCTTACTATTTAAGGCTTGCTGTGGCATAATTGGTTCCGGACTATGAAAGTCACTAAACTAAATTATAACAGAATCGCAAGAACTTATGATTTTCTGAGCAGAATAGTGTTTTGGGGAGCTCAACAAAAAATTCAAAAAGGATTAATTAAATGGTTAAAAAACGGAGATAATATCCTGATCGTTGGAGGAGGGTCAGGTTGGATATTAGAAGAAATTGCAAAATTAAACTTAGCAAAAATTAAAATAACCTATGTCGAAGAGTCCTCAAAAATGATTCAATTGACTCGGAGAAGGCAATTTCAAACGAGTCATGTAGAAATCATTCAAGCAGATATTTTTGAATTAAAAATCCGGGAAAAGTTTGATGTGATTTTCACTCCATTTTTATTTGATCATTTCAATAAGGAAGAATCACAATATTTATTCGAAAAGTTAAATAAATGTGCAAACAAATCAGCCTTGTGGATAAACACTGATTTCTCGCTGAATTCCGGTGCAGGAAAATGGTGGAAGAAAATTTATATGGCTATTATTTATATATTTTTCAAGTGGGCTATACACATAAAAAACAGTGAGCTAACTGAATTAGACCCTATTATAATTAAAAAAGGCTATTCAAAATTGTTTGAAAAATATACATATATGAATTTTATACATGGGAGTATTTGGCAAAAAGAATAAAAATTTATACTTTGGTACGATAAAAACAATGGTTCATCTAAGAAAGCTCATCACATCCTCCTAATTGGGAATCATTATCCCTGCTATACTGTTTTAAATACAAATTATTCACAAAAATCAATAACTAAATGAAACGTTCAGTAATAACAATTGTCGTAATAGCTGTAATTGCTTTAATCGCATATTCATCTTTTAAGAATGGTTACAATTCTATGGTAACTAAAGAAGAATCAGTGGAATCCGCATGGGCGCAGGTAGAAAACGTATATCAGCGACGTGCTGACCTGATTCCTAATCTGGTGAATACCGTAAAAGGAGCTGCAAATTTTGAGAAAGAAACTTTTACAGCTGTCACTGAAGCAAGGTCAAAAGCCAGTCAGATTACAGTTGACCCGAAAAATCTTACACCGGAAAAAATTCAGGAATTCCAGGCAGCTCAAGGTGAACTATCTCAAGCATTAGGTCGATTGATGATGGTTACAGAAAATTATCCACAACTGAAAGCAAACCAGAATTTCCTTGATTTACAGGCACAGCTGGAAGGAACCGAAAATCGTATAACTCAGGAAAGGCGTAAATTTAATGAGGTAGTACAAGACTTTAATACTTATATCCGCAAATTTCCGAATAACTTATTGTCAGGAATGTTTGGTTTTGACAAGAAGGGATATTTCGAAGCAGAAAAGGGTTCAGAAAAAGCACCTGAAGTGCAATTCTAAACAATAAGATACATCATTCTATATGTCAAAATTATTCAGCCCTGAAAAAGAGGAACATATTAAAAAGGCAATCTCTCAGATAGAAGCCCAGACAACGGGTGAGCTGAGGGTTTACATTGAAGACAAATGTCCAGATAACGTTCATGAAAGGGTAATGAAAATATTTGAACAATATGGAATGCATAAGACTAAAAACCGTAATGGTGTTTTGATTTATGTAGCTGTCAGATCAAGGCAGTTATACATCTGGGGAGATACAGGAATCCATGAGGTGGCAGGACAGGACATGTGGGATCAAATATTAAAAAATCTTAGTGCAGATTTTGCGGATGGTATGTACGAATCAGGTATAATTCGTGCTATCGAAGCAATAGGCATAAAGTTAAAAGAGCATTTTCCAAGAGTAGAAAGAGAAAATGAAAATGAGCTTCCTGACGATATAATTTATGGTTTTTAGTTTGGGATAAAATAAATACAAAGAAAATCAATCCATAAATGAAAAGGTACTTAACTATTGTTTTTATTACCTTATTTAGCTCTTTAGCTATATTTGGCCAAGACGAAGTATCGCTTTTTCCGCCAAAGCCTGAGCCTGCAGTCTATGTACATGATTATTCTCATTTCTTAACCGAGAGTCAGCGAAATATTTTAGAGCAGGAATTAAGGGCGATGAGCGATACAACTTCTTCCCAAATCGTAGTTATGATCCGACCTGATATAGGTGATTATGACAGAGCGAGTTATGCTATTCAATTAGGAAACTTGTGGGGTGTTGGCCAAAGTCAGAAAGACAATGGCGTCATCATGCTGATAGTAACAGAAGGAAGTCAGAGAGGTATATTTATTTCGACAGGATATGGAGTTGAGGGTGCATTAACCGATGTTGCATCGTCCAGGATTGCCAGAGAAATGGTAAACTACTTCAAAGCTCAGGATTATTTTGGAGGAGTCCAATATGGAATAAATTCTATAATTAAAGCAATCCACGGAGAATATAGTGCTGAACCTAAAACTCCAGAAAGTCCGGAAATGTGGGTAATCTTATTAATATTATTTGGAATAATAACAATAATTATACTTCTGGCGATATTTGGCAAGTTTCAGACTCAGACATTTTCAGGTACTGATACCTTTGGTCAGAGGAGGAACAGCGGCTGGGGGGGAGGATCAGTATGGGGCGGTGGCAGTAGCGGTTGGAGTAGCGGTAGCTGGGGAGGAGGATCATCTGGAGGAGGATGGGGAGGAGGAAGTTTTGGCGGGGGAAGTTTTGGTGGCGGTGGCGGTGGTGCCAGTTGGTAATTAGATCAGGTGATATAAGGTGGTGGATGTTGAGGAGTTATAGATTTCGAAGTAGGTAGTTAGCTAATATTCAAAACCCTGAATAAAAAACAAGTTTAATAAATTATGGTGCTAAAATCATTTAAAAAGTAACGTCATTTTAGCTTTGAGTGCCTATATGAAAAGAAGAGTGGTTATTAGTTAAATACCTACTCCGTTTTTAGGAGGAGTATCCATTAAACTGTGTCAACTTTTTAACCGGGAGGGCTCTCAGTCGCCCTGCAGCCTCCTTTGGGTCCTTCCGGTGGCGATTGGCTTTTAAGCAATTCATTTTGTTTATCTTGCGCCAAATTCATCAATTTATGGCTGCATAACTCACCAGTTTTAATTTGCACCATACAACTCTTATTTAAAAATTAATTAGATATAATTTTCAATATGAAGTAGAGTAATTTATATATCTACATATCTTAATATTTATTTATCTATATTTCTTTTTATTATAATTAAATAAACTCAAATATTGAGTATAATAGTTTTTTTTATCTTTGTAAGAAATTACTTATTTTGGAAGAAAAAATACTTGAAAAAGATATTGACAAGGAAATCTGGCTAAAAGCATTAAAAAAAATGTATTCAGCTAAATTTATGGCTGAATTGTATGAAGAAAATTTCAAGATAGTATCCAAATATGTACATGCAACTTCGCGTGGTCATGAAGCAATTCAAATTGCCTGTGGTTTGCAATTAAAACCTTGTGACTTCGTTTACCCATATTACAGAGATGATGCCTTAATGCTGGCTATAGGAGCAACTCCATACCAGATGATGCTTCAATTGATGGCAAAAAGAGACGACCCTTTTTCAGCTGGAAGATCGTATTATTGCCACCCAAGTCTGAGAGACGATGATAAACCCAAGATTCCTCATCAATCCTCTGCCACCGGAATGCAAGCAATCCCTGCAACTGGAGCAGCATTGGGGATGTGGTATAAAGAACAGCAAGGTATTGACCAGGGTGAAACCCCGCCACTGGTTGTCTGTTCCATAGGAGATGCCGCAGCAACTGAAGGAGAAGTAAGTGAGGCTTTCCAAATGGCAGCTTTGAAGCAACTACCAATCGTATTCCTCGTTCAAGACAATAAATGGGATATTTCTGCTTTTAAAGATGAAGTTCGTACCTGGAATGCAGCTGAATACGTAAAAGGAATTAAAGGCATAGAGTCTATATCTATTGATGGTACGGATTTTGAATTGTCCTATAAAACAATTAATAAGATTTTTGGCATAGTACGAACTGAAAGGCGCCCTTTTGTCATTCATGCTACCGTCCCTCTTCTCAATCATCATACTTCCGGTGTCCGAAAAGAATGGTACAGGTTTGATTTAGAAGAAGAATCACAAAGGGATCCATACCCCAAACTGATCAAAAAGTTATTAAACCTGGATATTATTGATAACATATCGCTTGAAAATATTCAAAAAGGAATAGCAAAAGAGATTAAAGTACAGTTTGAAAAAGCACAAAAATCCGAAGATCCCAGACCAGAAGATTTATATACTCATATATTTGCTCCAACACCTATCAGAGAAGAGCGTGGACATCGGCATGGAGAAAATAATGGACTGAAAAACATGGTGGATAGCGGTATTTTCGCAATCCGTGAATTGATGCTTGAAGACGAAAGGTGTGTGTTTTATGGTCAAGATGTAGGATCCAGACTGGGAGGTGTGTTTAGAGAAGCAGCTACTTTAGGACAACAATTTGGTGATCATAGAGTTTTTAATACTCCAATTCAAGAGGCATTTATTATTGGGAGTACCGCCGGAATGTCGGCAGTTGGACTTAAACCTATTGTTGAAGTACAATTTGCTGATTATATCTGGCCCGGATTAAATCAATTATTTTCTGAAATTAGCCGTTCAAATTATCTATCCAATGGAAAGTGGCCTATAAGTATGGTTCTACGTGTACCTATCGGCGCTTATGGAAGTGGTGGACCCTATCATTCTAGTAGTGTTGAGACAATTGTCGCTAATATCAGAGGAGTAAAAATAGCTTATCCAACAGATGCTGCCGATTTAAAAGGATTAATGAAAGCTGCATACTATGATCCAAACCCGGTCGTTATTTTTGAACATAAAGGTCTATATTGGGCTAAATTGCCAGGTACAGAAAATGCCAAGTGCATAGAAGCTGATGAAGATTATGTTGTTCCAATCGGTAAGGCCAACGTATTAATTAAGTCACAACCAAATAAGGATCAGACATGTTGTACGGTTGTAACTTATGGGATGGGTGTTCATTGGGCGTATAATGCGGAGAAAAGATTTGCGGGACAAATAGAATTAATAGATCTGAGATCTTTAGTACCTTTAGATGTCGAAACAGTTTACAATTCAGTCAGAAAAACCAATAGGTGCCTGGTAATCACTGAAGAAGCCGTTGATGGATCATATGCTCAGAGTATAGCAGCAAGAATCCAGGAAAATTGTTTCTCCAGTCTTGATGCTCCGGTAAGGACAATTGGCTCTGCTAATGTACCTGCGGTTCCATTGAATGAAACATTAGAAAAAACAATGCTATTAAACATAGATAAAGTCAGCCAGTCGATAGAATCATTATTATCATATTAAATTTAATAACAAATGGTATCAAATTTACTTAAATCAATTTTAATTTTATCCATCTTAGTGTTAAGTATAAACACCAACGCTCAGAAAAAATCATACTTTGAAGTAGATGGAGGTTACACTGTGATCGGAAACAATGCTCAGGCAGGATATGGAATAAATGTGGGAGCAGGATATACTCTTTTTAACATCGTCGTACCGACCATAGGATATCAGTTTCATTCATTATCAAGCCAATCGGATCATTATAGTTCAGATGCAAAACTTGATATTGCCTATTTTGCTGTCAAAGTGAATGCATTGAAATTTAAATGGTTCTCTTTTAATGTCGGTCCTATGGTATTCAGGAGGATATGGAAGCAAGATTATACCGTAAACGATGGTTACATACTCCATAAAGATGGCCTTACAATGAATGAAGACCACACATATTCTTATTATAAGCCTAACTTTGGATATGGTGGAGTTGCAGGATTTAAATTTGACTTATACAAACAATTTGGCGCAAAACTTGATGCTTCTTATCAAATTGATTTTGACCATAAAGACAGTATGTTATTCGGGTCTGGAGGAATTTATTTTAATTTTTAAAATTAAGCTGTTTATCACGAATAAATAAAGCTTAATTCTAAATTCAATATTATATAAAAAATAAGCTGCCGAAAATGGCAGCTTATTTTTTATTCCATTTCAATAATTGAGCTTCCCCCTTTTGCCGTAATTTTCTCTTTTATTTTCATTTCAATTTCTTCGGCTACCTCAGGATTATCTTCAATAAACTGTTTTGCGGCATCTCTACCTTGAGCTATCTTGGTTTCTTCATAAGAGTACCAACTTCCTGATTTTTGAATAATATCCAAATCAACGCCCAGGTCCACAATTTCTCCGGATTTAGAAATACCTGTCCCAAACATAATATCAAAAATTGCCACTCTGAAAGGCGGTGCTAATTTATTCTTTACGACTTTAACTTTAACTTGATTCCCAAGAAGATTTCCATCCTTATCTTTAATAGGAGAACCACTTCGGCGAATATCCAGTCGCTGTGAGGCGTAAAACTTCAATGCATTCCCACCGGTTGTTGTTTCCGGATTTCCAAACATTACGCCTATCTTTTCTCGTAACTGATTGATGAAAATACAGCAACAACCTGTTCTGCCAATTGTACCGGTAAGTTTACGAAGAGCTTGAGACATCAATCTCGCCTGTAAGCCCATTTTTGAGTCACCCATTTCCCCTTCAATTTCACTTTTGGGTACAAGTGCTGCTACAGAATCAATAACAATAATATCGATTGCCCCTGATCTAATTAAATTTTCAGCGACTTCCAGTGCCTGCTCACCATTATCAGGCTGAGATATCCAGAGATTAGAGGTGTCCACTCCAAGCCTCTCGGCGTAAGATTTATCAAAAGCGTGTTCAGCATCAATAAACGCCGCTATTCCACCTTTTTTTTGACTTTCAGCAATTGCATGTATTGCCAGGGTCGTTTTCCCGGAAGATTCGGGACCATAAATCTCAATAACACGACCTTTCGGAAAACCTCCGGTCCCAAGTGCAATATCAAGACCTAATGAACCTGTAGAAATAACATCTACATCAATGGCAGGTTTATCACCCAAACGCATGATTGTACCCTTACCATAGGTTTTTTCTAACTTATCAAGAGTTAGTTGGAGGGCTTTTTGTTTTGCATCTTTCTCAGTTGACATATAATAAGTTTTTATTTTTGATAAACATGATAATTACTACCAATTATCACATTATACATTGTTTTAAACGCAAATATATATATAAATTTATAAATTATGGAATTTCATATGCTAAATTATTCGTCACAATTGACTAATTTTTCGTATTTCAGAAATTCAAATATTTATCAACTGTATATCAATGCTTTATAGGGTGAAGGCTCATGTTTCATCATCCTGGTTATTATATCCTCAAAAATTTCTGCTTTCATTCGATGCCTATTATGACGATAACAGGTTTCACTTAAATATGCTGACAGGTGAATGACATAACCATATCGACCATAAATTCTTTTCTGGATACTGTCCACCACTCTGTTTGTAATCCGCAAATTGATATTTTCCATTATATCTCTATTCTTTGAAAAATAAACTGCGAGTACCTTTTTATCCATTTTAATATGTGCTTCAGAATTTATTTTATTGTTTATAAAATTCCGAATATTAGTATTGTATTTGTAAGGCATTGACTTGCAATAAATTCTAGCTGCCCCTCCCCCTTTCTCTTCAACACCCAAAACAACTTTTTCTTTAATTTTCTTTCTCTCCCCAACCTTAGCATTTTTAAGTTTATCTACCGTAAAACACAGAATATCTACCTCCCCTTCCAATGAGTGCCTGTCAGTACTTTCCATCGCTTTAAAAACTTTCATACGAAAGAGCCAGCATGTTTTTTGTTGAAGACCTGTTCGTTCAGCTAATAATGTGGAAGCGCAACCTTTTTTATCAGTCACAATAAGATAAGTCATGTAAAAGGCTAGATGGATGGGAATCTTACATTTATGAAATAATGTCCCTGAGGTTACACTATGAATCTTTCTGCATCTGGTACATTGTCGGTCCTTTTCCTTTGATCCTTGACAATATTTATGGTTACCACAATTATGACAACAAAATCCGGATTGCCATTTTAAATTTTCTAAAAATTCAGTGCATTGTAAATCAGTTCCAAAGTAACGGAGGAATTCTTTCTGTGTAAGCGATTTCAAGCTTTTAAGCATAAAGGTGATTTTGAATGAATTGAAAATATTATTAAGCGAAGATAAGAAAAATATCTTTTTAGTTGGAATATTGTTCTGGTAAATTATGAAAAAAAGATGATCTTGTTAATATTAGGAGTAGGTAGTTAACTAATAACTTAACTACTTGATTCTTACATACCAAATACAAAAAAATCAACTTTTAGCAGTAAAATATTTAAAGCTTACATCCAAAAGTCAATCATTACAATAGTTTGAATTATTAGATATCTACCTACTTCGAAATGGCTAACTTAACCCACTTCTCCAATCCCTTCAAAATCTATCTTCAACAATCCCTAACTATTTTCTGCCCACCATATCTTCAGGTCTTACCCATTTGTCAAAATCCTCACCTGAAACATATCCTAATGCAATGGCAGCTTCTTTCAGAGTTGTGTTCTCTGAATGGGCCTTTTGGGCAATTTCTGCAGCTTTATAATATCCTATTTTAGTGTTTAATGCTGTAACCAACATCAATGAATGGTCAAGATTCTTTTTGATATTTGGTAAAATAGGTTCTATTCCTTGAGCACAATGAACATCAAAGGATACGCATACCTCTCCTATTAGCTTAGCACTATGTAAAAAATTCTTTATCATAACCGGTTTAAAAACATTCAACTCAAAATGCCCGGTTGCCCCACTAACGTTTATTGCAACATCATTTCCAAGTACCTGCGCCGCCACCATGGTCATTGCCTCACATTGGGTCGGATTAACCTTGCCAGGCATAATTGAACTCCCTGGCTCGTTGCTTGGTATAGAAATCTCTCCTATTCCGCATCTTGGACCTGACGCCAGCAGCCGAATATCATTGGCAATTTTCATCAAACTTACTGCTATAGTTTTTAAAGCTCCATGAGCAGCTACTATTGCATCATGTGCAGCCAATGCTTCAAACTTGTTTGGTGCAGTAACAAATGTAATCCCCGTTAATTCAGATATATGTCTGGCTACATTCTCAGCATATCCCGGAGGTGTATTAATACCGGTTCCAACGGCTGTGCCACCCAAAGCCAATTCACTTAAATGACCAATTGTGTTTCTTATATGCTTCAGCCCATGGCCCAATTGTGCCGCATAACCTGATAATTCCTGACCAAGTGTCAATGGTGTTGCATCCATTAAATGGGTTCGCCCAATCTTTACAATATCCATAAATTGCTGAGATTTGGCTTCCAGTGTTGCTTTCAGTTGCTCTATACCGGGAATAGTTTTGTTTAACAATATCCTGACAGCTGCAATATGCATAGCTGTCGGGAAGGTATCATTGGATGACTGAGATTTATTTACATCATCATTGGGTTTAAGATACTTTTCAGTATCATTTAAACTACCACCATTGAGCACATGACTTCTGTAGGCAATAACCTCATTTACATTCATATTTGACTGGGTCCCCGAACCGGTTTGCCACACCACTAGCGGGAACTGATTATCCAATTTCCCTTCAAGTATCTCATTACAGACTTTAGAAATCAAATCTTTCTTATCTTCAGGTAGTACCCCAGCTTCAAAATTGGTAATTGCAGCTGCCTTTTTCAGGAAAGCAAAGGCTTCTATTATTTCATGCGGCATTCTGTCAATATCCCGGGCAATATCAAAATTTTCTATAGAACGTTGAGTCTGAGCACCCCAATACTTATCAGCTGGAACCTTCACTTGTCCGAGAGTGTCCTTTTCTATTCTGTATTCCATTATTTATTTAATATATTTATATGACAAATTTAATTATTTTTAAAGTGATAGTCCTTGCTTCGTCAACCAGTCTCTGTAAATATTTGCATTTTGGACATGGGCTGCGAAGGTTTCAGCAAAATTATGCCTCCCTGATTCATCCGGGCGTGCACACATATATAAGTAATTATGTTTTTCGTGATTCAATACGGCATCTATGCCTGAAACAGTAGCCATGCTAATAGGTCCGGGTGGTAATCCTTTATTGATATATGTATTATAAGGAGATTGAATCGCGATATGCTTATTTGTTACTCTTTTAATTGTGAAGTCATTATTCGCAAACACAACCGTTGGATCTGCCTGCAATGGCATACCCCGGGCAAGCCGATTTAAATACAATCCTGCTATCGTCGGCTTTTCTGCATCAGATTGTGTCTCCTTATCTACAATAGAAGCAAGTGTATATACCTGAGCCTTTGTCAGACCTAGTTCTTTTAATTTATCCATCCTTTGATTTTTGTTCCAAAACTCATCACACTCCTTTTTCATTTTAAGGATAAATGACAGTGGATTAATCGTCCAATATACCTGATAAGTATTTGGGATAAAAAGTGTCATAACATTTTCTTTATCAACACCTAAAGAATCCAGGAAGGTAGAATCAGTCAAAGCCAGAGAGAAATCTATTGAATCAGCTTCCAATTTCCTGCCTAAATATGCGGCCACATTTTCAACTTTGCGCATTGGATTGACTACTAAATTAACCGGAGCTTGCTTCCCTCTTGACAGATAATCCAATAATTGCACATTGTTCCAGCCTGATTTTATCTTATATCTGCCGGGAATTAAGTGCTTATCCTTAAACCCCATTATACCGGCTGTTTTAAATAAGCTTTCAGAATTTTTAATTAAGCCTTGTACACTTAATGAGTCTGCAAGTTGCGTCAAGCTCTCATTTTTGTAAACAAATACATAAGTTTCCTCTGCTTTGTCAGTAACATTGGGAAAAATGCTGTCTTTGAACACAACAATCAAGACAATAGCCAATAACGCAAGTCCAGCTAACAGGATAAATGTCTTTTTTTTCATTTAAAGGGTAGTCGATTATGTAAATTTGTTAGAATTGAACACAGAACATTTAGTATTGTTCGTCCTGATTAGGGAAATCACCTGATTTAACATCCTGAATGTATTTTTCAAATGCTTGTAACATTTTAGAATAAAGGTCTTCATAAATCCGTAAAAATCTAGGTCTGAATTCCTTGTTTATACCGAGCATATCATGGGTTACCAAAACTTGTCCGTCCACCCCATTTCCTGCTCCGATGCCAATTACCGGTATGGTCAGTGTTTTTGCCACTTTGGCGGCTAAGACAGCAGGTATTTTTTCCAATACAATAGAAAAACATCCAAGGGATTCAAGATATCTGGCATCTTCAATCAAACGATTTGCTTCTTCTTCTTCTTTAGCCCTTACTGTATAGGTGCCAAATTTATAAATACTCTGCGGGGTAAGACCAAGGTGACCCATGACCGGAATACCTGCCGTAAGTATTCTTTTAACAGACTCTCCCACTTCCATCCCTCCTTCCAGCTTAACACCGTGTGCTCCGGCTTCTTTCATGATGCGAATGGCACTGTTTAAAGCTTTTTTACTGTCACCCTGATATGAACCAAATGGTAAATCAACGACAACAAAACTACGTGAAACAGCCCTGATTACTGATGCAGCATGATAAATCATTTGATCCAGGGTAATGGGTAGAGTGGTCTCATGTCCTGCCATCACATTGGAAGCTGAGTCTCCGACTAGAATTATATCTATACCGGCATCATCCAAAATACGCGCCATGCTGTAATCATAACCTGTTAGCATACTAATTTTTACGCCCTTATTCTTCATTTCCTGCATAATATGGGTCGTAACTCTTTTTACTTCCTGATGTACTGACATAAAATAGTTGTGTTAAAAATTATGGTGCAAGTTAAAAAAATGACTACTTTCGCAGGTATTTTATTTAAAACAAATCACTCATTTAATAAAATGTATTTAAATATATGCGTCTTATAAAGGGTTTCAGTCTTTTTGTTTTACAATGTTTATTAATTTTTTCTTTCACCTCCTGTAACAATGATTTAGAATTAATAGGAGGACAAATAGAGGTCCCTGTAGTATATGGAGCGATTTCATCTACACAGGATTTTGTTTTTATCAGGTTGGAAAGAGCATTCGGAGATAATAATATTGAGCCTTCCATCATTTCCAAAAATCCTGACAGTCTCTATTATCAGGACGCAGTCGTAACCATCAGCCTTCCTGAGAAGAATTTTTCAGTCAATTTAATTAAAACCGACGCATCTACTTTGGGCTTCGTAAGAGATACAGGTGCTTTTGCCACCACACCTAATTATATATATATGGTAAAAAAAGACCAGTTTATCTTCGAACCGGGGGGCGAATATCAACTAACTATTGATGTTAAAGGGAAACAATATGTAGCTAAAACAATTCTGGTCAATGAAATAGAAATCGTGATTCCCACCCTTACCAGTCAGATAGGATTAATACCTACTTTAAAAGAATTGCCAAGCCAACTCCCTAAGATTATATACGAACCTATTGGAGCAAACCGTAAGGCTGATCCAGCAGTACTTAGCCTTAGTGTGCGGTTTAATTACAATGAAAAAGATTCCAGAATAGGAGATAATTATGAAAAAAAGAGTGTAATAGTACCTGTAACTGGCTCAGTCATTACGGACGACAACACTACTTTTAGGTATTCGCCCAACAGATTATATGAATACCTCAGAGACAATCTTGAAAAAGACCCTGCTTTTGAAAGATATTTTACTTCACTTGATTTTATTATTACCACCGGAGGTAAAGAGTATCTCAGTTTTACTGCTGCGCTTGCTGCCAATGCCGGAATTACCGGTACTCAGGATTTTCCACTATACTCGAATATCTCCGGAGGTCAGGGTATTTTTACCTCCAAAAATACTCAGGAATTTACCGGTTTCAATATTAGCAATGCTTCATTGGACTCACTTGCTTTTAGCAGATATACCATTGGTCTGAATTTCAGAAAATAAATAGTCAAATTTTACAGACTTGACAAGCATATTCCCTACGCGTGAGGGATAGAAGCGGCACGAGCGACGACAGGAGCGAAGTATAGCGGATAGCCCGACCATGGACCCTTCCATGGGCACGCCCACATTAATATCAACAATTGAATTCTCTGACAGTTTTTCCGCTTTTTGTAGGATAATCTGAAAAAATAACATACCAATTTTACAGAAAGTGTACCTATGCGTCATTTTGTCATGTATTATTGCTATGGTACAATTATTGACTATTCTGTGTAAAATAATTCAAAAACAATTGATATGGGAAAAATAATAGGTATAGACTTAGGAACTACCAATTCGTGTGTCGCTGTAATGGAGGGAAACGAACCGGTAGTTATCGCAAATGAAGAAGGATCACGCACTACTCCTTCTATTGTAGCATTTATGGACAATGGTGAGCGTAAAATAGGCGCTCCCGCTAAAAGACAGGCAATCACCAATCCGAAAAGGACTATTGCTTCAATTAAAAGGTATATGGGGCATCGTTATTCTGAAATAACTCAGGAAGCCGAGCACTCTGCCTATAAGGTTTTGAAAGGTGACAATGATACAGTTAGGGTAGAAATTGATGGAAGATTTTATACTCCTCAGGAAATTTCCGCTATGATTCTTCAGAAAATGAAGAAGACTGCTGAAGAATTTTTAGGTCAGGAAGTTACCGAAGCCGTGGTAACTGTACCCGCTTATTTCAACGATTCTCAGCGTCAGGCTACTAAAGAAGCCGGAGAAATAGCGGGATTGACTATTAAACGTATCATCAATGAACCTACAGCTGCTGCTTTGGCATACGGATTGGATAAAAAACACAAAGATTCAACCATAGCCGTATATGACTTAGGAGGTGGAACATTCGATATCTCTATACTGGAATTGGGTGACGGAGTATTTGAAGTTAAATCAACCAATGGTGATACCTTACTTGGTGGTGATGACTTTGACTCCAAAATTATCAACTGGCTTGCTGAACTTTTCATAGCTCAGGAGAATATTGACCTCAGAAAAGATCCGATGGCCTTACAAAGGCTAAAGGAAGCTGCTGAAAAAGCTAAAATAGAGTTATCATCAAGTAACGAAACTGAGATAAACCTGCCATATGTGACTGCAGTAGATGGTGTTCCAAAACACTTGGTTACTAAATTAAGCAGGTCTAAATTTGAGCAATTGACAGATGATCTGGTTTCCAGAAGTATCGAGCCTTGCCGTCAGGCGTTGAAGGATGCAGGTCTGACAACCAACGATATAGATGAAGTTATTCTAGTAGGTGGTTCAACCAGAATACCTAAAATTCAGGAAGCTGTAGAACAGTTTTTCGGCAAAAAGCCTAGCAAAGGAGTAAATCCTGATGAAGTGGTGGCGATAGGTGCTGCTATTCAGGGCGGTGTATTGAGTGGAGATGTAAAAGATATACTCTTGTTGGATGTTACTCCTCTTTCTATGGGTATAGAAACTATGGGAGGTGTTTATGATATCGTTATCGAAGCCAACTCCACCATACCTACCAAGAAATCAAAGATTTACTCTACGGCAGCGGACAATCAGCCATCAGTTGAAATCCATGTATTGCAGGGTGAAAGGCCAATGGCTAAAGATAACAGAACCATAGGAAGATTCACGCTTGGAGATATTCCGCCGGCACCTAGAGGGGTTCCGCAAATTGAGGTATCATTTGATATAGATGCCAACGGTATATTGAAGGTATCTTCAAAAGATAAGGGTACCGGCAAAGAGCAAAGCATAAAAATCGAAGCTTCGACCGGCTTATCAAAAGAAGAGATCGAAAGAATGCGTGCTGAGGCTGCCGCCAATGCTGACGCTGACAAAAAGGCAAAAGAGAGAATTGAAAAATTAAATGCAGCTGACTCGTTGATATTCCAGTCCGATAAGCAATTGAAGGAGTATGGCGATAAGATATCACCTAATAATAAGTCAGCCATAGAATCTGCATTGAACAATTTGAAGGATGCACACAAGACAGAAGATCTGGCAAAAATCGATTCTGCTACAGAAGCATTAAATAATGCATGGCAGGCTGCCAGCCAGGAAATGTATCAGGCATCTCAATCTGGAGCAGATGGTAACACCAATAATTCTTCTCAGCAACATCCAAATGAAGGGAATAGCTCTACTTCTGAAGATGTCACTGATGTAGAGTTTGAAGAAGTAGATAATAAAAATTAAGATTTTCTGATGCTATATGAAGCCGGGCGAGAGTCCGGCTTTTTTTTTTGCTTACCTGAATTTTATTTTACCGAATCAAAACCGATTATCAAAACACCCTGCTAATAAAATTTTTTAGATATAAAAATTATTCATATATTAGAAGAAATTTTTACAAAAAAATAAAATATGAACAAATCTATTATAACATTAAAAAACAGGGCTTTAGATTCACTCAGAAATAATTGGGGGCTTGCTATCGGGGTATTTATTGTTTTTCAAATAGTAATAGGGGCATCCTCATTATTTTTTATAGGACCAATTCTAATATCAGGACCATTATTACTTGGGGCCGCAATATTTACGCTTAATTTATCAAGAAAGTACCCTATAGAATTCAGTCAATTATTTGATGGGTTCAACCGTTTTGGAACAGCCCTGGGAGCGCATCTTTTAAGCCTTATTTACATATTTTTGTGGTCCCTGCTGTTAATTATACCCGGAATAATAGCAGCGCTCTCCTACTCCATGACATTTTTTATTATTGCGGATAATCCTACTATTTCTGCAGATGAAGCAATAACTACGAGTAAAGAAATGATGAATGGCCATAAGATGGACTTGTTAATACTATATCTGAGTTTTATTGGTTGGTTTATATTATGTTTTTTTACCTTTTTCATTGGATTACTATGGTTGATTCCCTATATGCAAGTTACTATTGCCAATTTTTATGATGAAGTACGAAAAGAATATTATAATGAAGAGGATGATCCTTTGTCTGGTTTAGGCAAAACGGTAGAGTATTAAAATCTTGTCATAGCAGGCTTATTTTTTAAAATAGTTTTTAATGATTGTTTATTAATCAGAATCTGAATTAGGGTCTATAAATATATTTTAAATATAAAGAAGTTGTAATTCATATTGAGGTTGCACGAATCTCTTTATTGATTTGAGGAATAATTGAGAGTGAAATGAAGGGTGGAATTTTTAGGGACAATTCGGAGTAGGTAGTTAAATAATATTATAAATAATTAAATATCAATTATTTACAGAATTTGAGGTTTATTTTTAACGTCAAAAGTGATCGCAAATTTTGTCATATTCAATAATACCGTAACCGGATGTTATTACTTAACTACCTACTTCAATAAGCAATAAACAAAACACCAAACATTATTTTCCAAACCTCTGAATACGTTGTATTGTGACCCATTTGTGGGTCTTAAATGAAATTAGATGGACGTAGATTTGCCGGAAACTCGAAGAATATAGAGATTAATGCTTTGGATTATTGTAAATCAGATATTTGCAAAATCAGACGAATAAAAATTGATTATTTTTTTGCAAAATCTAAGTAGTATTTCATAAACTGTGTAAGTTGAAAAGTTATTCTGGAAATTTTTTGAACTTCCCCAAAAAGTTCAAAAAAATTTACGGAAATAACTTTTTTATTAACTTTAAAAATTTATACAGTAATGA
>JAGFJA010000048.1 GCA_024103005.1 Saprospiraceae bacterium
GCATCCGGGCTTATCCTCAGGGCAATACCGTGATTACCTATGGGATAAGAGAGGGAATGTATTCAAACAATATATCCAGCATGTTTAGAGACAGTAAGGGGCGGATCTGGGTATCCGGTTATACAAGAGGAATCAGTATGTTTGATGGGAGCAAATGGCAAAGTTTTTCTTTAAGCAACGGACTTGCATCAAATGCATACGCTAAATTTTACGAAGACAGTGAAGGAAATATTTGGGTAATACATAATACGGAGGCCTGTATCAGCAAGTTCAGTAAGAAAGGAATCAAGACCTATACTTTTCCATATAAATATTATATTTATCTGTTCTTGACAGAAAAAAAGACACCTGCATTACTGATGCATAATAGTAACAGTTGGTCTATATCAGTATATAATCAAGTCCTGGATACGTTTGAGTTGACAGACCAAAATTTTACTTTAAAGGATGCTTTCTATATGGGGAATAACCTAAGAAAAGATATTTATCTTTCCGATACAAAATCCATATACAGGGTAAACTCACATGGAATTACCAAGCCGGATACGGTTTTTCAATCCGACAAAGAAATTCAACAAATAGCCTATTTTGATAGTCCTGATCTCTATTTCACGAGGAATAACGGTAAAATTTTCCGACATACTCCGGGTAAAAAGGAATTAATCAACCCCACTACACTGACTTCGGCCTATGGACCACCCCTAAAGATAAACCCACGATTTCAGGTCATCAACTTCGATCATGATTACGGACGCTATTACATTATCTGGTCGCTTGCCGAAAAACACAATTACCTTCTCCAGGAGTTCGCCATCAGTAATAATAGGCTGGTGTCGTCCCTCAACTATCATTCGTACTACCTACCAAAAGTGTGTACTAAAGATGCTGCTGGAAATTACTGGGTCGGAACAGAAAGTAATGTTCAGAAAATACTCGCCTATCAATATTTCATCCCGGTTACAGCTGACAACTATATGAACGAGACCTGGTCGCTAACACAGGCAAAAAACGGCAACCTGTGGATGGCAAGCTATGGTAGTGGGTTAAGAGTTTTTGACGGACATAGCCTAAAGAAGCCACCTACAGGTTTTTCCTCTTTTGATCAGGCTCTCTTTGACGATATGGCAATTCAATGCGATGACGGATCAATGCTTTTCAATCTTGAATCTAACACAACTGACGACAAAAATATCTTATCTTCCGGTATTGTCAGAGTCAAAGGACGGAAGTGGGAATTCATTCCTTCTGATCGCCCGGGTATGTTTTTTGGCCGGGACAGGAAAGGACGTTTAATGCGGGGTACTTTTGTAACCGGACTAATTGTTTATAAAGACGATACTGACCTGTCTCCAAATAATCTGTACCTACAAATAGATACGACTAAAGGCCTAGCTGCGGGGAATGTAATGTCATCAATTCAGGATAGATACGGTCGCTATTGGATGGGTCGAGGATCGCAGGGGCTTTCCATGTATGATCTTTCAAAAAATAAAACAATTAACTGGTTGAACCGAGATGACATAAAAAACCCATCTGTAGCGTCTATTGAAGAAGATATACACGGAAACCTTTGGTTTGGTTGCTTTGATGGACTTAGATTTTTCAAAAATAACAGTAAGATTGATCAGGGTTTCTCCCTTAATAATCATTGCATCAAAATAGGAAAAGAATATTTAGGTGAATCACTTGTATTCTTTACAAAATTAATGGATGATTCTACACTGCTTGTAGGTAATACTATTGGTTATTTTTTAATTGATTTGAATGCATTTTACAAAAATAAGAAGAACTACTGTGAGTTTAAGGGCATATTCAATCAGGAGTATTACAATTATTCCGGAGGAGCCGCAATCCAGAATGGGGTTTTCCGCTCTGCTGACGGCTGTTATTGGATACTTACCGACAACGGAATAGTCCGGCATGACCCTGCTAAATATGTTTATCCGAAATCAGAGCGTACGGTCGGAGTAGATAGCATTCGTGCAGGAGGAAAACTTTACACCGAAGGCTTCAAAAACATTGTGATGGGTTACCGAAGTCCGCACATCACATTTTATTTCAGTTCACCCACCGACAGCCTCCTGTATGACAACCTTTTTTATCAATACCGGCTCAACAATGGTCCATGGAGCAACCTGACAAGAGATGGGTATGCAAACTTTTCCGAACTCAATGCAGGGCATTATACTTTCTCTGTTCGCACCGTAGTGGAAGGTCACCGGTCGGATGTCAAAACTATTTCATTCCTTATCAACCCTCCATGGTGGATGAAATGGCAGGTCTGGCTGGCCACTTTGATATTAATCC
>JAGFJA010000071.1 GCA_024103005.1 Saprospiraceae bacterium
CTTTTGATGGGAGCGAAAATTTCAGCAACAGCTCGATGGACATGGAAGTCAATGGTGCCGGAACAGCAGGTGTGGATTATGATCAGATCGTAGTAAACGGCACTGCAACCCTTGGTGGTTCACTTGCATTGACGCTCAACTATACTCCTACTGGAAATGATATCATCAACTTAGTAAGTGCTACTGCTATATCAGATACATTTAGCAGTGTCACCGGGCTGCCTGAAAATTGGGCAGTTCACTATGAATCCGGATTTGTTCAGATAAGATTTACTGCTCCCCTCCCTGTTACCCTCCTGTCTTTCGAGGCAAGTCTGCATCACGATAATTTTACGAATGATGCACCATCAGTAAGATTAGATTGGCGCTCGGCTTCCGAAGTAAATAACCTTGGATATAATATCGAGCGCAGCTTTGATGCTAAAAATTGGTCCTGCCTAACTTTTGTGGCAGGTAAGGGGAATACTAATCAACCAGCTGATTATAGCCTTATAGACGATTACCCCGTTTACGGCATCAATTATTATCGCTTAGCAGCAATTGACCGCAATGGATCTATTAAATACAGTAAAATGGAATCAGTGGAAGTAAATCCTAATTCAGAAATATCAATCCATCCTAATCCAGTAAAAAATACGCTTTATATCCGTAATGTTAAACAAAACATTCCGTACTTGATTCATAATAGCCTAGGACAGGTCATACTTTCCGGAAAACTCCGCCAACCAGAAACCGTAATTGATGTTAGTGGACTAACTAAGGGTGTTTATTACCTGAGCTGTGAAACAAAAAGTGGTCAACAGCAATCCGAACGTTTTGTAAAAAATTAATCTATCGTTATAAGATAAGTTTGATCAGTTACTGCAAACTTTATACCACTCATTAAAAAGAACCGTTACACATTTGCAATTCTGCAATCAATAATTGATACAATCATTATGCAAAGGAAAGACGAATGGCATGCTATAATCAACCTTATTTTCTTTTACAAGAATCAAGGTGAACAGTCTAGAAGAAATGTCGAAGTAAAAAAGCAATATCACAATATGCCTGATAAGCACATTTATCTGTCAATCAACACATTGTACCCAAACCTTCAAGTTGTTACGTTTTTGTTACGACTGATTTTTCATGGTAAGGCCAAATAGTAAATAACTTAGTCATCGACTTGTGGCATTACCATCAACCGACCACACCACAGGATAAATCCCTCACATTTATTTCATCATAAATAAAAAATAATAAAATGAAAAAAAAATTTCTCTTTAGTTTACTCGCTCTTGGCATGGTCACATACTGTTTTGGCCAAAACAACTCTGAGAATGTATCAAGTATTAAAACCACAAACATTTGGCAATTTCCGACCCGGCACCAAGCTCCAAATTCCGACCATGTATTGCCACCGACATTCGGCTGCCAAACAAACGGGTCTTCCCGAGGATTAACAAAGGTACAGTCCCGAATGACACATTTCATTTCAAAACTTTACAATGGTAATACCTTCATTCCATTGGATTCCATTGCAATGTTTTGGGAAGGAGACCGCAATCAAATCAACCTTGATACAATTTGGATAAAATGGGTCCAATCTGCATTTCCTTTTACTCCCTTGACAAATCCATTATTTTTTCATGGCATAGGGAACTCAATGAGATTTGACTCATCCTATGCACAGTATAGTGATGGTAGTATATACCTAACCCATCGCTCATTCGATGAAAATGATTACCCGAAGGACTATGTCGCGAAATTAAAAACTCCACCTACCTGGTCAAACTATGAACATATAACATATCGTTATGATGATCACGGAAACTGTCTTGAAGTTATACAAATGATACCTAAAGGATCTTCGGAATGGGACAATTTCAGAAAATGGAGTTACAATTTCAATGATCAAGACCAACTTACCCACTGGAATGTAGTAGATTGGGATACACTTAATCAAAAATGGATCGACTTTTCAAGGTTTGTGGAAGAATATGACAACGGCCACTGGGTTAAAGAAACCAGAGAAGCGTGGGACAACAGCCAGTGGGTAAAATCCCAAATATCTGAATTTGACTATGATGATAACGGAAATATAATATCTTATTTGCAAAAAATCTGGAAAAACGATGACTGGGAGAACGATTTCATGTACAATTATAAATATGATGTATCCAATAATCTGGCTTCGACAACCTATCAGGAATGGGATGGCAACGCATGGAATGTAATTGAGCATGATGAGTTTTTCTACGACGACAATGTCCTCACCAGATCTACCATGGACTATCTGAATTCTTCTACCGGCATTGTCCAAAAGTATTACCAGTTCAACTATGAGTACAACGACTACGGACAATGCTCACTTTTATATTCTAAAACATGGAACGGCAGTCAATACGAACTCACAGCAAATTCTGATGCCAGAGTGAATTTTTATTATGAAGAATTTACACCATCAGCCATCAAAGAATCTATTAATGAAAACGAAATTCTATTATATCCTAATCCTGCAGTGGATCAAATTACAGTATCTCTAGCCAACACCCATACGGAAATCAGTCTAATCCGTATTGTGGACATGAAGGGACGTGTTGTATTTCAGACCAATGGGGCTACTGGCACATCGCATGTAGCCGTCCCGGTCGGTCAGCTTCCAGGCGGCAATTATATTGTCCAGGTGAATAGCGGTAACAAAACCGGAGCAAAAGCTTTTGTTATTGCTCGCTAAGATAATCAGTCTATTGCACTATTGATTATTTAATCATAAGGAAAGTTAACGATAGGTATTGGGGAGAGCATTCCTGTTTATAATAATCCTGATGGCCATAAAACCAAAGCTTGTATTATCACCGCACCTTAAGAAGTGCCGGTGGTAATACAAGTTTAACTTCCGATGGCCTACCTCAATGCGGAGAATGGAGTAAACCGAAAATCCAGAATAGAGTAGGCTTTAATTGACAATTGTTGAAATATGAAATTTTCTTATATATTTTTGGTCTTTTTGATCGCTTCCTTGAACAGTGTTATTTTGAAGGCACAATGTAATTTAAATGGAACAGAATGGGGATCTGCTGATGCACCGACCACTTGTAAATCATCCACTTTATCTACTTGTACTTATTATAGTGATTATGCTACGATGACAAATGCTGTCGCTGGTAACACATATCAATTTAAATCAACCTTTTCTGATGGGTATGGACCATATTATTTCTGTATTTATGATAATAATGAAAATGGAAGTGAGCCTGTTGCTTTTGTTGCCGGAATATATTCTCCTCAAACTATTAATTATACAGCTACCGCCAATGGTCCGCTATATGTCCAAAGCTTTAAAGCGGGTTGTTCAGTTCCCAATTCCGGTTGTCATAAATATACGGTCTCCTGTATTTCTTGTACATTGCCAATTCCCACGATTGCCACTTTTCAACCATCTACATCTTCCGCTAATCAGGGAGATCAAAATCAACAGGTTTTACGTATAGATTTGTCCAATATATGTAATCAAACTCTTACAAATGTAAATCTAACAACAGGTTTAACAACTAATCTTGCAGATATTGTTGCGGCAAAAATTTATTACACAACAACTGCTACTTTTTCGACCAACACTCAATTTGGTGCTACAGTATATTCTCCGGGAGCAAGTTTTTCTTTTTCAGGTTCTCAGGAATTGACTAATGGTACAGGATATCTATGGGTCGTTTATGATATAAGTTGTTCAGCTACAGTGGGTAATGTTATTGATGCATCTGTTATTGACGCGACATTTTCGAGTGGGACTGCTATACCTGCAACACCCAATCCTGATGGTACCAGAGAAATTGCTGAATTGACTGAAACTGTATCTACATCACAGCCAAGTACTACTTTTGTTGTGCCGGGCTCTACAGACAATCCTGTTTTGTCGATGTCGGTACAAGGGTGCGGCAATCTAACAAATATAGAACTTGCTACAACCGGTTCAAGTAATCCCTCCACAGATATTTTAAATGCAAAGGCGTATATTACAACGATAAATACCTTTTCAACTGCTGTACAATTTGGATCTGCAATAGCGAATCCGGATGGCACTTTCGCTATCTCCGGAACATATTCATCTACTTCAAGCAATTTTTATATCTGGATAACATATGATATTTCAAATACTGCTACAAATTTTAATGTGGTAGATGCTGCATGTACCAATATCACACTTGATGGAGGATTACTTACACCAACAACATCAAATCCTGCTGGCACAAGACTTATTCTTACTCCACCTCCTAATGATGTTTGTAGTGGAGCTATTGAACTTCCTTCTAATGGTCCATTTCCTCACCTGACCACTACCGTATCAAACACAATGGCCACTGATGATGGAGATCCTACCTCAGGATGCGAAGTTAATGCTCACAGAGGGGTTTGGTATGAATTTACCCCTGCTGCTCCCGGTACTTATACTTTTTCTACCTGCCCAGCTGATGCACCCGGTAATTCAATCCCGGATAATGTGATGCGAATATATACATCGCCTTATGGATGTAATGGCTCCTTTGACGCTCCGGTAGCATGTAATGATGATAATTGCGGCTTAAAAGCAAAGATTTCAACCGTCCTAGCCTCCGGCACAACTTACTATATTCTGGTATATGGATATGATACATATACAGGCAATGTTCAGTTGCATGTATCATTTACACCCTTACCAGGAGATATATGTAATGAAGCCATTGTGATTCCCGGTGATGGCGGAGGCACTTTCCCTTATTATACAGAAGTCGTTTCTAACGAATATGCAACTGATGAGGACGACCCTACAACGGCCTGCAATTCAGATACACATAGAGGGATTTGGTTTACATTTAATCCTACTGCTTCAGGGGAATATAATATTTCTTCTTGCCAGAATGATGGCACTGCGACCTCAATTACTGATGATGTATTGAGTATTTACACATCAACAAATGGTTGCTCAGGACCATTTACTCAAGTTGCTTGTGATGATGACGGTTGCACGACATTGGGTTTACAAGCTGTTATCAACAATGTGTCTCTTACGGAAGGCGTTACTTACTATATTTTAGCATTTGGATACAATACGAGAATAGGCAATATCCAGTTGAAAATTTCAACTGTGCCACCACCTAATGATCTATGCGTAGAAGCCATCAATATAACGCCTACACCGGGCATTTTCACTGATCCCGGCGTGCAGACAACATTCGGTGCTACATTCAGCAATCTAGTGTCTTGTGAGGATGAAAACACATCAACAGATGTGTGGTATAAAATTACAACAGACAGCGACGGTAATCCCAATGAAAATATTAGCATTACCGTTACACCTACCGGAGAACAGATGGATGCTGTAATCACATTGTATGAAGGAAGTGCCTGCGGTTCTCTCACTGAGGTGGCATGCGTGAACGAAAATGCAGCCGGAGAAGCAGAAACACTATTCTACCAAGAAACAGGATTTGCTGAAGGGGAGATTCAAATCAGGGATAATACCGCGTATTTTATTAAAGTGTCCGATTATTATGGTGTAGGTGAAATGTTTATCCTTACAGCAGGTGGCTCCAGCCTTCCTGTAACCATCCTCTCATTTGATGCGAAAGCATTATCAACACGTAAGGTCCTGTTATCTTGGAAGGTTGCTGATGAAGTAAACATCGAAGATTATGTAATAGAGCGTAGTACGGATGGTCGTTCCTGGTCAGCCATCGGCTCCGCAAAGGCGTCCAAAGCTGCTGCATACAGCTTTATCGATCCGTCACCTGAAAAAGGAGTTAACTATTACAGATTAAACATCCGCGAACGCAACAGAAAACATACTCTGTCCATGGTCCGTAGTGTGGTCATCAAGGGCGGAGGCATCCTGGCAGTGTATCCCAACCCTGCACACTCCGCTATTCGCATAACAGGACTTGAAGATTATATTGTAACCATAAAATTATACAACGAAATAGGAAAAGTGGTACAAACAATCTGTACCTCCGGCAGTATCCTTGCCACTTCCGGATTAAACATAGTTGATCTCGCACCTGGTGTGTATGTCGCGCAGGTCAAGGACAGCAACAGGGTGCAGAGTATCCGCTTTTGTAAGGAGTAAGCTCACTGGTATCAGCTATACAGACAACCTTAAGTATCACACTTCAAATTATGTTTGGAATCGGCAAAAACCAACGACTTGTGATATCATATTTTTCAAAACCAATAAATGATTGAACATCGAATGAAATAAACTTTGAAATAAAAGTAAAAAGATGATTCCAACTGGTTCATTATCTTTTTGAAGTTAAACGCTGCTGTCGTTAGCATAATTTTGATAGTTGGTGCCAATATCCCTTTGTAATAGTTTAGTTTTAAATGATGTTCTGTCTTGTTATGTCCGATAACAGGCTCGATTTTCGTAAAGCTTTCAATTCAGATGGAAACGTGATATTCCACTCCTGACTTGTCCCCCTCCTATTTAGCGCATTTTTATATAGCTGTTTATCAATGAGTTAAATTTAATTTAGTGCGTTCTTACAGCACTAAGGGCGTAATTTTATGAAAATAAGCCTCAAAAGGGCAAGCCGTCAAGGTGGTAAGTTATAAGCATGGGCGAAGAACTATTTTCAAATATATTGGATACGCGCATAACGAAGAAGAATTAGATAAACAAATGATTGTGGCTCAAAAATAGCTAAAAGAATACCCCTGTAGGCATTCTCTTTTTCCGGATGAAAATCCCAATAGATTATTACTTTTAGATTATTACATCCTTATTGGAATTCAATACAGCTACTTCTAGCAACAGATAGAAAATATTCAAAGCGAGTTGAGCCTGGGTAGTTTCCCTTCATTATTAAATAATTTGGTTAATTAGGGACAAGTTGCATTTATCACTTGAATCCACCCATTAATAATTTCCTCTAATCAAAAATTACTTTTAATGAAATTAAAATCCGCGAATAATAAATTTATCTATGTCTAGCTCTTATAAATTTGAAATAATCAAAAAAAAAAAATTACCTTGCATTAAACACTTGAAACCGATGGATTTGAAATATTTACTCCTTTATGGCTTATACTTTACCTCTTTCACCCTGCTCCAAGCTCAGACAAAAAACCCGGAAATCAAGTCACCGCTACCAAATAGCTACTTGACGCTCAAGGCGGACACTGCAAATATCGACCTGATTAACAATATCGCATTTGATTTTTACAGGACCGGAAAAAATGATTCATCAATTTCTGCCTCCTCCAAAGCACTTGAGTTATCAGATAAAATCAACTATACCAAAGGAAAAGCCAGAGCATACAGCATTCTCGGTGTCAATTTTTTTGACATAGGTAACTTTCCTGAATCAATTGAAAATTATTTATTGTCTCTTAAAGCATGCGAAGAGTTAGGAGGAGAAGAACAAATGGCTACTATTTATAGCAATATCGGCAATGTATATCGTAAACAGAATGACACTAAAAATGCTATAAAATACCAGGAAAAAGCACTTAATATTTTCGAAAAAAACAATAACAAAAAAGGTATTGCCAAATCATTAATAGGTTTTGCCTTAATATATAAGCAGCAGAATCAATTACAAAAATCTATGAATGCCTATAACAAGGCAATCAAAATTTTCAATGAATTAAACGATATATGGGGATTGAGTATTGTTTATAACAACATTGGTAACCTTTACCGGGAAATGTCTAAATACAACGAGGCAATAAGTGCCCTCAAAAAATCACTTGAACTATGTATCAAATTAAAGAATGAAGATGAAGTCGCCAGAACATCAATGAATATCGGAGAGGTTTATCTGAAAATAAATCAACCCGGAGAAGCAAAATATTGGTTTCAAAAGAGTTTGAATGTTTTAAATAAAAATCAAAACAAGGAAGTGGTTGCCCAATACCTGTTAAATATGTCTAGAATAGACAGTATCGAGAATAATTATAAGGGGGCTTTTAATAATTTCAAAAAATATCTGGTATATCGTGACAGCCTCTTTAATGAAGAGTCAATAAGAAAGGTCACTAAAGCCGGCCTGAATTATCAATTTGAAAAACAAAAAGCCGTGCTGAAAATAGAAAATGAGAAAAAATTAATCAAAACCCGCTTTCTCTGGATTTCGATTTCAGGAGTTATATTTTTTCTTGCCATTATCAGTTTTGGCCTTTATATGATGAGCAAGTCAAAACGCAAAAAAGAAAAACTAATCCAAGAGCAAAAACAAAAATTAACAGAAATTGAAAAAGAACACCTCAACTCTCAGCTTCAAAGAGCAAAGAATGACTTGAAATATTTTGTTACTGCCATCGCTGAGAAAAATGAAATCATTGAAAATATTCAGGCTGACTTAAATGATTTACAACATACTCCGGATCTTATTAAAAATGAGTTAAACAAAAAATTGGTAGAAATCAAATCTATGCAAATACTGACAGATGATGACTGGATGGATTTCCTAAATAACTTTGAAACCATATATCCCCAGTTTACAATCAAGTTAAAAACGGCATATCCCAAATTAACCACTTCTGAAATAAGGTATCTTATGCTTTCCAAAATCGGAATTAATCATAAACAAATGGCCAATACTTTAGGTGTTTCGCCCGACACCATAAGAGTCACCTGGAATAGGGTCAGAAATAAGGTTGAAGGTAGTCTGGAAGATACTCCAATCTCTATTTTGGAAAAAGTCGGCATTACAGGTTAGATTTTAAACTACAATTCTTCCTTTTTAAGCCATTTGAATAATTATCAAAGGGGCGTAAATGTAACTAACTTTACATATCCGAAACTTCATATCAATCTGATTATCTGACTATTATATCATGTATTCCACTTTGTTACGTTTTTGTAACACCTCTTTTTACACATTTTCCGCTGGAAAAAAGTTGCTTTGTATGCGGTTTTGAAATTCCTTCTGAACATTTTTCATTGGTTTTGAGATGGAATATTTCAATAACCTCTTCTAGACATTTAATTAAAATCTCATGCGTTATATTTACACAATCATTGCAATTTTATGGGCATTTCCTGTAATCGGGCAGCAAGTATCTATCGGAAACGGGACACTACAGAATTTCTTGCCAGTCAACGTAGGATACTATTATACCTACTCACAGCAAATTTATAAAGGAAGCGAAATTGGCTACTCAGGAACAATCACCGGTCTGAAATTTTATCTTCCACCCTCAGCTAATATTGATAAATCAAACGAATGGATCATTTACCTGGGACAAACAACCAAAACAGCTTTTAATTCAGTAAATGACTGGGTATCTACATCCAACATGACACAGGTTTATTCCGGCACAGTGGTCAACAACAATGGTGTCGTCACCGTCAATCTGACTCCTTCTTTCAGCTTTGACCACAACAATTACAATCTGGTGGTAGCTGTTGATGAAAACAAATCAGGTTATAATGGGACATCCAATCAATTTTATGAGCATACCGCCACCTCAAATAGCTCAATCTGCTTTTTCAGTGACACTTACAATATGAACCCCGATAATATTCCTTCAAACAAACCGGGCATATTAAGCCCAAACAGGAGTAATATCACCTTTGAAGGCATTGGTCCTACCTGTGTGATCCCAACCAACCTATCCACTACAAATATTGGCGGAACATACGCTACGATTTCGTGGACACCTCCCAATCCGGTTCCCGCTAATGGCTATGAATACTATGTTTCCGATTCCAACACACCTCCGACCGGCTCAGGTACAGCCACTTCATCCTCAAGTATTGACTTAATAAATCTTAATACAAACACAACTTATTATTTTTGGGTAAGATCAGTATGCGATAATAATGAATATTCATCTTGGGCTGGCCCGTCAAGTTTTACAACATTCTTATGCAATCCTGTTATTGTACCCTACGACCTGGACTTTGAAAGTGCGTCACCTCCGGCCTTACCTGAATGTACTTCTGTACAACAGGCAGGAAGCGGTAATTTATGGAAAACGTCACCTGTCGGGGGTTCATCCGGGTTTTCAACCAATTGCTTAAGGTACTTAACCAATTATACCGATCCGGCCAACACGTGGTTCTATACTCAAGGACTTTCACTTGAAGCAGGTCAGTCATATACAATCTCGTATAAGTATGGGGCTTATACAGGCACTGAAAAATTAAAAATAGCTATCGGCAATAATCCTGTAAATACGGATATGAATACCACCTTGGCCGACCATCCTGATATTGCGACATCTCCGCTGTTTAACTCAGTTGACTTTACAGTTCCGGCCGATGGAACCTACTTTATTGGATTTCAATGCTATTCTGATGCGAATGAATATTTCCTGAATGTGGATGATATCCTGGTCATTAAAACACCAACCTGCTTCCCTCCTACGGCACTTACAGCATCCGAAATAACAATGACTTCCGCACATATATCATGGACACCCCCGGAAGAAAATCCCTCCGGCGGTTATGAATATTATATTTCTACAAATACAACTCCACCAACCGGATCAGGCACTTCCACAAGTCAGCCTTCAGCAGATCTTACGGACCTGACCCAAAATACA
Source organism: Saprospiraceae bacterium (assembly GCA_024103005.1). Lineage (GTDB taxonomy): Bacteria > Bacteroidota > Bacteroidia > Chitinophagales > Saprospiraceae > Parvibacillus. The sequence continues at coordinate 10,513 of JAGFJA010000071.1, forward strand.
ATCTATTATTATTGGGTAAGATCCTATTGTGGTGGTACGGATTATAGTGCATGGTCAGAAATGGCAAGTTTTGTAACACAATCCCAAACAGGCATTCCTTGGAATGAATCATTTCCCGATAATAACATCATTCCTACCGGCTGGACACTGGAATCAAGTTGGCACGTCGGCTCAATCAACGGAGTATCTGGCAATCCTCCTTACAATATATTCAGCAGTTTTAATTCAGGCAACAATTCTTCCTCATATTCAACTATCAATGTCGGGCCTATTGAAAGTGGCAATAAATTAAGCTTTGACTATAAAGCAGCCAAAAGCTCGTCACCATATGGACCTGCCGGCAACAATTCAGGTTATTTTATCCTGTACATCTCAACTGACCAAGGGCTAAACTACACAATACTTGACTCAATTACCAATGGGAATCAATCCGGTTGGATAACTAAAATCTACCCTCTTGACTCATATTCCGGTCAGTTGGTTAAGTTGAAAATTACCGGTAAATGGATAAATGGTTCGTGGGACTATGGATTTGATAATTTCAATATTGTATCCTGCCCTGAACCATTTTCCTTATCTGCATCTGCGATTACTCAATCTACAGCAACTATTGAATGGTCCGCCCCTAATCCTAACCCTTCTTATGGATATGAGTATTATTATGCCTCCTCAAATACACCCCCATCCGGCAATGGCACTCCCTCCACCGGCACTTCAGCCAACCTAACCGACCTTATGTCAGCTACAACATATTACTTCTGGGTACGCTCAAAATGTGATGGGGATGAATATAGCGGATGGTCCGGCCCTGAAAACTTTACCACACTATGCGATCCGGGATCAATTCCATTCATGGAAGGATTCGAAACCAATCAAACCAATACATCCCCTGTTGCAGGCTGCTTTACACAACAAAACATTTCCGGCACCTCACCCTGGATCGCCAACACAGGATCTTCATACTATCGCGAACCCCGAACAGGAACATACAATGCATACTTAAAATACTCAAATGAAGACTGGCTTTTTTATCCGATCACTTTAACCGGCGGTACTTCCTATAAGTTTTCAATTTATGCCCGTCAGGACGGCTCCAATGCATCAAACGCAAGTATTACCCTCGCTTACGGCACCTCCAATAATGCTGCATCTATGACCAACATCGTAGTAAATGCACAAGGGGTGGTCAATGGTGACTATCAGAAAGTAATGGGCACCTTTACCCCATCAGCAGGGGGTGACTATTATTTAGGAATCAAAGGATATATCAATTCCATTCCCTTGTATCTGTCTATTGACGATATTTCTGTAACACTGAATCTTCCCTGTCTGGCTCCTGATAATTTATCATCTTCCGATATCACTTCTACTTCATCAACCATTTCTTGGGACGAGCCTGAAAATGTGCCAGCCAACGGTTATGAATATTATTATTCTACCTCAAATACACCTCCATCCGGACCAGGGACTTCCAATGCCGATCTGGATGTGGTACTCAATAGCTTAAACCCTAATACTACCTACTATTTCTGGGTGAGGTCACATTGTGAAGGCAGTGAATTCAGCGATTGGTCTTCCGCTCAATCCTTTACGACCAAGATAAGTAACGATGAAGCTACCGGTGCTACAACATTGACTGTCGGTGCCGGGTGTTCTTCCGCCACTTATACCAACGTAAATTCCTCCATCAACCCCATTGAACCTTTAGGGCTGAGTCTTGCCAATTTTTCGACTGTCTGGTTTTCTTTTACTGCTCCTTCTTCCGGCGCAGTACGCGTCAGTACAGATGATGTTTCAGGGTCGCTTACCAATACTCGCATAGCTATATACAGCACTTCAAACCCTGCCGATTATAGTACCTATATGCCTATTTCAGCCGATGAAGACGGTGGGGTAAGCCCAGGCCTGAATGCGGTTACTTATGCCGTAAACCTGACACCCGGTCAGACTTATTATATTCAGGTTGACCAATTCGATGCCACTACCCAGTCAGGCACCTTCTGCATCAAAGTAGATCAATTATCTTCCTCCATGTTGTCGTCTTCAGCTGCTTGTCAGGCTTTCGAACCTATCCCGGGTTCTAATACATCATATAAAGGTTGGTTAAATATCATTGAAAGCACTACCGGAAAACTGATGATGCAGGTTCGTAGAATCAATGGCGGGGTGAGCCCGGCAAGCTATTCTTCCGGTTATGTGGATATTGCCACCAATGGCATCCGCCAGACTCCTGATGGGCTTTTCTATCTGGACAGAGACTTTGTATTAAACAACACATTCAACCCCCAACCTTCCGGCAATTACGACCTTCGGTTTTTCTTCCTTCAGTCAGAAAGGAATGATTTGGCTCAGGAGGATGGAAACGCCAGCAGCCTGGCAAACCTGAATATAACAAGAGATCCCGGCATTTCTTCATGTGTTCACAATGCAGGTCCTTCAGGCACTGACAATCAGCTTCTGACTCAGACTGCCAATGGTGCTACCAATGGAGCCGAATGGATTCAGGTGAGCTCACCCGGTTTTTCCCGTTTTTTTATCAATACCGGTTCGATACCATTACCCGTAAATATCCTTTCATTTGAAGCAAGGAAAATTAGTGATTCGAAAGTATTGCTTTCATGGTTGGCCGATAATGAAGTAAACCTTGATTCATATCTCGCTGAAAGAAGTGCTGACGGACATACATTCAGATTACTGACTTCCGTAAGCCCATCAAATCTGTCATCGTATAGCTTTACAGACCTAAACCCTGAACCCGGAACCAATTACTATCGACTCAAAATGCTTGACAAAGACGGTTCAGTCCAATATAGTCAAATAAGGCAAGTTAAATTCTCAAAAAAACCAACAATAAATCTTTTCCCAAATCCATCATCAGGCACCTGCTATTTATCCGGATTGGAAATGAACACTGCTCCTTTCCAAATAAATATCTTCAATAGTTTAGGTCAACAAATAAAACAGATAACGACAACGGGTAAAAATGAAAAAACAATAGAAATCAACCTTTCTGAATGTCCACCCGGAATTTACTTCATCAAATTATTAAATGAAAGCTTTCAGAGGACAATATACTTCACTTTAAGTAAATGAGTTTTTTAATTATAAAGTGTGAAGAGGCGGGTTAAAGAATCCGCCTCCTTTTTTTACTTTTTCCGACTTAAAAATTCACCCCCACCCTAGCAAAAAAATTCCTTCCCTGATTGATAAACTGGTATCCGGCTACCCGATGACCGCCATTGCTGTCACCGCCTGTAATAGTTGTATAGGTGGTATCCAGAATATTCTTGCAACCTACCACAAGCTGTATCCTGTCTTTCCAAAAATATCTGTTGACAGACACATCCATAAAAGCTGCCGAACTGACACTTGAAACACTTACCTCGCCAAATTCTACACTGTATAGAGGCTGTGAACCGGCATATCTGTAATTGAATGAAGTGCCAATCTTTATTTTAGGGATCATATAGTTAACCGTAGCAGAACAGTCCACTACCCGACCATCATGGGGAATATTGCCTGAATCAACTACCGTATTCCAAAACCCGATACTTCCGGCAAGTGTCCAGTTTAATGCTTTCCATGTTCCACTCAAATCAAGCTGAGCACCTGATACATCATACTTATCCACATTGCTGTAATTGTACTTTAGGGTCTCATACTGAAACAGCGAAATTTTATCTTTTATTTCTGTCCTATATGCATTCAACTTGACATTTATCCATTGACACGGCTCATATTGTGCAGTCAACTGGATATCATTTGATTTCTCGGGACGAAGGTTCGGATTGCCTGTAATATTGTGGTTAACATCTATAAACTCTATATAAAGCTCTTTCAGGTCCGGGCTTCTGTATCCTTGTGCAAAGGATGCCCGCAGTGTAACGTCCTTACCTAAGTCCACTTTAGCCTTGATGCCGGAGGTGTAATTATTTCCATAGACACTCTGATCGACAAACCGCCCTGAATAAGATATATTAAAGCCCTTAAAAAACGCATACCTTACATCCGCATAATAAGCCCATTCTGAAAGAGTAGCTTCGTCAGAGTCAGGATTTTCGACCTTGATCCTGCCACCCTTACCGGCATCGTGGGTATAATTGATTCCTCCGATAATCTCCAGGTGCGGACTTACACGCATTGAAAGGTTCAGCCTGTTGAAAAACGACCGGAACAGGGTTGTATCTGAAATGGTCTGTGTCTCATCATACTGACCATTTTCAAACTCGAACTTCTTATTATCTACCTGCCTCCCAAAAGTATTGTATGCTGAAGTCATCTCAATATACACTTTATCAAATAAGTGTCCGTCATACGTAAATGCTAAATCTTTTCTGATGGTACCAAACCGGTCATCAAAAGCATATGGCTTAAACTGTGGCCTTTTGACCGGCCCATAGTCCACCAGGTCTTCTCTGCTGACATCATACTTTACCATCAGTGAATTCTCAGAATCCAGATGATACTTAAGTGTCCCGCCACCACTCATTTGTGTCTTTGGGTTCCATGGGTATTTAGAACGTGTATTGACGGTACCATCAGGCAGAGAATATTTTTCTGTTAATCTCAGGCTATCCACAGGATATTTATCATACTTGAATAATCTGCCTCTCAGGTCAGCATACCACTTCTTTGTCTGGAAGCCAACATTCAAAAGGTGGTTTTGCGCTCCTATCGACTCCAATTGACTACTTCCGCTTAAATTAAACTGCTTTTTCTGACTATTAGATGTTATGATATTAATAACACCACCTGCCGCATTATTACCGTAAATAGTGGACAAGGGACCTTCGATTACTTCAATTTGCTTGACATTGTTCAATGGAATCTGAGAAATGTCAATTGCCCCATCGAGCCTGCCGATGACGGGAACTCCATCGATCAGGATAGCGACATTGGCTGAAGAGATTCCTCTTAATCTGAGTTGAGTTCCTAAAATTGGATCATAATCGTATCTGACTGTTGGAAGCAACAGGAGAGCTTCTTCGAGATGCGTTACACCTCGCTTATGCAGGGTTTCAGCCTTTAATATCTCAATCGAATGGAGCGCTTTACGGATATGAGTCGGCTTATATTCGGCAGTATGCACGTATTCATCCAGCGTATAATGTTTTTCGATACTGTCTAAAAATTCTTTCGTAGGACCGGATTGCGCAAGGCAGTAAATCGGAAAAATGAAGGAGATCAGAAGTTGTAATAAAAACTTCATTAGTTAAATTCGACTTTGAAGAAGCAAATATAAAAAAAAGGGCAGATACTCAGACCTGCCCCACATTCAAGACAACGATCAATTTAAAACAACAATTGAATGAGTAGCTCTCCAGTCTCTGCCTTCGACCAATAACTGATAGATACCGGATGTTATCCCTGATGGCAGATAAACGGGTTGATTTGGTTCAGATTTCTGATTCAAGATAACCTGACCAAGACTATTTATCAATCTGATTTTTACTTCACCCTGAGCAGAAGTATTCAAATAAATTACATCTACGGCCGGATTGGGGTAGCAGCTTATATCCACTTTAGAATTAATATGATCAGTGCTGCTGGTAGCCAATTTTGTTTTTTCTACCGTCACAGTACCAGTACCTGATCCTGAGAAATCAACAAAGACCAGCTTATATGTATCCCCATTTTTTGTCTTCACAAAATTGGCACGATCTTCGTCGATTATCCAACCTGAATTAAAATCATAAGCCTTCCATTCATGACCAATGGTAGTCGGAGCAAAAGAATAATTGGCTGCATAATCCGACTCTTTTACTGTAGTGACATCTACGCCATCAGCCACTACAGCCTGTGTACCCGGAGCAAGTAAAAATCCTGTCACCGAGTAATCCAGAAAATGTCCGGGAGTGTCTTCAAGGGGTGTAATGTATCTTGTAAAAATCAAATCATAATCACTGCTGATATTTACCATTTTCTTTGATTCAAAAGAATAATGAACCAATGAATTAGGTCCATTGGTAGCTCTGGCAACAGAGTCAATGGTTTCGTTCGAATTATCAAGATTGGCATATCTGAAGAAATATTTACCGCTCCTGTAAGCATCGATTTTTATTTTAATAAAGTCACCGTTTCTTTTCTTAATCACATAAACTTTATTGCCCGTTATCTGGTGGCTCTGGAAATCATACAGTCCCCAGCCATAATCAAAGGAATTATTTGGATCCTTCACATTGTTGAAGGCACCATCCGTCCAGTTAGCTTCATTATTAAGCAATTGAAGTGAATCATAAAATTGAGTCACATCTGTAATAGCCTGATTCCAGTCATTTGTAGGAGCAAGAAATAATTTTACCGGACTAGCCGATAAGGAGGCTGCCTCATTTATAAAGATACCGGCATCTATCTGACCGATATTTGAAAATGCTATGTCCCAGGCATCATCACTTACCACCTGAACTGCACCCGTCGAAAGGTTATAATAAGCCTGCTGACTGTACTGAGCCCCAGTGGAGACCTCATCATAAGTTTGTGCAAAAATATTCAGAGAAAAAAACGTCACCAAAAACAGCGTTAAAACTTTTTTCATAAAACTTTATTAATATACTAAAACTATATACTTCTCATTTTTTAACCTTGCAAAAATAATATTTTATTTAGATTTATTACAAATAAGTTATTAATTATAAATATTTACTACTTTCTTATCTATTGCCTACTATACAATGCTCCAGCCTGATTTGGCAGGTACTTCCCGACTCTATAAGATTCAATACTTTTAACCGCATTCTTGCATTGCTTAATTAATTCGATATAATGAGCTATTGGTTAAAAGTCGTTACAAACAAAAAGGAGAAAGAATCCATCTACCTCGACTCCTTCTCCTTTAATAATAATTTCGGCACATTAATCAAAACGGATTATGTCCGGCTTAATACGGCAATATATTTCTATCCCGCTGTCTTAGCCTTTCTCTTGGTTTTAAACATCTCCACCGCGTCTTTTTCCTTCATAAAGCCGACTTCAGTGAATGTGTGCTGAACAAATTTTTTGATATCTTGATAGTCTCTTCCCCGCTTATCGGTATAATGTTTCAGTAATCTTCTGATATATGCCAGGCTGGAATATTCCAGCTGCTGATTGAAATGCTCATTGCCAAACATGTCCATATAAACAGTAAAGGTTTTAAACAGCTCAAAATAATCCGGATAATCTGTATTTCCGGCATTGTCTATCCACTGCTTGAAATATCTCAGTACTGCCTGCCGTACTGCCTCCGCTTGACTGGACAGTCCCTTATAACGGGAAAGATAATCCTTAATTGTCTCAATGACATCAGCATGAATAAAGCCCTTGCTATGCAGTTCGTTGACCAGTTGGTAATAGGACAAGATATCATCTTTAATCTTATCATCCAGATACTCCATCACACGCTTATCGCTGTCGGAACCCAGAATTGTCTTGTTTTCATACATTTCGATCAAAAATGCAAAATACTCATCAGACGCATCCGGGCTGTCTTTTCGGAATTTATTGAAGAGATTCTTTACGGTTGTCCTGTCTTCACCCTCCAGGTTAAAAAAGTTGAGTAGGATGAAAAGTATCTGGTGTTGTTCTTCCGCATCGGCAAAAATAGGATTGACCAATACCTTAGTGATTTCCGGCTTGATGTTGCTGTTATCAAGGCGAAGTCTCTGACGCTGGAAGAGAAAATGCTTCAGCGAAGGGTAGTACAACTTCAGCTCGCCCATAGTTGTGGGTATCTTGGCAGTAAAATAATTGTACGCGTTGAATTGATTGCGGTATCTGACATACGCCGACTTTCTGACTTTCGGATCGTAATATTTTTCAAGCTTCTGGGCAGCCAGCCATTGATGCACCCTTTTATTTTCTATTTCTGCCAACAAATTGGTAATCCAGATATCGCTGCTTAATAAAAATCCTATCTGAACAGTCTGCCCTATGCGATTTTTAATAAACTCGAAATTGGGAGACTTTGCGATGGCAAGTAATAGATCTTTAAAGTGATCCTGAGGAGTCAGGTATTTGTAATTGGCATCGTGATAACCACGCAAAACGCTAAAACCCAGCAATCTGGGCAGCAAAAGTCCTTCCAGATCAGTATCCAGGAAATATCTTTCGAATTCTTCCAGTTTCAATGGATAATGATTGGCCACTTCCATATGGATATTCATCATTCGTTCTTCAAACTCTTCACACAGTTCCTTATAACTTTCTTCTTCTTCGTCATCTTGAAAGGCAGCCAATGCCTCTGATGCCTGAATCTCCGATGCTATTGCCTTCAGCTCATCAATCTGGGGTTGAATACCAACAACTTTCTCCATTATTTTAAATTATTAAACTATTAAAAAATAGGAACCTGGTAGAATTTTAAGGCCCTACCAGGTTCATTTCAACACAGAAAAATAGTCAAGCACAAACTTAAACTATTTTTGTGAATATTCCTATCTTAATATATTAAAATATTAAGCTTTTTCTTCCTCATCGGCAGGAGCTTCAGGAGTCTCCTCGGCAGATGCTTCAGCAGCAGGAGTTTCTTCGGCTGCAGGAGTCTCATCTGCTACAGTGACCACTTCTTCTGCAACCGGAGTTTCTTCTACTGCAGGAGATTCTTCTACTACAGGAGTTTCTTCTGTAGCAGCAGTTTCTTCTACTACCGGTGCTTCTTCTACCGGAGCAGGCTTAACCTTAGCTTCACCGTGAATAGCCTTATGTTTTGTTGCTTTTTCCTCCTTGTGTGCACTTGCTCTTTCGGAGATTCTGTTTTCTTTTGCAGCTACCCATTCATTCCATCTCTTGTCTGCTTCTTCCTGTGAGAATGCACCCTTAGCCACACCTCTGTTGAAGTGTTTTTTAATCAATACACCTTTAAATCTAAGGATGGCTCTCGCAGTATCTGTAGGTTGTGCACCTTTTTCAAGCCAATTGTAAGCTGCTTCACGATCTATCTCGATAGTAGCCGGCTTGGTCATAGGGTTATAAGATCCTAATCTTTCAATGTACTTACCATCTCGCGGTGAGCGGGAATCTGCCACTACTAAATGATAAAAAGGAGCTTTTCTTCTTCCTTTTCTTTGCAATCTGATTTTAACTGCCATTTTAAGTTAAATTTTTAATTTTAATTATATGAATATCAACCCTGTATCCTTTGTAAACAAACAACAGGGATTTAACGAGGCGCAAAGATACAATAATCTTTGCTTTTTCAATAAAATTTTATATTTTTTCTACTATTTCCTTGAAAATGAATAGGTATCATTGCCATACAAGCTCTGGTTCAGGGCTATTTCAGACCTTTTTCAACAGGCAATCTACCTTGATTTCGACCTCTTTAGCTATCTGATCTTTTACCACGGATGGTATCTTTATTTTATAATCAGCCAGCGCCACCCGGAAAACACTACTTACCTTGACATTCCTGTCAATTGTCTGTATTGTACCTGTTGCAGTCACATTCTGACTGACTCCATGCATGGTCAGCTTACCGGTCACATTGACTTTGTAAGTGCCGTTTCTGCTATAATTGATTACATCAGTATTGGTTATTTTTCCTCTAAAGGTAGCCTTCGGATAGATAGTCGATTCCAGATAGCTCTCATTGAAGTGCTCCTGCATCAATGCCTTTTCAAATTGAAAGGACTTAATCAATACTATAAATTCAATCTTTCCCGTAGAAGCATCCAGAGCCGAGCTCACCTTATTATTCTTTGCTTCTATCTGTTCCATCGACGCATCTGATACAAACTTCACCACTCCGTTCCTTGTGAAATATTTCCCCTGTCCATGTCCGGCGGAAGCGACTGTAAACATTCCAACAAGACAAATCAGATACTTTAACCCGGCCATATCTTTTATTTTATTTTATTCATGCTAAGTACTTTCATTTTACTTAGCATTCTAAATGAATTTTATTTCAAATAGTTCAAGCCGGGCAATTTTAAATTAGTGTAAAAAGGATAACAAACTGAAGCTTCCTCCTCCGGCCAGGTATTAAATTACTTGCAGTGGAAGTCTGAAGAATTATTAAAAACATAAATTCCACTGATCGTTTTTAACCATCAGACCAAAAACAGCAAATAAATTAATTCGGATTGTGTTAAAGAAAATTTGAAATTTTGAAGTCGAATTATTCCATTATATGGCATCGGTCAATGACTACATCAGTGGTAAATCCCGAACAAAGCCCTTTGATGCGTATTTTCTGTCCTGATTGCACTGGCTTTTCTTTTTCTTTCTGGATAGGATCCAACTGACACATGACAGTACTCATCGGATTATCAGATTCCAGAAGAATAATTGTTGACCCATCCTGTGCGGAATCAACAGTACCGACGACTCCATTGATTTCTATAAGTTTTCCGACATATTTGGCATTTGCTCCTTGCTCATCTGTCTCAAAGGCTTTTATCAGTTCCTGTGCCTGAACAACCAATTCAGGTTCAGCGTCGGCGACATCCCTGTGACCCTTATTGATGTACATATATATACCACCGGCAGCCAATACTCCAACAGCCAATATAGCCAACAAAACCTTCTTCATTCTCTTTCCTTTATTTTAAAAACCGGGTGAACTATCTCCGTAAGCTAATATTTATCAATCTTTGCAAAGAGAGGCCTTAATGTAATCCCTGTTCATCCGTGCTATATTTTCTATAGAAATTTCTTTCGGGCACTCATATTCACAGGCTCCTGTGTTGGAGCATCCACCGAATCCTTCCTTATCCATCTGGTGTACCATATCCAGGGTACGACGATATCTTTCAGGCTGTCCCTGTGGCAATTGATTAAGCTGACTTATCTTGGCTGAAGTAAATAGTGCGGCACTACTGTTAGGACAGGCTGCTACACAAGCTCCGCAACCAATGCACGCAGCAGCTTCAAAGGAACTGTCTGCAATATCCTTACCGATAGGTATGCTATTGGCATCCTGAGCATTACCCGTATTTACGGAAATAAATCCTCCCGCAGCTATAATGCGGTCAAATGCACTTCTGTCCACAACAAGGTCTTTAACTACCGGAAAAGAAGATGCTCTCCATGGTTCGACGACAATGGACTCACCGTCGTGGAATGACCTCATATGCAGTTGGCACGTGGTAACACCTCTGTTTGGGCCATGTGGCCTTCCGTTGATATACATGCTGCACATTCCGCAGATACCTTCCCGACAATCGTGATCAAAGGCAATGGGATCACCGCCTTCATTGATTAGGCGCTCATTTAAAACGTCAAACATCTCAAGGAAAGACATGTCGGGGGATATATCATCGACATCATAGGTCTGGAATCCTCCTTCAGACTGGCTATTCTGTTGCCTCCAGACTTTCAGCTTCAATTTCATATCTTACAGTTATTTTAAATGGTGGCAAACTGAGGTCCACCTGTTGGTTTTATATTATTTATAACTTCTCTGAGCGATCTTAATGTTTTCATATACCAGAGGTTCCTTGTGCAACTCGAAGTTGCCGTCACCCTTAAACTCCCATGCTGAGACGAAGGCAAAATTTTCATCATCCCTCAGTGCTTCTCCTTCCTCAGTCTGATATTCTTCTCTGAAGTGACCGCCACAAGACTCATTCCGGTCGAGAGCGTCGATACACATCAGTTCTGCCAACTCCAGGAAGTCTGCCAGTCTGCCGGCTTTCTCCAGCTCAGGATTAAACTCATCAGCGCTGCCCGGAATACGGACATCTTTCCAGAATTCCTCTCTAATCTGTTGTACTTCTTCTATCGCTTCTTTCAGTCCCTGAGCATTTCTTGCCATTCCGCATTTATTCCACATCACCTTTCCCAGTTTTTTGTGGAAGTGATCGACAGAATGCTTACCCTTGACATTCATCAGCTTTTCTATTCTTTCACGAACACTGTTTTCGGCATCGACAAAGGCCTGGTGATCGGTCGGTATAGCCGGCGTCCTGATCTCACCTGAGAGATAATCTCCGATGGTATAAGGAATAACAAAGTATCCATCAGCCAGTCCCTGCATCAGAGCTGAAGCTCCGAGGCGGTTGGCTCCGTGATCAGAGAAGTTACATTCTCCCAGTGCATACATCCCGGGAACTGTCGTCATCAGATTATAATCAACCCATAAGCCACCCATGGTATAGTGCACGGCAGGATAAATACGCATCGGTACTTCATACGGATCTTCCCCGGTGATCTGCTTATACATATCAAAGAGGTTACCGTATTTTTCCTTAATAATTTCCTTGCCAAGCGTGATGACTTCTGCCTCTGTAGGATTATCCAGATGGTGCTTATTGGCTTCAATCTTGCCGTATCGCTTAATAGCAGATGCAAAGTCAAGGTACACAGCCATCTTTGAAGCGCCCACACCATAACCTTCATCACAGCGTTCTTTAGCTGCCCGTGAAGCTACGTCCCGTGGCACAAGGTTACCAAAGGCCGGATACCGTCTTTCAAGGTAATAATCTCTTTCATCCTCCGGAATCTGATTGGCAGGTCGATTATCATCTTTCTTCTTCGGAACCCAAATACGACCATCGTTGCGCAGAGATTCGGACATCAAGGTCAACTTGGACTGATGATCACCGCTCACCGGAATGCAAGTAGGGTGAATCTGTGTATAACAAGGATTGCCGAAAAACGCACCTTTCTTGTGTGCCTTCCAGGCCGCTGTAACATTGCTCCCCATGGCATTGGTAGAAAGGTAAAATACATTTCCGTAACCACCGGTACAAAGGACAACAGCATGTCCGAAATGACGCTCCAACTCTCCGGTAATGAGGTTGCGCGCAATAATACCGCGAGCCTTTCCATCTATCGTAACGACGTCCAGCATCTCATGCCTGCTGTACATTTTTATTTTTCCCATACCTATCTGTCGCTCAAGAGCTGAATAGGCACCAAGCAACAATTGCTGACCTGTTTGACCGGCAGCATAAAAGGTTCGTTGAACCTGCACACCTCCGAACGAACGGTTGCTCAATAGCCCGCCGTATTCCCTCGCAAATGGTACTCCCTGAGCCACACACTGGTCGATGATGTTGCCGCTCACCTCTGCCAAACGATGTACGTTTGCTTCACGCGAACGATAATCTCCGCCCTTTACAGTATCATAAAACAGACGATACACACTGTCACCGTCGTTTTGATAGTTTTTGGCAGCGTTGATACCACCTTGAGCTGCTATCGAGTGCGCCCTGCGCGGACTATCCTGAAAACAAAAGACTTTCACTTTATATCCCATCTCAGCCAGCGTAGCAGCAGCTGAGGAACCGGCAAGACCCGAACCTACAACAATCACCTCAATACTTCTCCTGTTGGCAGGATTAACCAGATGAACTTTTGACTTATAATCAGACCACTTTTTACTCAATTCGCCTGGAGGTATCTTTGCATCTAAACTCATAATATCGTTTGATTAATATATTCTAAATATGGATAATCTGTTATAATCAATTTGCAGTCAAATACATATACACCGGAATAATCAGAAAGCCAAGACATACCACAAAGGAAAAAACTTTGGCAATCCATTTGATTACGGGCGTATATTTCTTAGAATTGATACCAAGTGTCTGGAAAGCACTCCAAAAACCGTGAAGCAAATGGAAATACAGTACAAACATCGCTATCACATAAACAATGACAATCCACAATTGGCTGAATGATTGTTTCACACCCCAGTATAAGTCCTTTTGTTCCACTCCGTCGATAGTGGTCATAGGCAGTGAATTTCCAAACTTGTACTTGAGCCAGAAATCACCCATGTGTATCAGAATAAAGAATAAAATGAGGGTTCCAAGCAAAGCCATGTTGGCAGCATACCAGGATTTCGCCTGATAAGTATTGACAGAATAACCTTTTTTTCCACGAGAAGCTCTATTCTTCATAGTGAATGCAATTCCCTGAATGGCATGCAGCAGAATACCTATGTACAACCCGATTGAAATAATCTCAATCAAAGGATTATGCACCATAAAATGCGCATATTTATTAAATGAAAGGCCGTCATCACTCTTCAACAACTGCAAATTACCCAATAAATGTACTATCAAAAAGGAAATCAAAAATAATCCCGTTAGGCTCATGACAAATTTTTGTCCGTTCCTGGAGGTAAGAAAGGTAACAAACCAATTCATGTTTTGTATTTTAACTTATTTATGCAAATTTATTAACAAAATAATAAATTCAAAGTCAAGAAGTCAGGACGACGGACAAGGAAGTCAATTTAGAAAATTTCTAAACAAGAAAGACTTCATGGTCTTTTATCCATATAAATAAATAAAATTCAACAAACATATACTTACACTTACAACTATTAAACAAATAGTCAGTTTCAATACTTTTCTTTTAATTGCAATTTGACTCATTATGACATATTATTAAATTGAATTCGCCTCATTTATAAAATTTATTATTCCGATGTGATTCCATATTGGCTTACGTAAGCTTATTTTGCATAAAAATAAAGCGTATATGTCCACTCCTCCTATGTGTAAAGCAGAAAATACTTCCAAGGCTCGCCAAATGTTTACTCAACCTAAAACAGGGAGAACTATTGAATGGCAGGAAGAATTGTTCGGAATTTTACCGCTTGCATGTTTCAAATCAAAAGACAGCGGTATAATTCACGGACCTGATGGGTTTCCGTATTTTGAACTTTATTTACCCGAAGACGGATATGCCGGGGATGTCTATTGTATAGAAGGTATTCTGGATTATGTTTTGCACAACGGATACGGTATATCGATACACCAGACGGAAGGCAGTGCGGAATGGGTATTGACTTATGGAGATATTCTCAATTATAAGCTTAACGGACGCTTTTATTCCTTACCCGAGACTGATCCCGCACCAGATTACATCGTTTCAAATGAACATCAACAAATGATGATTGCCCAGCCTTCTGAGACCTTCCTTCCGACCTATATGCGACCAATTCTGAAATCTTTTTTGCAATATATCGGAATAGCCGAACCGAAGATGCTTGGCATACTTTTATCAACAGATAAATCTCAACAGCCCCAGCTCGCTTTCAATATTTTTCCGGAGGATTATAACAGCAAGGAAGAGCTTGATTACAAAATGTATCAATTAAGCTGGTTTTTTCCGAAACATTATGTTATTGTCGGCTTTTCAAAAAATGATAAAATAGCTGAAGCACTGGTAGTTATTTAAGGTAAAATCAGATAAAAGATGATAAGTCTTTAAAAAAAGTCATAAATCCTTATATTCAACTCAGCACGGAATCATTCACGGATTTCTGAAATTTTCCGAAGGTAAAAAGCAAGAGATTAGCACTACGAAAGGTATAGCCTTACTTGCCGAATAAAGAGTTATAAATAACATCAGCAGCTACCTCTGAACCCTTTTCTGAAGGATGAAAACCATCTTCACCGTAATAACTGTAACTATTGGTTGATTCTATATAATCTTTCCATACCTGACCGACGGGGCACAGGATTGCGTTACTTTCTTCAGCCGCCTCGCTATAAGACTTGATTACATTGTCGAAGAGACGAATATTATTCTTTGACGGCCATACCATCATGAGGGCAAGTTTAGCATCAGCCTTATTGCACATCCTGCTGATCCGCTTAGTATCCTTGATTAGCGCGGCCTTCCCTGAATTACCGGTGGAAGGACCTTGCTGAATGACGACGTAATTAAATTTTCCGTTGCTTATAAGTAGTTGCAACTTTGTATCGGCAAGGTGATCGCCCAGGGAATAATTTGCATAGGTTAGTTTTTGCACGTCGATTTTGATGCCATGGGAGGCTCCGATTCTCGCCACCTTTGTAGGCAGGTCATTATAATCCGTAAGGCTGTTGCCGACAAATAGTATTTTTATCTTATCAGAACCCGATTCCTGTCCTTGACTAAAAAAAGGAAGTGCCAAAAAAATAATTAAAAATGAAAAATTAGAGTATTTCATATTAATAGCATTAAGATTGCTTAAATTGAATATCATGATTAGCCGCAATACCAATAAATCGTCAAAATTAAACAAAATCGAACGGAAAGAACAAATGCACCATTTAATATGAATGAATAATTACCAATACATAACTAAAATATCATTGATTTTCAACATAATAACCAAACTTAAGAAGTTTTTTTTTTTAAATATTACCCATCCACCTGTTCTACACCATACATTAAAAAAAAACCGATTCGACGGGCGCCGAAATCGGTTTTATAAACGATTCACACACTTTTTATCTTAAACTTCTTAAGGGAAGATTTTTATCATTCTTTTGTTACTTCATGCCTTCTTATGCAATAAAAGTAAATTCATCTTACCTATTCCACATCGGTTAAGACAATTTAACTTATTCTGATTAAAAAATAAGATTAAATTGTCTCATGCCTAAGTCCGATTTGTCTTTATGTGTTTGATTACTTTCTCAGAGGTAGTATTTCCAATCAAATATTTGTTCAAACACATATAAGAATGGTGTGTAAATAACAAATGAATCTCACCAAATCATCTGACTATCCAACAACCATCAAAGCTAACAGATTCTTCAAACTGTGTAACTTATATTGAGATACCTAATTCAGATTTTTTAAAAAATCTCCGGGGATTATTATTTTCATGCTCACAAAATTAAACTCCAAAAACAATTTAAATAAAACCTTCCCACTATCATAACAACCCTCAACAACAATATAAAATATTAAAAATACTTTATACTACAAAATTAAGACCCTAAACCTCATTCAAATAGCATAATTTAATCATAAAATAGCACAAATTGATTTATTGTTATCTCTAAAATTCTATTAATAACTAAAAAATTCAGCACAGATATACCGCATTCTTAAACATTTAGTTAGTAAATATGAAGTTTTTTAATTTCCAGATAATAGAACTTACTTCAAAACATCTAATATCAGTCAATATATTTCTATCAGATATAATTCGAAATGATAAAAGATTTAAACTATCAATGCAAACATTTTTTAAACAACATTCACTTTTTGTTGATATTGGCGAGGTGTCAGGCCTTCATAATGCTTAAAGACCCGAATAAAGTAATTGCTATCTTCAAAGCCCACATCGTAGCTCACGTTTTTGATAAAATTATTTTTATCTGCAAGGTATTGCTTGGCAAGTTTGATTCTTTCAATTATGATAAACTCAAACGGACTTATACCCAATTCTGACTTGAAAAGCCGGTACATCGTAGATGGACTCAGCCCAACCTTCTTCGAAATCAACTTTGAATCTAACTTGATGCTCAAATTTTCTTTAATAAATTCAATAGCCTGAAGGAGCTTAGGGCTTAATTTTATATTACCAAAAGATGCTATCGCCTCAAGATTTTGGACCTGAATTATTTTCAAGATCAACTCCTGAATACTTAAATCTGCCAGTGCATCTTTTAATATATCATCACTTTGACAAATCTGGATAATTTTCGCAATCAAACCAGCGATATGTTCATCATTCTTAAACATAAAATTATCCGCGCCTAATTGCCAAATGCCGTCTCCACCTTCTTTCGGATATTTTTCATTCAGCGTATTTAAAACTTCGACAACTTTGTGACTATCAAATGCCAGTGCCAAACACTGTGTTGGATTAAACTCACTGGAATCAGGAAAATCAATAATAATTTTAGCTCGGGGAGATATAAAAGCAGACTCACCGGGCAAAAACTCTACACTTGGGCTATCACCAAAAGATAACACTTTCCTGCCTCTTAACATACTGACTACCAAAAAGTCATTAATCGGCGGCTCTATACCCATTGCCTCAGTGTGTGTTTCAAAAATATTAAGTTCACATGAATTCAAACAGAATATCTCCCGATTCTCAACTAAAGTTTTTAAATTTCCATAGTGTTTTAACTCCGGCAAGTATGGTATGAGGCAGAAATTTGACATAAAAGAGGATTTAGTATCGAAAAATCATTTCAAGAATTAGCCAAAATTATAAAAATTTTTAAAATACCTGTAAAATGTTCAACATTTTTTAAATTTCTTTTGCTATTATAATCAAGGCTTTTTATCCGAAATAATTACCTACTATATTATTTAATATGTTGTATGTGGATATACCTCCAATGCTTTTTCAAGACACTTTACAGCCAATTCAATTTCCTTCCTTTCCAAAACATAAGCAAGGCGAGCTTCTTTCTTCCCCAAGCCTTTGGTTGCATAAAACCCGCTGAGAGGTGCCATCATAACCGTGTTCCCTTCATAGTCAAAAGACTCCAGCAACCATTGACAAAAATGTTCGGTGTCCTCTACGGGAAACTCAGCAATACAATAGAATGCACCCTTTGGCATAGGACAACGGACTCCTTTGATCCCATTCAAACCTTCAACCAACATGTTACGTCTGGCAACATATTCGTGTGTTACCTGATCGAAATAGGATTGTGGCGTTTTCAGGGCAGCTTCGGCGGCTATCTGAGCATAGGTAGGCGGCGACAATCTTGCCTGACCAAATTTCAGTGCCGAACTAACGATCTCCTTATTCTTTGAAATCAAAGCACCTATCCGGGCTCCGCACATGGAATATCTTTTAGACACAGAGTCCACCAGGACAACATTATTATCAAGGCCATCCAGATTCATAACCGAAAATGGTCGTGCTCCGTCGTAACAAAACTCCCTGTAAACTTCATCGGCAAATAAAAACAAATCATGCGCCGTAATGATGCTGCTCAATTGTTCAAGCTCCTCCCTGGAATATAAGTATCCTGTCGGGTTGCCCGGATTACATATAAGTATTGCCTTAGTTTTTGGCGTTATCTTTTTCTCAATTTCAGCTATCGGCGGCAGGGCAAATCCATTGTCTATAGTAGCGGTGACTGGTACAACATTTATACCGGCCGCCACTGCAAAACCATTGTAATTGGCATAAAACGGCTCAGGAATGATTACTTCATCACCCGGATTAAGACATACAAAAAAGGCAAACAACAAAGCTTCTGAACCGCCTGTCGTGATTATAATATCGTCTGCCGTTATATCGATGCCATATTGTTTATAATAGTGAGTCAGTCCTTCCCGATAAGAGGCTATCCCTGCCGAATGAGAATATTCAAGAACATGGATATCAGAATTTATTACCGCATCCCGGGCTACCTGAGGAGTTTCAATATCCGGCTGACCTATATTCAGATGGATTACATGTTTTCCTTGGCTTTTTGCTTTCTCGGAATAAGGTACCAATTTTCTGATGGGTGAGGGGGGCATTTGAATAGCTTTTTGGGATAAAACCGGCATATCTTATTGTTTTTTATCTATTTTATCTATCAGAGTTTGTAATAATTCCAATTGTTTGGCCTGACTTTCATACAGAACTTTAATTTGCTCCTCCAGCAGCAAATCCACTTTTTGGTGAAGAGCTTTAATCTGGAGTTCAGACTTCAGATTGACCATATAATCATTTACATTTTGTTTCCTGTCTTTTTCTTCCTGTCTGTTTTGGCTCATCATTATGATGGGAGCCTGCAAGGCAGCGATACAAGACAAAACCAGATTCATCAATATAAAGGGATATGGATCAAAACGGTCAGCTTCAGGCAGGGCAAAGTTAACAATAATCCATGTAACCAATAATATTAAAAAGGAAATGATAAAGGTCCAACTTCCCCCAAATCGGGCAATTCTATCTGAAATCCTTTGACCTATGTTAAGTATTTCAGAGGGTGGATTGGCAAGGTTTTCCATAATCAGATTCTCCTCTTCTATCGATTTCTTTACGATTTGTCGCAGTTTTTTCAATTGGACATGTTCATTACTGAGGATATGAGCCGCTTCTTTTTCCATGCATTAAAATGGGTTTATTATTTAAAAATATTATGAAACAACTATGGTTAAAATATCGTCCTCAGGGGGCTCCGGTAATGTCGACAGGCGATTGTGGAGGGAATTCAGCTCCTCCTGCATTTGTCTGATCCGATCCGTCAGATTCAGGATAATATCGATTCCTTCCAGATTGACCCCCAGGTCGTTGTGCAGATTAAGGATTCGCTCAAGTAAATGAATCTCCTGGGAATCCAGATATGCCTCTTCCTGCTCAAAATGCAGTGATATAAGTCCGTAATCCTGCAGGTTTTCCAGAAATTCATTATTTACTTCATAATTGGTACAAATTGTCTGCACAAGGATAAATCTGTTGTCCATTAGTTTCTCAAATTTTTAAGTTGAGTAAATAATTCCTTTTCCTTTTCGGTGAGATGAGTGGGATTCACAATTTCGTAGGTAACAATCAGGTCGCCAAAATGACCATCTTCTTTATATACCGGCATTCCTTTTCCGCGCAGTTTCACTTTGGTACCGTTTTGTGTTTCCGGCTGAACTTTTAATTTGACCTGACCATTCAATGTTTTCAGCAAAATTTCTCCCCCAAGAAGAGCCGTATAAAGATCAAGCTTAACATTTGAGTATAGATTGGACCCATCCCTCTTTAAATCCGTGTTATTTACGATCTCAAAACGAATATACAGGTCGCCGTTAGGTCCTCCGTTTTTACCCGGACTGCCTTTCCCTGAAATTTTTATCGTCTGCCCGTTTTCCACACCTGCCGGAATGGTTATCCTTAATTTCTGTCCGTCCACCTCAATTATCTGCTTTTGAGTAGTTAGAATGTCCGTCAGGTTAAGGCGTAAAACTGCCTGAAAATCCCTACCCTTAAACTTTCCGGTAGATTGTCTCTGATGGGTATAACCCTGGCCAAACATCGTATGGAAAAAATCAGAAAAATCGTCCCCATCCTCAAAACCTCTGCTCCGATATCCGCCAAAGCCTCCAAAGTCCTCAGCCGACCCGCCGAATGACTGGCTCTGTGCCTGCTGTTTTCTCATTCGTTCGATGTCATCAGCATGCTGCCAATCCTTACCGTACTGATCGTATTTTTTGCGGTTTTCCTCATTACTAAGTACTTCATTAGCCTCATTTATCTCTTTAAATTTCCTTTCTGCCTCTTTATCTCCTGCATTCAGATCCGGATGGTACTTACGCGCCAGTTTACGATATGCAGACTTAATCTCCTTGGTTGATGCAGACTTATCTACTCCGAGTACTTTGTAGTAATCTATGTATTCCATATCCTTTAATAATATTCCGGTAAAATCAGTGGTTCAATAATCTTATCTGCCCTAATACCTCGCCTACAAAAATCTGTCCTCCGCTACCGAGAGCAACTTTAAAATAACTCTCAAAAATGATTATTTGTTTTAAAATTCGCTGGTTACTGTAAAATTTTTACTTCCGGGGCAAATGCAAATTTATCAGTCAAAATTTCGGGCCAATTTTTGAAAGAAATGTATTTAGGCTTAAATTCTTTGTGGCAGTTGAAGATTTATTTCGGTTCAAGAAAAGATTAGTTAGATAGCCAGAATTTAATAATTTATTGTACAAATAATAATATTTAATATTTGTATCATTATGATTTGCAGGTTTTTAATTTTTTATTTATAAACAAGTAACATGTTTATCATTTTGATAATATAAAATAAACATATACCTAAAAAATAAATTAATCCCAAATACCATTTTCAGCAGTTAAAATCAAAGGCTGGCTCTTGGTTACAACAAGGGTATGTTCATGCTGTGCAACAAAACCACCATGATTCCCGACAAGGGACCAACCATCCGGCTGTGTTACAGCAAAATTACTTTTAGTCGAAATAAAGGTTTCTATAGCGACTACCTGACCTTCCTTAAACCTTCTAAAATTCATCATTTCCCTGAAATTGGCAATCTCCCTTGGTTCCTCATGCAAACTTCTTCCCACACCATGACCGGTCAGATTTTTTATAACTAAATATCCCAGTGCTGCAGCCTTTTGTTCTATAAATCCGCCAAGAGCAGACAGTCTGTACCCATGCCGGATTCGGGCAATAGCCTCTTGCAGTATATTTTTTGAGGCATCCACCAGTTCATCATGTGCCTGAAGGCTATCTCCCAAAACAAAAGATCCGCCATTGTCAGCCCAGAATCCGCCTAATTCTACTGACACATCGATATTAACCAAATCTCCGTCCCTGAGGATGACACGATCTGAAGGTATTCCGTGGGCTGCCACTTCATTGACGCTGATACAGGTAAACCCCGGAAATCGATATGCCAGAAGTGGAGCTGATCGCGCACCTTCCGATTTCATCAACTTTGCACCATAGATATCCAATTCTTTAGTTGAAATCCCCGGTCTGCAATACAACCTCATTTCACGAAGTATCCGGGCTGCAACCTCGCTGACTCGCTTCATTCCTTCCAGATCTTTTTCCGAATTTATTATCATTTTTTTCCTGATTAACCTTGTGTAAAATGTAAAAGAAGCTAAAAAGTTCTTGTTCCTTAGAGCCAAATCTAAATCGACATTCACCGTGCTTTGGAAAAATATCCCAAAAGGAGGTTCTTTTATTTAACTCAAAGCTGTAACCGAAAACAAAAAACTGTATATTACATCGATTTAAACTTATATCCCATTCCTTTATTTGAAAAATATTGCGACACTATGATAACCATGTATGGCATACCAAATTGTGACACAGTCAAAAAATCAAGAAATTGGCTGAAACAACAAGGAATTGAATATTCATTTCATGATTATAAGAAATATGGAATCTCACGCCAGAAACTGACAGGTTGGTTGAAGCAGATACCGTTGGAAACTTTGTTGAACAAAAAAGGTATGACATTCAGGAATTTAAACGATGCAGAAAAAGCTAAAACCGGCGATATCGATGGTGCCATTGATATCATGGTCAGTCAGCCATCCATCATTAAACGGCCTCTCCTGGAGGATGAAAAAGGTCGCGTTATCCTCATAGGCTTTGACGAGGAAAAGTATGCAAATGCTTTAAAATAAGTTGAAGTTATAATTACTGAAATTCCCTTTTAGTCAAATTAAATATTTAATAATTCAAACGAGCTTTAATTACCTATTCAAATTAGAAATATTTCGCCCTCCTTTTTTACCCGTTTGATTTTTCATAAAATTCAATTATATTTACTGATATTTTTTAAAATATGATGCCATAACGCCGACTGATATCCATACATTTTATTCAATAAATGAAAGTATAAGGAATTTAAATACAGATGTCAATTTCCCTTGATCGGACACCTACGCATTTAATTTATAGATGGGCTTTATGGATCATCCTTATTGGAATTCCCTTCTTATCCACAACACAAAATCCTATTCACCCGATTTATTCACACCTGACCATTAATGAAGGCCTGTCTCAAAGTCTTATTTATTCCATCACTCAGGATTCAGAGGGTTTTATGTGGTTTGGCACCAAGGACGGACTGAGTCGTTATGACGGCTACACTTTCAGAAATTATTATCATGACCCCTTTGACACTACGACCCTCTCCGGAAATACCATTACCGGACTATTTACGGACTCTAAAGGTTATCTATGGGTGGGTACCATGAATAATGGGTTAAATCTCTATGTAGCCAATACTGACAGATTTATCCACATCATTACTGATGGTTTAGAAAATGCTTCCATAAGAAATATCACGGAGGATCATCAGGGCAATTTATGGGTTGGAACCTTTGGTAATGGGCTTTTTAAGCTGATCTTCGGGAAAAACACCAGGTCAAAGCCCTTGAAAGTAATTCATTTTACTCATAAAGAAAATGACGCTTCGACCCTCAACAGTAATTATGTAAACGGACTTTTTGTAGATCATTCAGGCATTTTATGGGTCTCAACACTTTCCGGTATCTTCCAGACAACCAATCCGGCTAAAGATAACATTTCCTTCTCATCTCCGATTTTAAAAATTGTCAAAGCTAGAAGAACCGAAAAGTCCGGCATTCAACTTTACGACCCAAATCATACAATTGACTTTGATAAAAGTAAAATTCAGTTTGGCGGAGAAGTTTTCGTAGAAGATGATGCCAGAAGGTTATGGATAGGCACCAATAGCGGATTATTTTTATTCAGTCAAAAAGAAAATAAGCTTATTTATTTTGAGCCTCCCGGGTGGGGGCCTGACCTGAAGAATATTTTATGTGCAGTATATATCTATTCCAAAAACCTGAATTCGGGAAATCAAATCTGGATGGGGCTTTTCAAAGGATTAGGGATATTTGACACCCGGCACTATACCTTGCAACTGATAAAATATGAACCCGGAAACCCACAGAGTATCTTACCTGATAATGTGATAAGCATATATCGGGACAGATCGGGTTGTGTATGGCTTGGGAGCAACGGTTACGGACTGTCAAAATTTAACCCGCGGACGATGCTATTTGCTACGCCTGTTTATGAGGCGAGGAATCATGAGAAGACATCTTCAGACCTGAGCATCCGTTCATTCCTTGACACAAAGGAAAACTTGTATATCGGAACAAGTTCAGGAATGTGGCAGGTTGACAAAGCTTCAGGGATTATGAAAAATCTGACATTTTCCACTGACAATCCAATCAGCGACCTCATATTCAGTATCCTTCCGTCAAATGAGGATGAAATATGGGTAGGCAGCAGTTCCGGCTTATACCTTCTGAATATCAAAACCGGAAGCCAAAAAATATTCAAACCAAGAATTGAAGCTCAGGATGAAGAAGACAATCGGATATATAAAATTTTAGATGCAGGAAACGGCACTTTATGGTGTCTCACCCCTTATTCCTTTAGTAAATTTAAGCGACAGACAGGAACCTTTGAACATTATTTCTTTCAGCAAAAAATAAAAAACAAGCGAGGTGAACCCACTTTCGGAGAGATACTTCCGGATATGAAAGGCAATTTCTGGCTCGGTACTGGTGAAGGATTATTTTACTTTGATACACACAATAAGACATTTCGTCATTTTTTTACCAATCCGTCAGATCCCAATAGCCTAAGTTACAATGCTGTTCGGAGTATGGTTTTTGACAAGCAGTTTCCGCAAAAATACCTATGGATAGGCACTGCAGGCGGCGGATTAAACAGACTTGACCTGAACACATTCAGATTTAAACATTTTACGGTCAGGGAAGGGCTTCCGAATAATGTTATTTACGGAATTCTCCGGGATTCAAAGGGCGACTTATGGATGAGCACCAACAATGGCATATCACGTTTTAACCCCGTCATCAGTTCCTTTCAAAACTATGACATACAATCAGGTCTGCAGAGTAACGAATTTAATTCAGGTGCATTTTATGCCAACAAGGATGGTAAGTTTTTCTTCGGAGGAATAAAAGGATTTAATGCATTTTTCCCGGAAGAAATTAAAAATAATAACTATATTCCTCCCATCGTTTTTACGTCTTTCAGAATAGCAGAAAAGCGATATACCATACCTGATTCATCAGGCCTCCTGACGATGCCGATATGGAAAACCAAGAACATCACACTGCCTTATAAAGACAACAGTATCAGCTTTGAGGTAGCCGGCCTTGACTTCTCCAATTCAGGAAACATTTATTATGCCTACCGGTTGGAACCGGGCAGTAAAACCTGGATCCCTCTGGGTACCAACCGAATTATAGCCTTCAGTAATCTAAACCCGGGTAACTACCTGCTCCATGTAAGAGCTGCCAATATTGACCGAAAATGGAATAACCAAGTAAAAACAATTCAATTTACCATCAAACCACCCTGGTGGAAGACAATACCTGCATACATCCTGTATTTATTTATTACAATATTCATACTTTACCTCATAAGGAAATACGAGCTAAAAAGAATAGAACTCCGAAACAGATTAAAGGTAGAATCTCTGGAATCCCAGAAATTAAAGGAACTCGACCATCTGAAATCCAGATTCTTTGCCAACATCTCCCATGAGTTCAGGACACCTCTCACTTTGATCATCGGACCACTTGAAGACATCCTCCGGGAAGGCAATACCGAAAAATTCAGATCGCTGATTCCTGAAATGCATCGTAATTCGAAGAGATTATTACAATTGATAAACCAACTGCTTGACCTATCGAAGATAGATGCAGACAAATATGTAATAAACACTACTCGTGCGGATATTATTCCTTTTGTGGAAATGATAATCCATACATTTTCGTCTATGGCTGAAAGAAAAAATATTGCACTTGAAACAAAGTTAGATAACCAACTAAAAGATATTCTGAATTATAAAAAGCTATGGTTTGATGAGGACATTGTTGAAAAAGTCCTGTTTAATCTAATGTCAAATGCCATTAAATTCACTCCAAATGACGGAAAAATAACGGTAAACCTGGGATTATATAAAAATGAGGATAAGTTTATTGAAGTAAATATAGAAGATAACGGAATAGGAATACCACAGGACAAAATTTCTCAATTGTTTGACAGATTTTATCAGGTCAACGACCATTCGTCAACGAGCCAAAGCGGCAGTGGCATTGGATTAGCATTGGCTAAAGAACTGATAGAATTACATCAGGGAAAAATATTTGCAAGAAGTAAACCCGGAAAAGGCTCTATATTTACCTTCATCTTACCTTTTGATTTTAAAAAATTAACCGAATATTCTGACCATTCATCCATCTCGTCAGAAGAAAAATCAAAACAAACAATCATATCCGAAACAAATCAGATAAATGACTCAACTAAATCCCGTGATGGGAACGCTGAAGACAAACCATTGATATTGGTAGTAGAAGACCACACAGATGTCAGAAAATATATAGCAATAAAACTGGAGGATGAATATCAGATTCTGGAGGCGGAAAACGGAAAGGAAGGGTTGAAAACTGCTTTGGAAAGGCTCCCCGACCTTGTCATCAGCGATGTAATGATGCCGGAAATGGACGGCTTTGAACTCTGTGCCAAATTAAAAACGAATCATTTAACAAGTCATATTCCCGTCATTTTATTGACAGCCAGAGCTGAGGACAAAGACAGATTAGAAGGTCTTGAAACCGGCGCTGATGCCTATCTTATCAAGCCTTTCAATACAAATGAATTAAAGATAATCGTGAAGAATCAGATTGAACTCAGGAATTTAATGCGCATGAAGTTCAATGATAAACTGATTGTCAAACCTAGTGAAATAACCATAACTTCTGTTGACCGGGAATTTATTCAAAAACTTCTTTCACAGGTCGAAACTCACCTCGGGGACGCACAACTTTCCGTCTCGTCTTTAAGCGGAGCAGTCAACATGAGTGTGTCTCAGCTAACCAGAAAACTAAAAGCCTTAATAAATCAGACACCTCAACAATTTATCAGGTCAATCAGGATGCAAAGAGCATTAGAACTATTAAAAAACAAAGCCGGCAATATTGCCGAAATATCTATATGGGTGGGTTTTGAAGATCCGGGATACTTCACTAAAGTTTTCAAGCAACATTTCGGACAATTACCATCCGAAGTACATGACATGAAGGATTAAATAATCTATTCGATAGCCTTATATCAGACTTTTGTAAAAGGATATTAATCAAATTTTGAATAATAAAAATCTTCCGTAAATATCTTCCGTTAAATTTTCAATAAAGCCTGATTTACTCTCCCGTTTTTGCTAAATCATTCAATATCAATTCCGAATGAAGCAAAATTACCATATAATGCGTGAATTTTACTGACATGCCGGCTACTCTGATACGTAATATTGCCTTGTCAAAACAATTTTACACAACCTATAAAATATTTATCATGAAAAAAACAAAAGCTATCAACATTCTGACATTGGCAATACTTCTTTTTACGTCTATCAATCTCAATGCACAAAAGAAAGATTCAAAACCTAGACCATGCATTATTCAGACACTTTATATAAATCAAAAAATGGACATGTCAGAAGCCAGTATGGATTCTTTGCTCAATCTGTACAAAACAAAAATTGTGAATCTCAATCCTTATTATGTAAGTTCAAAAATACTTCGTCACTGGTGGGGTCATGATAGCCGTCAGGTGATTTTTGTTTTTGAGTTAAAGAGTTGGGATGATATCACAAAAGCTTCTGAAAAAACACAGGAAATTATGAAAGCACATGTAGGCTGGACTGATGAAGGAATGAAATCTTTCATAAAAAAAATGGAGGAAATGTTTGGTGACAGCTTCCACAGTGATGAAATCTACCGCATTATAGGTGACTAGCTAAATTAACACACTATCCAAAGTAATTTTATTTTATAACGTATTTAAAAATTTATTTATATGAAAAACTTGAGTATGATTAAAACAACAATGATGTTTTTAATTTTTTGTGCATCCAATATTCACGCACAATCTGAAATGCCCTACACAGGAGGACCAGTATGGAACATTACTTTTGTAAGAACAAAACAGGGTATGGAAAGAAACTATTTGCAAGATTTAAGTAACAATTGGGCAAAACTCGGTAAAGTTGCAAAAAGTGAAGGAATCATCATGGATTATAAACTAATTGCCGCACCCAAAGCCTCACCAACTGACTGGGATCTGATGTTGCTGATTGAAGTTAAAAATTATGCTGCTTTGGATGGAATGAATGAAAAATTTGATGCCCTCGCTGCAAAATTATTCGGGACGGAAGAGAAACAACATCAGAATGCACTAAACAGGAATGATATGCGTGAAATACTAAGTGAAAAACTAGGCCAAGAATTGATATTTAAATAAAATTGACTCAACAAGTCCGGATTCTTTTGATTAATTTTAATAAGAGAAAGTTCTGTTTACGGGGCTTTCTCTTATTTTTTTTGCTATGATTAATTCCGGCAAAATTTCATAAAAATAAGTTTAAAACTTAATGCTTATAGGAAATTTCAGAGACACTCAAATACGACAAAATGGGAAAAGTATCAAAACAATAATTTTATCAAAATCTCAAAAATATGAGAATCTCTCTGGATGCAATGGATACCGAATTGGGAACATGTATTGAAAAAGGATTCATCAAAGTTTTTCTGCAGGAAAAAATCGATATTATGTTGAATTGACCTTCAAAAGACATTGACATTCATCTAGTTATATAACCAACCATTCTGAAAAAGAAGTCTAAAATATAATCAGGGAGCATAAATCATAATGAATAAATTCCTTTATCAACCCCCTGTGCCCTTTGTGTTTTTGTATCCCCATTCGAGAAGCATTTTAATGACTTTATCCTTATGATTTCCTTGGATTAAAATCTCGCCATCTTTAGCACTTCCTCCCACTCCGCATTTAGTCTTTAATTTTTTTCCCAGTTCCTGCAAATCAGTTTCACTTCCTGCAAATCCCGTAATCAGGGTTACTTCTTTCCCTCCGCGCTGTTTCCGGTCAATCGAAACCCGTAGCTTCATATCTTCAGGAGCTGCCGTATTTACCGAGGGTATTAAATCGGCAAATGTTTTATATTCATAATCCGGATTCGTAGAATACACCACTCCGTCCCTGTTTTTTTTATTTTTTGACATTTTTAATAGGTTCTGGTAAACTGATAATTTATCATTCTCAATATCTGGAATCCCAGAACATGCTGGGACTCTCCCGAATTATGCAAGATAATTACCGCCGTATGCGTCTGTGGTGCGACACATAAAAAAGCGCTGCTTCCTTTTAAGACTCCCGTCATCATATATATCTTCCCGCTCTTGCCACCATCAGACCACCTCAGGCCTCCGTTGGTAAATGAGGTTTTCTTTTTCTTTTTTTCAACTACCGGCTGCAAAAATACTTGTTTAAAATCATTTCGAGATGCCATCCGCATCAAAACTTCAGCAACTATCAACTGGTCTTTCATACAAGAGACCATACCCATAGTCGTCGTTAGCCCGCCAAAATGAGGTATTGGCAATAACCTCGACTGAGCTGAATAAAAAGCCGGTACGGATTGAGACGGTATTGTATCCAATGGAGCAAACCATGTATGCCGCATTTCCGGAATCATTTTGCCGTTATCATGGACTCTTTTATCTTTGACTAACCATAAAATTTTACTAAGCAGATAAAAATTATACTGACTATGATTGTGCTTATGTGATAAGGTATGCTGCCTTGTCCACGCCACCAGGGCAGAATCAATTTTTTGGCTTTCATAATCTTTATACTCATCGTCAGGGTCATGTTTCAGATAAACCAATTGGGGTAATATTTTCGGCAGTCCTGTCCTGTGAGACAACAAATCCGATATGGACAGCGCATTAATCCGACTGCCTTTAAAAATCGGAAAATTAAACTTGCCAATTGTATCATCCGGGCTAATCAATCCCAGCTCCATCATGTGATACGTCAACAAAATCAAATGCACATGCGTCAGCCCACCTACCGGAAACAAGGAAGTATCCGCTACCGGAGTATCTGAATTGCGTGCCAGGCTACCCCATTGATATGTATATGTTGAATCGCCGTCAATGACACCGATGACGGTACATGAACCTTCATCTATATCAATATCTCTGTCGAGTCTGACAATCTTTCTTATTTCATTTTCAAGGTAAGTTTTTTGTGCAACCAGCCCCGCGGGAACACCTTGTATCAATCCGACTATGACAATCCAATACCATTGAATCCGGCTCATACAATCGACTTTCCTGCCAATGATTGGCGGATGGCATCATCCATAGCTACTTCCGCCATCGGCCTCGCTATCCGGTCAAGACGATGTATGGCGTCATGAATAGCATCCTTATCTTCACCCTGAACCAAAACTTCAAGTTCTCCGGCTATTTCCTTCAATGGGTCAAACTGTTGAGGTGTGAAGAGATCTGCATGTTGACGTAAAAATTTCTTTGTAGCATGCAGGATATTATTCGCTTCATTTCGTGCCTCAATTAAGGCCTTAATTCTCACGTCCTCCTCTGCATGCTTGATACTGTCTATAAGCATCAGAGCCATTTCTTCTTCACTGATTCCATATTGGGCTTTTATTTCAACCTCTGTCTCCGTGTTTGACCGTTCTTCCCGAGCCTTTACAATCAATATTCCGTCGGCATCAACCTTAAAGATAACCTCAATTTTTGGTATTCCGGCCGGCATGGGAGGAATGCCTTTTAGAGTAAATTCACCCAATTTTCGATTGTCCTGTACCAGATCACGTTCTCCCTGAAAGACAGAAATTCTCAGATTTACCTGACCATCCACGCTGGTAGTGTAATGGCGACCGGCGCCTGAAGGAATCTTTGAATTCCGTGGAATAATTACATCCATCAGACCTCCCACCGTCTCTATCCCTAAGGATAAAGGCGTCACATCCAGAAGTAACAGATTATTCTGATTGCCGGCAAGGATATCGGCCTGCACGGCAGCACCCTGTGCCACTACCTCATCGGGATTGATTGTATCATTGATGGGAGCATCAAACATCTCGGCTAACTTTTCCTTAACCATCGGAATACGAGTCGATCCGCCAACCAAAATGACTTCATCTATCTTACTCTGATCCAATCCCGCATCCTTCAATGCAGCCTTTGTCAAATCTATGGTTTTATTGATTATTGGTTCCACCAATCGTCGATAATCTTCTCTACGGAGTACCAGTTTCATTCCTTCAAAGTCTCCCTCAAAAATATCTGATTGACCCAATTGTTTCTTCGCTGCTTCGCTCAGCAACCTCAATGTCTGAATCTGCCCTTTCTTTAACCGGTCTATCCGCAATCCTCCCTGACTAATAAAATAATCCGTTATAGCCTTATCTACGTCATCCCCACCCAGCCAGGTGTCACCTTTGGTCGATAAAACTTCAAATACGCCGTCTTCCAAAGTAAGCACACTAAGGTCAAAGGTTCCGCCGCCCAGATCATATACGGCAATATTCCTGCTACCATCTGCAGATTTATCAAAACCATACGCAAGTGCGGCGGCAGTAGGCTCATTGACGATGCGCAACACATCCCACCCTGCCAGCTTACCGGCATCTTTAGTCGCCTGTCTTTGACTGTCATTGAAATATGCGGGTACTGTAATGACACATTCACTTACCTGCCGACCTACTTTTTCTTCAGCAATTTTCTTTAACTCTTTCAAAACCAGAGCTGACAAATCAATGGGTGTATAAAACTTGTTTCCCGATTTTATCTTAACCAGGGATTCAGTATCGGTATCCACTATTTCATAACTAAAAAATTCGCGGCTGTCCGCTACATCATTGAATGATCGACCCATCAGCCTCTTTACGGAAAATATGGTATTTTCCGGATCCGTCGTCAGTTTATCTTTAGCCGTCTGGCCAACAACTGCTTTATTTTCCTCATTAAAATAAATGACTGAAGGAACCAATGCCGATGAACCTTCATGTCTGAGTACTTCAGGCACACCGTTGTGTATCAGTGCTATTAAGCTATTGGTTGTACCCAGGTCAATACCCAATATCAAACGATCATCCTGCTTAACATCCCCACTCTGGAGGTCAATTGCTACTCTGCTCATAATTTACCTTAACAACATTTTACTGACTTGGTTGATTATAAAAAATAAAGGACATCAAATAAAGCACATTTCAAAAAGCAACCGTAAATTTAAGAACTTCTTCCTGTTTAGTCGGAATACTAACACGTGAAGATGGCCGACAACTCTTGATTTATCAGGTATCATAAACAAAATCAATTAACTTAGAGGTATATTATTCTTTTCATTTAGGATGGAGACAATCAATTTTGATACAGTTAGATCTATTTTCATCAAAATTCAAACTAAATACAATGAGGAAGAAGATTTTTATGGGAGCTTTTTTACGACCAAAGAGCATAGAACACTTTAACCAAAGGTCGATATATGAATATCTTGGAATTCGTTATTTCAAAAAATTTCTTCCTACGACCGGCGATTTAGCACGGAAGAGAAAAAAATTGTTCAAATTGAATAAAAAAATGGCAAGATTGACGAGTTATAGAAGTATGAAAGACAAACAAGAGTCTATGAATTACGCCACCTGGCAGGCGCATTGATGTATATTATCCTGTTTTTTATTTTTACTGACTTTTCCGATTCTTCGCGTACCGGTATCCGTTGGACAGGAATCATCCTGTTCAATACTTTTTTAAATGCAATAATCAACATTTACCCGATCTTCCTTCAAAGATATAACAGATATAGGATAATTGCCATACTTACAAAATATGGTTATAAAAATCCTTACGATGCATAATATAAAATTTATACTTATTAGCAAAACGGATAAATGACAACAAGCACCCTACCCTAAATAGGATAAACTTTCAAAATCCCAATTAATTCCGGTAAAATAAAAATGCATACCATAACCTGATTTAATATCAAATCCATCAGTGCTTTATTTGGGTTATATTTGTATTTTTGCAACAGTTAATCATAAACATTAATGTATAAATATCTCATTTTTTGTGGCCTGGTGTTATTTTTTGGTTGTAAAAATGACCATAAAAACTACGAACAGGAAATGATTGAAGTCAGTGATGACACTGCTCAGCAGACAGTTGAAAGTCTAAGGAATACTGAAGAAGTGCTGGATGTCCCTGAGATTCATCAGGGGAAGGTGAAGCTTATCGACGGGAAGTATGTCATCATGGCTACTTCATTGATTGAGGCTACTTTACACGAGGATTACAATAACATTGCCAATGTGTGCGAACTATATCCGGAAACTTTTAAAGTTACGGCAAAAAAAACCGGTGATACACCATCAGCCAGCAGGGATTCTGTCATTACTCTACAATATAAAACTTCATTCATTGAGTTTAGAAAAAAACAGGGACTGCCGGATCAGTTACTTATTGCCAGCCTGGAAGATGAAAATTTTCTCTTACAAAACGGACTACACACCGGCATTGACAGGGAAGAAGCACTAGCTAAATTTGGTATTACAGAGCAGATTCCGCAAGATATGATAGAGGTGCTGAGTGCAGACAATAAGGATAAAATCATTCTCTTCCTCAAAAAAGACACCTTGGTAAAGATAGAAATTGTTCCGTCAAATAAATAGTGTTTGCTACCAACAAACCACTTTAAAAAATATCCGTAAAAATTTGGTCAATTATATTGTACATCGTATCTTTGCGCCAAGATTGTGACGAATTGATAGGGAGCATTAAGTTCCCTATTTTATTTTATTACTATGGTATTGGAACAACAGATAAAGCAAATTGTAGAAGAATTTTTTCAACAATCGGAACGAAATGACTGTTTTGTGGTCGATGTCATCCTAAAACTTAACAAATTAGAGATCTTTATTGACAGTGACAATGCAGTCGATTTTGAAATATGCAAAAAAGTAAGCCGGGAAGTAGAAAAATTCCTCGACGAAAGCAAGATGCTGGGCGAAGATTATCTGCTGGAAGTATCATCACCCGGGCTTAGCCGACCACTTAAACTGGCACGTCAGTTTATTAAAAATATCGGACGAGAGGTCACCCTGACAGATACTGATAAATCAAAAGTCAAGGGAATTCTGAGCGGAGCTGATGAAAATAATTTTCAGATAACCAACACCATTAGTCGTAAAGAAGGCAAGAAAAAAATTACTGAACAACAGACACTTACCTTCCCTTATAATGAGGATCGTAAAGTGATCATCAATATTAAATTTTAATTCAATTTAAATTTGTTAAAATGAATTTAACAGAAACCTTTAAGGATTTTAAAGACGGAAAAAACATCGACAGACCAACTATGATGAGGGTTTTGGAGGATGTATTCCGCACTTTGATCAAAAAGAAATACGGATCAGATGAAAACTTTGACGTCATCGTCAACATGAATACCGGAGACCTTGAACTCTGGCGCCGTCGTACAATTGTTCCCGACGGAGAAGTCACTGACGAATTAACTGAAATTTCAATTACGGAAGCATTGGAATTGGATGAAGATTACGAGGTCGGTGATGAATGCAACGAAAAGGTTGAAACAGAAGAGTTTGGCAGAAGAGCAGTTATGGCCGCACGCCAGACGCTTGTTTCAAGAATCATGGAGCTTGAAAAAGATGAAATATATAAACGGTATGAAGACCGCATAGGTGACCTGGTAACGGGTGAAATCCACCAGGTACTTGGGAAGGAAGTTCTCGTACTGGATGATGCGACCGGTCAGGAGTTGGTTTTACCCAAGACCGAGATGATTCGCGGAGACTTCTTCAGAAAAGGCGAATCTACCAGAGGCGTTATTAAGAAAGTAGAGATGCGTAATAACCTGCCCATTATTACACTTTCACGTACAGAACCATTATTCCTTGAAAGATTGATGGAGCAAGAAGTTCCAGAGATAGAAGACGGCTTGATTACCATCAAGAAAATAGTGAGAATTCCGGGCGAAAGAGCAAAGGTCGCCGTAGAATCTTATGACGACAGGATTGATCCGGTTGGAGCATGTGTCGGGATGAAAGGAAGCCGTATCCATGGGATAGTGAGGGAATTGCGCAACGAAAATATTGACATTGTTAATTTTACAACAAATACCGTACTTTATATACAAAGGTCATTGACACCTGCTAAAATAACGGATATACAGATATTCCCTGAAACAATGAAGGCTTCTGTATTTTTAAAGCCGGATCAGGTTTCTCTGGCTATCGGCAAAAACGGTAGCAACATTAAACTGGCATCCAAATTAACAGGATTTGAAATAGATGTATATCGTGATACGGACGACACCGAACTGGATGATGTCGAACTGGATGAATTTGTAGATGAAATAGATGAATGGATCATCGATTCACTCAAAGCCATCGGCTGCGACACCGCAAGAAGTGTACTCCGCCTCACAGTAGATGAATTAATGCGTCGTGCAGACCTCGAAGAAGATACTGCAAGAGAAGTTATTCGTATTCTTGAAGCAGAACTGGAAGATGAATAGGCTGATATTACAATAAGATTGGCAAGAAAGTTTTTTTGCCAATCTCATTTGAATTAAAATTTATAATATACTTTTGTGCAAATTTCCGGTTGACACAGAGTTTATCAAATCGACCGGAACAAATTTTTTGAATGGCAAAAAAACAATTAATACAGGTAGTCAGAGAATTAAGTGTCGGCATGGACACCATCCACGACTTTCTGATTTCCAAAGGCTTTGAACTTGAAAAGAAGCCTAATGCTAAGCTTACGGACGAAATGTACGATGCTGTTCTGATAGAATATCAAAATGATCTCGCTATCAAGAATAAAGCTGAGCAAATGGCCCTTTCTAGCCGTAGTACAACTAAAAAGGAAGAGAAACTCGAAACTCCGCATCCTCCAAAAGAAATACATGAGGCTAAAAAGGAAGAAGTCCATCATCCCGAAACCTCTACGCCTCCGTCCGAACAGACTCACACAGAGGATGAAACTCCCGCTAATGAAGAACATAAGCCCGAACTGAAGGTCGTTGGAAAAATCAACCTGGATGACCTGAAACCCAAAAAGAAAACATCTCAGCCAAAAATTAAAGAAGAAGAGAAAGCTGAAGATAAGCCTGAAAATCCTGAAACAGAAGAAGTTATCACTCATACTCCTTCTGTTGATGACGATCTACCTCAGGCATCAACAGATGATGAAAACCAACAACAGGGTCACAATGACGAAGATCCTGAAGATGTGTTCAGAGCAGAAGCGCCTACACTGAAAGGACTTAAAATTGTAGGTAAAATAAATACAGATAAAATATCCAAACCACCTACCCGCAAGAAAGAAGAACCCGCAAAAGAACAAAAGCCAAGTGGCCAGAATAAAGGAGAACAAAATGCCCAAGGCTCTTCCGAAGAACAACGGAAAAAACGCAAACGCAAAAAACTCCCGTTAAACCTCAGTCACGGAAATAGCCTACAAGATCAGAATATCCGCAGTGGTGATGGCCACGGCAAGGGAGGAAGAAGGCACTCGCCTGAAATTGTCAAAGAAGTTTCACAAAAGGAAATTGACGACAAGATTAAGAGCACAATGGCCAGAATCAACGTCGGCGGGAAAAACAAAAGGGCTAAAATCAGACGCGATAAAAGGGAAACTATCCGTGAAAAAACTGAAGCGCTTGAATCAGCTGCTGCTAATGACAAGCTGCAAGTCACTGAATTCATCTCCGTTTCAGAGCTGGCATCCTTACTCAATATTCCCGCAATCCAGGTCATCACTACCTGCATGAACCTTGGCGTATTGGTATCAATAAATCAGCGACTGGATGCTGAAATCATCGAACTGGTAGCATCAGAATTTGAAAAAGAAGTAGAATTTATCAGTGCAGAAGATGATACGGACTTCGACACAACGGAAGAAGAAGATAGCGAAGAATCGCTCGTAACCAGGGCGCCTATCATCACCGTGATGGGGCACGTGGACCATGGTAAAACATCCTTACTTGACTACATACGGAAGGCGAATGTCGTAAGCGGTGAAGCCGGGGGAATCACACAGCACATCGGAGCTTATGAAGTAATGGTCAATGGCAAAAAAATCGTCTTCCTCGACACTCCGGGTCACGAAGCATTTACAGCCATGAGAGCAAGGGGTGCAAAAATAACCGACGTAGCCATAGTTATCATAGCTGCGGATGACAGTATCATGCCACAGACCCGAGAAGCAATCTCGCACGCCCAGGCAGCTGGCGTACCGATTGTATTTGCCATTAATAAAATAGACAAACCGGGAGCAGATCCAGAAAAAATTAAAAATGAACTGGCACAGATGAACCTCCTGGTAGAGGAATGGGGAGGAAAATATCAATCTCAGGACATTTCTTCCAAAACAGGTCAAAATATTGACCTCCTGCTGGAAAAAATACTTTTAGAAGCCGAATTGCTTGACCTGAAAGCCAATCCTGACCGCATGTCAAATGGAACCGTAATCGAAGCCTCTCTGGATAAAGGTCGTGGTTATGTAACTAAATTACTGGTTCAAAACGGAACTCTTAACCAGTCAGACTATATTGTAGCAGGTGAATACAGTGGCCGAATCAAGGCAATGTTCAACGAAAGAGGTAAAAAAGTTAAATCGGCAGGACCATCTACTCCCGTCCTGGTACTAGGACTTTCCGGAGCACCCCAGGCAGGTGACAAATTTAAAGAATTTGAAAATGAAGGCGAAGGCAGACAAATAGCTGCCCGCCGCGCACAAATCAACAGAGAGCAAACCAATCGTGCTACACGCCGAATAAGCCTGGATGATATCGGAAGACGCCTGGCTCTGGGTACATTTAAAGAACTCAACCTCATCATCAAGGGTGACGTGGATGGTTCCATCGAAGCTCTTGCTGATTCACTAATTAAACTATCTGTTGAAACAATCCAGGTGAATGTCATCCACAAGGCAGTTGGCCAGATTACCGAATCAGATATTATGCTGGCTTCCGCATCAGACGCCATCATCATCGGATTCCAGGTGCGCCCTTCCATAGGTGCACGGAAAGCTGCCGAAAAAGAAGGTGTTCAGATTAAAACATACTCCATCATTTACGAAGCCATCAACGAGGTAAAAACAGCGATGGAAGGTATGCTCGAACCGACTAAAGAAGAAACAATCTCCTGCGAAATCGTTGTTCGTGAAGTTTATAAAATCAGTAAGGTGGGTACCGTTATCGGCGCCTACGTTCAGGAAGGTAAGGTTACAAAATCAACTTATGTCCGTGTCATACGCGATGGTATCGTAATATATCCGGCCAAAGAAAATATCCACGGTGAAATCGGTACACTTAAGAGATTTAAAGATGATGTCAAGGAAGTAAAAGCAGGCTTTGAATGCGGTCTGACCATAAAGAACTTTAATGATATCAAAGTGGATGATATCATCGAAGGATACATCATTACTGAAGTAAAACAGACACTTTCTTAAGCCGGACTTAATGTATTCAGGTGATTTAAAAAAGTATCTGGATGCCCTGGTATCCAAATACAATACTTCGTCTTTTATAGAAACCGACCCCATTTCAATACCCAAAAAATTTAAAGAAAAACAGGATATTGAAATTACCGGTTTCTGGACAGCTATTCTGTCATGGGGACGCCGCTCCACCATCATTGCAAAAGCTGACGAATTGATAAAATATATGGAAAACAGCCCCTACGATTTTATCAAAAATCACTCTGAACAAGACAGGAAACCGTTTCTTCAATTCAGACATAGGACTTTTCAACCGGATGACACTGTTTTCTTTTTACATTTTCTGCAAGAGTTCTACAACCGATATGACTCTCTGGAGGAAGCTTTTATGATTGATGGCGAAAGCCGGGGCATAGAAGCAGGCCTCATTCATTTCCATAAGTTATTTGCATCCGATCCATGGAGACCGCAGCGAACATTAAAGCACATTTCAACACCTGAAAAAAACTCAGCCTGCAAACGGCTGAATATGTTTTTACGATGGATGGTAAGAAAGGATAAAAAAGGAGTGGATTTTGGATTATGGAAAAAATTTTCATCCTCCGAACTCATGGTGCCTCTGGATATCCACGTGGGTAGAGTAGCCAGAAAGTTAGGTCTCCTGGAAAGGAAAAATGATGACTGGCTTGCAGTAAAAGAGCTGACGCAAAGATTAAGTGATTTTGATGCATCCGACCCGGTAAAATACGATTATGCCTTATTTTCACTGGGGTTAGAAGGTATTATGGGATAACCTTATCGGGGTTTAATATGTGATTGGGATCAAAAACGGCTTTTATGCCTTTCATAATTGTCAATTCAGGTTCTGAAAACTGCAAATGCATAAAAGGCCGATTTAATAAACCAATTCCGTGCTCGCCGGATAAAACACCACCCAATTCTATCACTTTTTTGAAAATCTCCTCAATACCTTCTCTCAATATTTTGTTCCATTCTGTATCATCCTTATTCTCCCGGAGTATATTTACATGAATATTACCATTGGCGGCATGTCCATAACAGATTGACCTAAAATTATACTTATTCCCGACTTCTTTGACTATTTCAATTAAACGAACCAACATACTGACGGGTACGACCGTATCGACTTCACGGTAAATGGAGTGATGTCTCACAGCGACTCCGATCAACTTTCTGATACGCCATAGTTTTTGCCGGGACTGCTCGGAATCAGAAACTAAAATATTCAGACTGGGCATAGGATCCAGCAATTCTCCTATTCTTATCATTTCTTCCTCAAGATCTTCGTTACCTTTAGCTTCCAGATCGATCAAAAGATGACAGGCACAATCAGGTTCAAGCTCAATTGACAGGTTATCTTCATACCCGGCTACAATTTCAATGGCGGCACGTTCCATCCATTCTATTGCCGAAATATTAACTCCTGACTTACGAAGAGCTAAAATAGCGTTAAGCCCATCTTCATAACTGGCAAATGAAATCAAAACTGTACCTTCCGTAATCGGGGGCCTTACCAGCTTCAAAGAAATTTCTCCTACTACTGCAAGAGTGCCTTCACTTCCGCAAATAAGCTGCGTCAGATTATATCCGGTAGAACTTTTTTCTACATGATTGCCCGTATGAATAATCGTCCCATCAGCCATCACCAACGTCAGCGCATTGACATACTGCTTTGTTGAACCGTACTTAAATGAATGGGGACCGGCAGCATTGGTATTTACATGACCGCCTATAAGGCTTGTTCCGCTGCTCGCCGGGTCAACCGGATAATACCAGCCCCTCTCTCTGACGTATGACTTCAAAAGATCTACAATCATACCCGGCATAATCCGAATGATTCCACTCTCCTCATCAAATGAGATAACTTGGTTCATCTTGTCCATAATCATCAGCACTCCTCCAGGTACTGATACAGAATTACCTGAAAGGCCTGTACCTGCACCTCTCGGTGTCAACGGTATCTTCAACCGGTTACAATTGCTTAAAACGAAGCTGATATCTTCGATATTCAACGGATAGACTACCAAACCGGGACGTGCATGATACACACCGGTCTCATCTAGGCTGAATGAATCAAGCAGCCCTTCATCGCTTACAATCTGGTCAGGCTGGAGTCTTTCATTTAAAATATTCTCCAATAATTTAATCTCCATACCTGAAAAACATCACTTATACGGATTAGAAAGAGTCGTATCCCTCAGCACTGCATCATCTGTTAAGGTCTTCAGAAAGGCAATAATTTGCTCACGCTGCTCATGTGTCAATTGAATTTCGGCTATTAACGGATCTCTTTTTGGTGTAGGATGCCCTCCGCTCATGTAATGATCCATCACCTCCTCAATACTTTTAAACTCACCATCATGCATATACGGCCCTGTCAGCATGATATTCCTGAGTGTTGGCGTTCTGAACTTGCCAACATCATTGGTATCCAGTGTAACTTCTGCCCTTCCCTTGTCAAAAAATTGAAAAGCATAACTCGCCAGAGAAATACCATTGTTAAAATAATCATTTGTCGTAAACATAGGTTCATTATGGCAGTGTCCACACTGAGCATCAGGAAGAATAAATGGTTGCTTATCAAAAAACATATCCAACCCCTGAGATTCATCAAAATCAAGAAAATCCTTATTCTGCTTAAAGCGATCATACTTGGACTCTCCCGTAGAAACAATTGTTCGTTCAAATTGCGCTATAGCCTTGGCAGCCAGCTCTTTGGTTATCTCTTTACGGTCTTTTATCCCAAATGCCTTACGGAACAATTGGGGATATGCATTGTGTCGTCTGAGCTTCTGTTCTACCTCAGGCCATGTTGTATGCAGCTCAACCGGATCTGTTACCGGTCCGAGAGCTTGCTCTTCAAGGGAAGCAGCCCTTCCATCCCAGAACATGCCCTTGTAATTAAAACCTACATCCACCAAAGTCATGCTGCTCCGCCGGCCATTGATTCCATCTACGCCAATACTTGTAGCTGAGCCGTCTGTAAATGCCAGTTCCTGTTTATGGCAGGAAAAACATCCCATCGTACTGTCACGCGACAAGATTGGATCGTAAAATAATCTCCTCCCCAAGGCTATCCCTTCCAATGTAGGAGGATTATCGGCAGGATACTCCATCTTAGGATAGAATGGAGGTCGCTTATACTCGGTAGCGTGAGGCTCATAAGGGATATACTCCAGGTCACCGGCATCGATGACAGGCTGATCCTTACCGCAAGACAAGATAACAGTAATTAAAAAGAGGAAGATAAATTTTATATTCTTCACAAAAATAACTATTTAAGGCTGAATGCAGATTGATAATTATTCGTCAAAGCTTTGATTACTTCTTCGTTTGATGGTCCGTGTGCCTGGTTAACCAATTCCAGATCCAGTTGCTGACCATTCATCACAAACACCTTCTTGACATCAAGAGCTATATGTATCGTATTGTCACTTTTATTCCCATCCAGGGTGATAGGTCCATTGAGGTGAACTATCTTATAATTCTCGTCAAGTCCGGTGTGAAATGTAAAGCCATTGTTGAAATTGCCGGTGGCGAGTGAATCATATTTCCCCTCCATCTTGCTGAAAATATATCCATTCCAACCCGCCCAATAATAGGTAGCATCCGACAACGGATTTGAACTCGGATAATCGGCAGGAGTAGTGGCATTTAACTCTTTAGGCAGTCCTACACCAAATTCGATTGAATTATATGTACCCGTAGAAATAGTGGGAATTGTAAGTGTCAGACCAGCCTCAGCACCGCCTAAGGAATTATTTGACAAGGTGTAATCCACAAAACTCAAATCCGCCAGTCTAACCGTATCATTGCCTTGCAACAACCGAAGATTGGTCAGAAAATAATTAAATCTTGTCATCTTAATAAATTCACTGCCGTAGGCCTGATTTTGGTTGAATACAAGTGGCACACCATCATAATTGAGTGTAAAAACAACCTTTAAATCAGTCTTTGTTGGAACTTCATCCTTACTACAAGAAGTGAATAAAAAGGCAGCTAAAACCAGAATAAATGAAATCTTTTTCATCGAGATTAAAATATTTTTATTATAACTGAATATCCTGTAAACAAATAAAAATGTTAAGATATAATTTTAGATAAATTTCAAAAAATTCGCAAAATCCTTTCAAATAATCGGCAAAGTTATTGAAATTCACTCAATTACATCCTTTAATAACGATATATTTTTCAATTTGGTTGTAATATAAGGACAAATATATCTTTTTTTATTTGTCCAAATAATCCCTTCGTTTTTCTTCAGACAAAAATAAATGAAGCCAATCAGTTACTGTATAATGGCGTCGGAAATATTTTCCTTGAGTTTTTGAGTAATCGTTTCCGGGTCATCCATCCTGAACCTGATACCTTTAATCAGCTTATCTAATCTGATACGGATAATTACATAGTTATTAAATCCGAGGACCGTATGATAATTCAGATTTAATTTAAAATTCTTGCGTGTATCCTTCCCGCCTACATAAATAGTGTCGGCTTTGTCTGCTGAATTTTTAAGGCGATATGCCAGGCGCAGCGTCCTGTACTGATTAGAAGAATAATCGTACATGCTGTCAATATTTCCGGCAAGGACATGGTTGGCATCCTTCATATAAAAGGGTTGATTGGTCCACCCGGAATCAGCTACTCCTATGGTCAAAGAAAGAGATCTAAGGACAGTGGATTGGGTGAAAGTAAAATTTTCAACCTTACTGCCCGAACTTCTTATCAGATAGTAGTCATCAATACATCGGGTACTGTCGTGATAATTGTCAGGTGTCAAAAATAACCAGGTGCGCTGGTCACCCCGCAACTCTTCGTCCCGTTCATTTGTCCAAAGCAAACCTGATATAAAAAAAGTCAGTTTATCGATTAAAACAGTATCCCCCGCTGCATCTAACAGAACCGAATCTGCCAAGGGCCTGTCTCCATTATAATATTCTACATCCAATCCCATCCGAGGATAGACACAACAACAGTTTTCCTCTGCCGACACATCAAAATTCACGGCATTGACGTCTATACAGCCTTCTTTCTTATTACCGCAAGCAGAGATCAAGAGACTCAGGAATAGAAAAAAAATTGCTCTTCTAATCGTCACATTATTTTTTTTCAAGGATTTCTTCTTTATAAATTCCGGTGACAATATTTTTTACCTGCTGAGAAAAATCTTTAGACATCATCCAACCATAATATCCTTTTTCCTTCCTAAACACCTCTACTACAGGTTGATCTACATATTTGCCAAAGTTGAAAACCACTATTCCATCCTTATTTAACTTCAGGCGCTGAGTGGCGTCCAAGGTATTGAGATTGGTCGTGAAAAGATGGAGTGCTTCAATATCCCTGACAATCGGGTTTTTGGTAAGATCACCGTTTTCATCGATAAGGTCCTTTCCTTCATAAAAATCTAACTGACTTTCAAATACTTCCAAAGTTGCATTGACATCAGCAAGCGCATCGTGGGCATCTTTCATTTCCTTACCGCAATAATAACGATAAGCGGCTTTGAGCGTCCTCGGTTCCATTTTATAAAAAATTTGCTGAACATCGATGGTGCGTCTTTTATCCATTTTGAAGTCCACCCCTGCTCGCGCAAATTCTTCCATCAGTAAGGGTACGTCAAATCTGTTGGAATTATATCCCCCCA
Organism: Saprospiraceae bacterium; assembly: GCA_024103005.1. GTDB lineage: Bacteria > Bacteroidota > Bacteroidia > Chitinophagales > Saprospiraceae > Parvibacillus. The sequence goes on from JAGFJA010000071.1 coordinate 54,690, forward strand.
GGTCTGCATCGCCTATAAATTCATAGATCTCATGAGCCAATTCCTGAAAAGTCGGTTTATTTCTGACCATTTCATTTGTAATTCCGTGTATGCCGGCAGCTTCTTCACTGATAAATACAGGACCCGGGTTGATAAGCCGATAATATTCACTCCTGCTGTGATCTTTCTTGCTTATTTTGACTATGGCAATCTGAATAATCCGATCTCTGATAACATTGAGGCCGGTAGTTTCCAGATCAAAAAAACAAAGATCTTTATTTAGTGTAATGTTCATATTAATTCTCTGATAACTGTAGGGACAATTTTGACTGACTGAATTGCATTCCTGCCAGATATCGGTACCAGCCATTCTGATTTGACATCAACTCGGCATGAGTGCCTGATTCTATAACTTTTCCGTCATTGATGACAAAGATACAATCTACATCGACAATAGTGGCAAGACGATGAGCAATAATAATCGATGTGCGTCCCTCCATCAGGGTATTCAAAGCTTCCTGTACCAGGCTCTCAGACTCGGCATCCAGGGATGAGGTAGCTTCATCAAGGATAAGTATGCCCGGATCTTTCAGGATGGCACGGGCGATGGCGATACGCTGCTTCTGACCGCCTGACAGCCTGATTCCTCTGTCACCCACGATGGTATCCAATCCGTCATTAAGTTTATTTATAAATTCAAGTGCATTTGCTTTCCTTGCAGCTTCCAGGATGGCAGCATCATCCGCCCCCGGCTGGCCATAGGCAATATTTTCACGAATGGTTCCGCCAAATAAAATCACATCCTGAGGGACTGTCGCAAAATTTTTCCTGTACTGAAATATATCATAACCTCTGACGTCTGCGCCACCTATCTTTATAGCACCATTGCCTACTTCATGGAAGCGCATCAATAGGGAAACTATCGTTGATTTTCCGGCACCACTGGAGCCAACCAAAGCAATTTTCTGACCTTGACCAATACGGAGACTAATATCCTTTAAAACCTCGACATCCGGACGGCTCGGATAGGTAAATGAAACGTTTTCAAATACAATGTCCCCTTTTAACCAAGCCGATTCGGCCTCTGCCTGTTTGTCAGGGTGAATTTCCGGTTCACTGTCCATAATCTCAAGGATCCTGTCAGTGGCACCCAATGCTCCGGCCAGTTGTGTATAAAACGTACCCAGACTGGCGATGGCACCACCGATGATTCCGGTATAAATAATAAACGAAAATAAGTCTCCGATGGTCATCTGTCCACTCTGCACCAGCATCGCCCCCTGCCATAAGATAAAGAATATCCCGCCAAAAAGCACCGTAATGAGGAAAACAAAAAAGAGACCCTTTATTTTGGCAAATTTAATCGAAACATCTACTACCCGATCCAGAATGCCATTATAACGTTTAATTTCAAATAATTCATTTGTAAAGGCCTTGACGACATGAAAGGCATAGAGCGACTCCTCTGCCATGCTGTTGGATGATGCGACTTCTACCTGTCTTTGCTTGGATAATTTCCTGATATATTTTCCAAAGAATATAGCAGAAATCACGATTACAGGAAAAGTGGCCAGCATAATCAGACTAAGTTTTGGAGTCACGTATGCCAATATAGCCACTCCGACAATCAGGGTGATAATCTGGCGTAAAAACTCTGCCAGAGTCACACTGAAGACCGTCTGAAGCTGCTCGACATCACCGGTAATCCTTGAACTCAGTTCACCCACTTTGTTTGATTCAAAAAAAGAATATGGCTGAGTAATCATAGACTTATACAGATCTTTTCTGACCTGTGCTACACCCTTTTCACTGACAAAGGCCATTGCCACCGAGCGACCGTAGGAAAGTAAACTCTGTAAAATCAGCAAGATCAGGAAGAAAACACCGTATTCACCCAGAGTAAAAGGATACTTGCTCTTGCCCGCGGCTGCATTGGCCATCTCTCCGGCTACTGCCGGAAATAGCATAAAAAATACACTACTCAGCGCAAGACAAAACATCCCGATGAAGAAATACCATCGATACGGCTTCATATACCGCATTATCTTCTTGATGCTCAACCAAGTCGAACGATCAAATTTTATTTTTGGGCGAGACTCTTTATTATCCACTGTAGAAAAATTGAATTACAAAGTTAGTCAGATTACCATTGATTCAGGTTAACAAAATGTAAAATACGACAATTAGGTATCTTAATCTACGGCAGTTAAAATCCTGCCCGCTCCCGATCACATAAAAGGTCGGGCAAGGACCCGACGCTCCTTCTTTTTTAGACCATATAAATCAAAAGGATTTCAATAATGCCCGATAATATCAAAGGCATGATCGTGTTGAGGTTTAGGTTTGTCAGTAAGCATCGGGACATTGCTTTCAGGACGCATCATCTATAACTCGTTGAATTAATTCATATTCATAGCCTCGCGACATAAGATAAGAAATTAGTTGGGCAGCAGATTGATGCTTCTTTTCATGGATTCGCTTCTTGACCAATTTGTTTATCATCGCCAGGTACTCATCTTCATCTATCACTTCCAATCCTTTACGTACGCAGTAATCAGAAATATTTTTCATCCTTAGATGCTGAATTATTTTTCTCTTCCCCCACTGGTTGATTCTGAATTTTCCCGAGACAAATGCTTTGGCATAACGCTCTTCATTTAAAAAATTCTCCTCCACGAGAGCTGCCATGATCTCTTCCAGTTCATCCCCATATACCTTCCATTCGATAAGCCTGGAGCGAACCTCAGTATGGCATCGTTCCTGGTATGCACAGTATTTTTTCGCTCGTTCTAAATTTACTGAAAACATGGTCAAATTTATCCAAAATTACCAGATCAATATTATCCTACAGGTCAGAGACTGCATAATTTCATACATGTATAACCCGTGTACTATTGATGGGTGTTTTGGTCAGGTGTGTCTTTTTCTGGTCTTCAGGCAATTGTTGCCACATGTTGATTTCTTCCGGCATATCTTTCCGGCTATTGTCCCGCCTAAGCTGCCGATATTCAAAGGGAGTACAGTCTTTGTACTTTTTAAAAAGTCGGTTAAAGTTGGCGATATTGTTAAACCCGGATTTATAGGCGATCTGACTGATCGTTTCGTCTGTACTTAGCAGAGATTTGCAAGCATGACCAATACGTACATCCGTCAGAAATTCCGTAAAATTTTTATTGGTATATTTTTTGAAAAAATGGCTGAATGCCGACTCACTCATGTTGATAAGATTAGCCACTGTAGCGAGTTTCAGTTTAGGTTTAGCAAAGTTTTTAATGATGTAATGATATGCATGTTGAATACGCTTACTATCCCATTTCAATGTTTCAGGGGTAAATCCCTCGCTCGCAAGATACCGGTATTGTTTAGCATTTGAAAGAAACTCAAGCAATTCAAAAAACTCGAGGATGTTGATAAATCCACGTTCATTGGTCAGCCGGGTAATTTTTTTCATCGCCTGCAGAAAGTCATCCCCTTCAAACCGAATTCCCCGGATGCTGTTGTCAAGCATTTTTTTTATCCGATGAAACTGTTGTTTCTGAAATATCGGTCCCTCAAACAAATCCATAGAAAATTGAATGGTCACTACCCGATATTTTTTCAATATCCCATTATCATATTCATCCCCCGTCCATTTATGATACAAATATGGCCCAAGCAAAACAAGATCATGATCGTCAAACTGCTCTGTATGGTCGCCTACCAGTCGCACACCGGATACGCCCAGGATTAAGGTAATCTCGTACTCCGGATGGCAATGAATGGGATAATCAAAACCATTGCTAAAAGAATCCAGAATAACATATACATCATCCTTCCCCACCGGTGTAATCTCACGCAAAATATTCAGTCCATACATAGATTATAAAATATAATAGTTATGTGCCGCTCACAAAAGTATTATATTTTCACCTAAAAGTATCAAAATAATAGACAATCTTTGTGGTAACTTTACAAATATTGTTTAAATGCAATAATTTTAAATATATAATATGGTATCTCTTTACTCCGGTTTAATAAAAGTGTGTCGGAATTTCCGTACTGCATTTATCATTCTGCTGGCTGTGTTCAGCACTATGCTCTTACATGCACAACAGATTACAGTGAAGGGAACTGTTACTTCCGAGGGCGATAAGGAACCTCTCATCGGTGTTGCCATCATGAATAAAAATGGTACTCCTCTGTCCACCACTGATATAGACGGTAAATACACGGTTAACTGCGATGTCAACGCAACCCTTGTGTTCAGTTATGTAGGATATAATACTCAGGAGGTCAGGGTAAATAACAGGGCTGTAGTAGATGTCGTAATGGTTTCAGATTCCAAGTTATTGGATGAACTTGTGGTAACCGGTTATCGTTCTGAAATAAAATCAAATGTCAGCAGTGCTATTTCGACCGTTAAAGGAAAGGATGTCGAAAAACTGGTCGTGCTCGGATTGGATCAGGCGATGCAGGGGCAGGCGCCGGGAGTTTCCGTGACGCAGGTATCGGGCGCACCCGGAGATGATATAGCTGTAAGAATCAGGGGAGTAGGTACACTTGGCAACAACAATCCACTGTATATTGTGGATGGGGTGCCTACTGAAGCCAATATTAATATGTTTTCAACGACAGATATTGAGTCCATAGAAATATTGAAAGATGGTGCAGCTGCGGCCATATACGGATCCAGAGCTGCCAATGGCGTCGTCGTCATCACGATGAAAAAGGGAAAGTCAGGGATTCCTGTATTTAATTTTAATTCATCCATTGGCTTTGCTCAGGCATACCGACTGCCCAAATTGCTCAATTCCAAAGATTATCTCACCGTAAGAAATGCAGCCATTAAAAATGCAAATACACTGCGCGACCCTGCAAGACAATTGGATACCATACCGCTCAATATCCTGGATACCTTACCTGATATTGACTGGTTGGGTAAAGTTTTTCATACCGCTCCATTGAGACGATATGGATTAAGTGCCGGTGGTGGCAGTGACAACAGCAGATACTATATTACGGGAGAATATCTGGATCAGGAGGGAGTTTTCCGGGGTCAGGGTTTTAAGAAATATTCGGTTAGGTTTAATGGAGAGACCGGCAACCATTGGTTTAAAGTGGGCAACAACATCACCTATGCCTATACCGACAGAAAAATAATCAACAGCACCGGTGATGGCTTCGGACCTGGCAACGAATTGAGCGCCATCCGTTATGCCCTCATTGCCGCTCCTATCTTCAAGCCATACAAGCCTGACGGTTCTTACTACAATGTATCTACGGAATTAGGCGATCCCACCATCTTTGGTGACGGCAACGCTAACCCTCTTGCACTCATAGATGCTACTGACTGGACAGTGAAGAGATCACGGGTGTTTGGAAATGTTTATGCTGAATTGACTTTGTTCAAAGCATTGAAAATAAAAACTAATTTGGGTGGAGATTTCACTTTTGAAAATGAGAAAAAATTTAAGGAAAAACTATCCGAAGCGATTTATAATCCGACCTCTCTAACGGAAGGTCGAGTATTCAGCCGCAATCTGATCTGGACGAATACAGCCGATTATCACAGAAGATTTGGCAATCACCGTATATCAGGCATCATCGGAATGGAGGCAATACAAAATCAGGATAATTACCTGGGTGCTTCCGTCAATAACTTCTTCAGGACAGACCCGCTGTTCAGAAATATTGACAACAGTGTGACGGAAAACATCAAGAACATCGGCGCCTCAGGCATCACAACTGAATGGGCCCTCCTATCTTATTTCGCACAAATTAATTACTCATTTGAAAATAAATACGTCCTTGGTGCAACCTTACGCCGTGACGGATCATCCCGATTTGGAGCAGACAATCGTTGGGGCATCTTCCCGGCTATTTCCGGCGCCTGGAACATTTCCAATGAGAAATTTTTCAGACCGCTTGATTTCTTTTCGACCTTTAAACTAAGAGCAAGTTGGGGAAGGCTCGGAAATCAGGAAATAGGCAATTACCCATACAGCTCCTTGGTCGGAGTAGGCAAATATGTTTATTCATTCGGCGGCAATATCGTCACCGGCGCTCAATTATTGGAAACCGGCAACAGCAAGATAAAATGGGAATCCAGTACCCAATACGATTTCGGACTTGACTTCAGTCTTTTCAAGGAAAGACTAGCCTTCATGATTGATTATTACAATAAGACCTCTAATGATGTACTCGTCAGGGTTCCTATTCCGGAAGCCGGAGGAGACCAAACCCCTCCTTATGTCAATGCCGCCTCGATAGAAAATAAAGGATTGGAACTATCCGTAATCCTTAATAATAAGTTCAGGGATATAAATTATTCCATCGGAGCCAATGTTTCAACATTAAAAAATACGGTTCTCAGCCTGAGCGGCGGTGAGCCTATCCTGGGAGGATTCGGACTGTCCGATGGTCCGATTACAAAGACAGAAGTGGGCTATCCCGTCGGTTCTTTTTTCCTGTATGAAGCAGAGGGAATATTTCAAAGTCAGGAGGAAATTGATGCATCAGCCTTTCAAACAAATGATACCCGACCCGGCGACATACGATTCAAGGATATCAACGGCGATAATGTAATCGACCAGAAAGACAGAACACACGTAGGAAGTCCCTTTCCAAAGCTCACTTATGGATGGAACATCTCGCTCAACTGGAAAAATTTTGACTTGTCCGGCCTCTTTCAGGGAGTCTATGGCAATGATTTGTATTTTCTCTATGGCAACTTTGCTTATGAGACACAAAGCAGGGGATTCAACAGTTATGATGCAATAAAAAACTACTGGACTCCTGAAAACACGGATACTGACATACCCAAAGTCAGTCTGGATGACAGAAACGGAAACAGACGGATTTCTACCAGATTTTTGTATTCAGGAAGTTATTTAAAAATGAGAAACATTACGCTGGGTTATGATTTTAAACCAATGATCAAATCCAACAAAATCAGCAGTTTAAGAATGTATGTTACCGGTCAGAATTTATTTACCTGGACTGCCTATCCCGGTCTGGATCCCGAGATTCAGGCCAATAAAAACGACACAGCCGGAGTCGGCATCAGTTCTGACTTAGCTGTGGGAATAGATTGGGGTACGATTCCGGCACCAAGGATTATAATTATCGGATTAAATCTCACCTTTTAAACCATCAAACCAGCATGAGAAAAAATCAAATATTATTTATTTTTCTGACAGCTCTATATGGCTTGTCTTGTACCGGCATACTGGACAAAGAGCCTATCGGTATCCTGGATGCAGGATCTTTTTTCAAGACGGAAAAAGATGCCTTACAAGCCGTGAATGCCGCCTACCAGCCATTGATGTTTTGTAGTAGCAATAACAACTTTTATTGGGCATTTGGAGTCCTGGCATCGGATGAAGCGGTCGTCGGCGGCGATGGATCCAGACCGGGTTTAACTGAATTAGACTTTTTGACACAAACATCCAGAACAGAAGAGTTGAATAATTTCTGGAAATTAGAATACAAAGGTATCAATCAATGCAATACCGTGCTGGATAGGGTTCCGGGCATTGACATGGATGTTGCGTTGAAAGACAGAATACTTGGAGAAGCCCACTTCCTGCGCGCATTTTATTACTTCCAACTAACTCAGGTCTTTGGCGATGTACCTCTTTATACAAAAATTACACCTCCGGAAGAATTGAAGATACCGCGTACTCCGGTGGCTGATATCTATAAGCTCATAATAGACGATTGTGAAAAAGCTGCCCTGTCTTTGCCTGTAAGTTATGATGCTTCACAAGTGGGAAGAGCGACAAAGGGAGCTGCATTGGCTCTGGCAGCAAAAACGCAGCTTTATGCTAAAAACTATACGGCCGTCCTAAGCTATATCGATCAGATAAAGGCATTGGGGGTATATGCGCTGATGCCCGATTATGAAGATAATTTCCGTAAAAATACACAAAACAACAGTGAGTCAGTCTGGGAAATTCAGCATACAAACCTGGAATTGGGAGTCGGAAACAGCCTGAATCAATATTGGTCAAGCAAAAAAATTCCCAATGGATATGGTTTCTGTGAGGTAACGCCTGAGTATGTGGCAGAATTTGAACCGGGTGATCCCAGGAGACAGTTTACTGTCGCTTCCAATAATGAGGATTATTTTGGACATATATATAAAAATTCATATTCTTCTACCAAATATAGTCCCAGGAAGTATCTTCAAGCCGACTCAACATTGACACAAAAAGCGGATGGAGATATCAACGTAACTAATATAAGATATGCCGAAATATTATTATGGGAAGCAGAGGCACTGACCGAACTGGGTCGTGTAGAAGAAGCACAGGTACCCCTTGAACAGGTGCGGGCAAGAGCGAGAAACCAGTCTGCCGACCCGGCGAATACACTTCCTGAAGTCAAAGTAACGGATAAACTGGCAATGTTAGAGGCAATCCGGCACGAAAGAAGCGTTGAATTGGGTTTTGAAATGCATCGGTTCTTTGATCTTGTGCGATGGGGAATAGCTTCAGAAAAGATTCCGGGATTTCAGAAAAACAAAAATGAATTATTTCCATTGCCGCAAGTTGAGCTGGATTTAAATCCGTTTTTAACGCAAAATTTAAACTATTAACAAATTTATGCGTTGTTAAGGAAAGAGTTTTTTATTGTAAGGTGTTTTTATATTAGGGACTCCATTTCTCCAATGGAGTTCCTTTTTATTTTGTTTTTGATTTAAGCCTTATTATTTGAATGCTCAAAAATATATGTATAAAATTCAAAATAATACATAAAAAGTGTGTTAAAGCAAGCGGTGCATTTAATAAATGAAAAGACAAATCAGGTATTTAAAATTCATCATAAAATCCTGGTTATTTTTGCAAAATTTACATTCATTAACATCTAAGTAACAGGTTGTTAACTTAATAAATAAAAATTAAAAAAAAATTTGCATTTTTTATTTTTAGTTTTATATTTGCATCGTTCTTTCATCCGAAAAGAAGAATTTTTATTGTAAGGTGTTTTTATATTAAGGGTCGGTATCTCTCAGGTGCCGACCTGGTTTTTTTATACCATAGTTTTCTCGTTATATCTTTTCCACGATTCAATTGGGTTGGTAATCAATATAATGTTTAACCGTCGATTAATCGATAATTATTAAATTTTGATGCAAATCTTCAAACCAAAGACTTGTTGCTTTCAAAAATATTTGCCTTAGTTCAAACTACTTTTTATATTTACATTTCAAATCTATCCGTATGACAAAGTCAAAATCATCCACCTCGTCAAAATCGTCCATTCCCCGCATTACACATGATGCCTTCATGAAGAAAATTCTCTCTGACAGAGATGCTGCCAGGAGCTTTCTGATCGGATTTCTTCCCGATTCCATAGCTTTTCTTCTGGACATTGATAACTTTTCGTATCAGGAGCCTGTCTTTCACAATGAAAAGATGCAGGCCCGCCTGGCTGATATGGTCTTTGACGTACCTATCAAAGGCAGTAGGGATGCAGTTCAGGTATCGGTTTTATTTGAGTTGAAATCACACAAAGACCCTTATACCTGGCTTCAGATACTTGAATATCTTGCTGCTGCCTACCGTAAACAATTAAGACAAAGAGGAAAAAAACAAAGAAGACTCAAATTAATTATCCCTGTAATCTATTACCACGGAAAAGAAAAGTGGATACAGGATAAGAATGCTTCCTTTTTTAAAGACTTTCCCGAACATTTGCATTCCTTCATACCGGAGTTTGACCGCATCTTTATCGACTTAAAAGCCTTGAGTGAGAAAGAAATCAGAAGTATCAACAATTCCCTGATGAAGGCGGCTCTCCGCATACATTTATTAAGACTGGTAAAGAAGATAGATGGAGGAGCGTTCCGACGTGTATTTGAGGAGTTGCATGTGGATCTCCATGGGAACTATCTGGGATCAATAATTGTTTATTCACTACAAAATTTGGACATATCAACTGAAGAAATGAATACCTTTATTGATGAATTTCCTGAACCAATAAAATCTAAAACAATGTCTATCGCTGAACAACTATATCGCAAAGGAGTAAAAGAAGGAATTGAGCAAGGAATTGAGCAAGGAATTGAACAGGGAGTTCAAAAAGGAGCCGAGAAAACAAAGGAGGAAATTGTTATTAAATCTTATGAAAACGGAGTTTCAATATCTCTAATTTCTAATATTACGGGACTTCCTGAAAACAGGATAAAAGAAATCCTTAAAATTGAATAATTCGTTTTTATACAACTTCTTTGACATTCGTTATCCACTCTATACTTATTTTTTTCGTTCGAATATTTTAGATTTAACACCAAATTATCTGATAGCCAATTATTTATTGGGATCTAATAGGTTGATTGTATGATGTTTTTTCTTCAAAAGGGAGATTTCCGGTTTCTTTAAAATTCGGATAAATAGCTTATACAAATATTGAATCTGATACAATACTATTACTCATCTACCAAATTGATTTTACCGGCATTGCCACTTATCCAATATTTGATTTCCACGTGTAGCGTTGTTATAAATATAGAATGGCGAACATATTTGCTTCAAGAGGTTTTACAATGCAGTATTTAAAGCTTGCGATTCATGAAAACATTCCCATTGCTATAAAAGAAAATTAATTGCATTAGTTTTTTGAGCAATTAATTTTTCAATATCGTTGTCTGTCAGATTCTAAAGGTTTTTTGTGATTTTTTCTATATCCCAATCCCACCACTTCAGTTTTAATAGTTTTGAAATCGTCTCTTCAGAAAATCGTTTTTTAATTTCAAATGCAGGATTTCCTCCCACAATGGAATAAGGTTTAACATCTTTTATTACAGTTGAATTTGTCGCAATTATAGCTCCATCTCCAATAGTGACTCCTGCCAATATTGTTGCGTTATAACCAATCCAAACATCATTCCCGATAACAATATCTCCTTTTTGGGGATAAGATTTATCTTGCATTGCATACTCCTACCCATTTCCAAAAATTGCAAAAGGATATGTTGTCAGCGCATCTGTCAAATGATTCGCCCCATTCATTATAAATTTAACTCCTGACGCAATCATACAAAACTTTCCTTTGACCAATCTGTCACCTATAAAATCAAAATGGTACTTTACATTCCTCCCAAAATTCTCAACATCTTCAAAATCGTCATAATAGGTGTAGTCGCCTACTATAATATTCGGATTTTTTACAACATTCTTTAAAAAGCAAAGTCTGTCATAATGCTCAAGTGGAAACTTTTTGTTCTTATCGGGTCCTGTCATAATTTTTTAATCTGTAATAATTGATTTGGATTGTTCTCATACGATCAAGGCTGAAATTCTCCAATCCACGCCAATCGCCCACATCCCTCACTCTATCTGAAACTCAATCCGCCTGTTTTTACTTCGCCCTGCCTCCGTTTTGTTTTCCGCACAAGGTCTTGACTCGCCATAACCTTTGACCGCTATCAATTCCGGTGGCAGGCCCAACTGTACCAATCGTCGCTTCACCGCCCCGGCTCTCCGCTCGGATAGGTTCATATTGTCCATCTCCGACCCGACATCATCGGTATGACCATTAATCTGAATCCTGATGCCCGGATTGGATTGAACCATGCGAACCAAAACTTTCAGCTCCACATCAGAAACACCGGAAAGTGTATCACTTCCGCTGGTAAAATAGATGTTTTTCAGCACCATCGGCAGATGCTTGCTTTCCTCTATCCTCTTCATTAAATAGGTGCCGATATGTGGATGATCCACATCCCCACTGTCAGGCAACATGATTGACTCTGATATAAATATGTATCCCGGCGCATTGATCTGAATTCCATACAACTTTGATTTCGGCAGACAAATCAAGGTAGTGCCGTCGTCAGCAGTCGTTCCCTTATAGTAAAATTTTTCACCGGATATTTCCGTCACCTGAACTTCACATTGCAGCGGCTTACGACTTATTGAATCCACAACCAATGCTTTAAAATATGATACCGGTTGCGGCCTGAGACTCTTATCCAGATCAAACCAATAGATATCCGTATCTTCCATTCCGTTTACCCTCGGCGCTCCCTTTTGTTTCGGAGCGGTAAAGAATGCTTTATTTCCCAGGGTGTTGACCACCAACGCTCCTTCATTGCCGGTAGTATTGATGGGATAACCCAGATTTTGCGGCATACTCCACCGCCCATCCTCATCCTTCCTGCTGATATACAAGTCTGTCCCGCCCATCCCGGGCAGACCATCAGACATAAAATAAAGTGTCTGATTATCCGGGTGAATAAAGGGACTGCCGTCATTCTTCGTAGTGTTGACAGGCGCCATAATATTTCGGGGAACAGACCATTTTCCGGCATCGCTGCGTTCCGAATACCAGATATCCTTAAAGCCATAACCCCCCGGACGATCACTCGCAAAGTACAAGGTATTCCCATCTGCGCTGAGGCTTGGCTGGCTCTCCCAACCGGCAGTATTGACCGGATTGCCCATATTCCGGGGCTCAGTCCATCGACCTTTACGAAGGTAGGATATATAAAGGTCACAACTCCCCATGCCGTCAGGTCGGTTACACCCGGTAAAAACAATTGTCTTGCCATCGGCACTGATACAATGACCTGCTTCATTAAACTGTTCTGTATTCACGCCTTCCAGAGGCCTACCAACCGACCATTCCTTCCCATCATACTCAGAATAATATAAGTCTTCCTGGAGGTCAATCATCCGCGAATAAATCAACAATGAACCATCTGCACTGATAGACGGCAGATATTCAGGCAGGTCAGTATTGATAAGATCGGACAATGGCTGCGGATCAAACTCCTTAGGATGTGCCATCGCATCGATGGCAAACTTACAATTGGCCAGTCTTATCTGAGCATCTTGAACTGATCTAGGATTCTTGAGGTCGGAGGCAAGGTAGCTTTCGTACTCCGGTATTGCTTCCCTGAATTTTTCTTCCTGATAATAAAGCGTCGCCAGCGTAAAATAAACTCTGGCTGAAGGGTGCGGATTGATTTCCTTTACACGCTTTAAATAATAAATACTCGAATCCGAATTCTTCTGCGAAAAGTAAATTCCTGCCAGTTCCATCATGGCATCCTGAAAATTGGGCGTTCTCTCAAGAGCCTCACGATACTTGCCTTTTGCGATACCAAATGCTTGTTGCATAGCCATTTTTCTTCCTTCGATGAAGATTGCATACGTTTTTTTGTCAACATCCTTCAAAGTCAGGTAGGTCTGTGCAGACAAAGCACTGATTCCCGACACTGCCAATATTATGATTATAATTATCCTCACTTCAATCTGATATTTTTAACATATTCGTCTATCTGATGACGCGTCCCTTCTAATCCTATCATAAAGATCCATTCCAGGATGGATGCACTTTTCTGAATGATTTTATTTTCGGCAATAACCGACAATTGTAAGATGTCAGGCATCTCCGTAACAATGATTGATTCCTTATTAAAATCGTCCAAGTCGTGATATTTATTGCCGCCACCGCCACTTAAATACATCTTGCTTTCATAATTTTTCATCAATTGTGCTATCCTCCGTGAACCTGTTCCGCTGACCGGAGTACTGCTACTAAGCTCGAGCTGACCTTTTATTCCAAGCCTTTCCATCACCTTTTGTACTCCAAACAGATTGTATTTGGCCAGGTTTGTCTCGGGACAATAAATTACCTCCTGCGCCAGACCCATTCCCTCATCATAGTATGGTGAGAGGTGATAACTATTGGTCAGCTTTTCCAATAAATTTTCCTGCCATCCATCATAAACTTTTATTTCAATATTATTTATAACAGAAAGCCTATCAGAACCGGCAATCGGCAAGGTCAGCCACTGCTGCTGATCAGGCTGTCCGGCCTTTCTGATTTTTGTTCGACGAGTATATCCCCGCCATGTCAGTTGTACATCATCAAGAAAAATAAAAGCATCACACAATGCAATCTTCAAAAAATAACCCATCCAGGGAAAAAAATTGGGTTGATGGACAGCTGTTTTATATGAATCCTCCTGCAACAAGTCAATTTTTATTCAAAGCTAAGGAATTTTATACAATATAATTTTCTCTTCATCATGCAGTCTCCTTTGATTTGAATGTTAAACGAACAAATGTTCGTACCGAAATCCACGTTTTTAAACCATTCAGTCCAACTCCGTTTTCCATATAATCCCTCATCGCAAATTTTTACTCAAATGAAAGCTAAAACAATACATATTAAACACACTTTACACATATTAAATTTGGGGTTTATTTTTTGTTGTACGTTTTCAATCTATATATTTAAAGTACTGACTATCTTTATATTTTAAAATTATTTTTTTCTAAAATATCCTTTTTGTAGATATTTTGTTTTGTGAATAAGCGTATCTTTGCAACCGGAAAAAAATTTAGAGCAAAATTATATATGGCTATACGCTTACCCAAGAGATATCTCGTTACATCTGCATTACCTTACGCCAACGGTCCCCTTCATATCGGTCACTTAGCAGGGGCATATCTGAGTGCCGACGTCTTCGTCCGCTTTTTACGTTTGATGAAAAAAGATGTGTTATTTGTCTGCGGAAGTGACGAAAACGGTGCTGCCATCACGATGAGAGCGCAAAAAGAAGGTATCACACCTCAGGAAATTGTGGATAAATATCATTCACTGTTCGAAGATACTTTCAAAAGAATAGGTATTTCTTTCGACATCTATCACCGTACCTCCTCACCCCTGCATCACGAAACATCACAGGATTTTTTCAGGACTTTGGAAAAAAAGGGTCAGTTTGTCATGAAAGAATCTATGCAGTTCTATGACGAAAAAGCACAACAATTTCTCGCCGATCGTTACATCAAGGGCACCTGCCCAAAGTGTGGCTATGAAAGTGCATACGGTGACCAATGTGAAAACTGCGGGTCTACCCTTAATCCCACCGACCTCATCAATCCCAAGTCAACCCTAACCAATGAAACGCCTGTCTTAAAATCGACTACTCACTGGTACCTGCCACTTGAAAATCACAGTGAATGGCTGAGTGAATGGCTTGAAAATGGTGTCTTCAATGGTAAAAAGGTACATGATCCGGCAGAATGGAAAAATCACGTCCTCGGCCAGTGCAAATCGTGGATAGAAGGCGGTTTGCAGCCAAGAGCCATGACCCGTGACCTTGACTGGGGCGTGGACGTACCTCAGGAATTGCCAGGCTCAGCAGGAAAAAAACTGTATGTGTGGTTGGATGCGCCCATAGGCTATATCTCTGCTACAAAACAACTGGCAGAAGACCGAAAAACAGACTGGAAAAAATACTGGCAGGACAAAGACAGTGCCCTGATCCACTTTATCGGCAAGGACAATATCGTCTTCCATTCAATTATCTTCCCAGCTCTGCTCAAGGCACATGGCGACT
Organism: Saprospiraceae bacterium; assembly: GCA_024103005.1. Classification (GTDB taxonomy): domain Bacteria; phylum Bacteroidota; class Bacteroidia; order Chitinophagales; family Saprospiraceae; genus Parvibacillus. Next base: position 70,006 of record JAGFJA010000071.1, read on the forward strand.
ATATCCTGCCGGACAATGTCCCTGCCAATGCCTTTATGAACCTCGAAGGTCAAAAAATAAGTACTTCCCGCAACTGGGCTATCTGGGTACATGAATACCTTGATGACCTGCCCGGCAAAGAAGACGAATTGCGTTATGTCATGATAAAAAACATGCCGGAGCAGCGCGACAGTGAATTTACTTGGAATAATTACCAGGATCTGGTGGACAACGAACTGGTAGGCAACCTTGCCAACTTTGTCAATCGCGTCCTTGTCCTGTCACACAAATTCTACAAGGGTAAAGTACCTAAATTTGAGGAAGAACAGGACTTTATCGGCTCTCATGGACCACTGGAAGACAGCTTTGTGGAAGCTGAACTGATGGATGTCTTCGATATGCTCTTCGAAATGCGGGAAAAACTTTACCTCTACGATTTCAGAGGCGCCCTCCAGCAACTGATGAATATCTCTACCATGGGTAATCAAATCCTCCAATTCAATGAGCCATGGAAAATAGTCGAGGATGATCCACACAAGGTCAAGGCGATTATGAATTGTTGTATCCAGATAGTAGCCGCCCTAAGTGTTGCTGTCAGACCATTTATGCCATTTACCAGTGACAAAATGAGGGATATGCTCAACCTTCCGCCTATCGAAGAGAAAGGAGAACTATTGAAAGTACTGGATCGTCTTGCAGAGGGGGAATTTCTCATCAAGCCCGGACACCAACTCAATCAGCCGGAACATTTATTTACCAGAATCAGTGATGAGGTCATCCAAAAACAAATGGACAAATTAAAATCCAATCATCTGGAGACTGCATCAGCAGGTACACCGGATACACCAAAGAAATCAGACAACAATCATACCGCCGACACCATACAGTTTGATGATTTTGCCAAGGTTTCCATTGTTACAGGTAAAATTACCGACGCCATTAAAGTCGAAAAAGCGGACAAATTGCTCCGCCTTACAGTGGACATCGGCAGTGAAAAGAGAACCATTGTTTCGGGAATAGCTCTGCACTTTAAACCTGAAGACCTGATAGGAAAAGATGTGATGGTCGTCGCCAACCTCGCGCCCCGCAAATTGAAGGGGATAGAATCCAACGGAATGTTGCTCACTGCAGAGGATGGAGAAGGACGACTTGGTCTGGTATCGCCACCTGTCGGATGGCCTGTGGGCAGCCATGTAGGTTGATTTTCCCGATGTTGTTAATCAATAAAAATTTGTAGCAGATGCAGGTCAGGGTAACCAGTGACACGGGTACAACAGCCATACACATTGAATCGGAAAGGTTTCAATATGTCATCTGGCCTGACCTGGGAGGCATCATCAATCAATGGACTACAATGCTGGATGGCCAATGGTTTGACCTCATACATGCTTTTAATTCGGCAGATGATTTTAGAGAAAATCTGACCTCCAAAGGATTCCCCTCTTGCAAGCTCAGCCCTTATGTCTGCCGGATCCGAAACAGTCGGTATCAATTCGAAGGGAAGGAGTTTAAGATCGGAAAATTCGGATATGATCAGCACCACATTCATGGATTGGTATATGATTTGCCCTTTTCTGTGGAAGAAATCCGCCAAGAGGATTCAGTGGTCAAAGTCGTCTTATCCTGTGAATATCAAGCTTCTGACGAAGGCTTTCCATTTACTTATCGCCTCATCGTCACTTATACATTCGAGGAAAATGGTACATTAACTATGCATACAGCCGTATGGAATACCGGTGCGGAATCCATGCCCCTTGTGGATGGCTGGCATCCTTACTTCAAGCTACCCGGAGATTTAAGCCGGTGGATACTAAAAACAGATGCAAGAGAATGTCTGGTACTGGATAGCGATTTAATACCTACCGGTACTACATCACCTTTTGACACCTTTTATCACGGCAGTGCCATCGAAACAACAAAACTGGATCATTGCCTGCCATTAATCGGAAGCAATAAGGTGGCCTGCTCTCTAATTCATACTTTAAGCGGAATTCAGTTGCATGCCAAAAGCATCAAAAACTATCCCTATCTCCAGATATTTATCCCACCTGAGCGTGACAGAATAGCCATCGAGTTTTTAAGTGGTGCACCTGATGCCTTCAATAATTTACTCGGACTACAAATCATATACCCGGGAGAAAAAATGGAATTCTTATGCAGCTATGAAATACATCATCCGAATCAAAAATAATTACGAATTACGAATTATGAATTATGAATTATGAATTATAAATTGCTCGAATGGAAAAGCTCCGTTAGGAGCGACCATTTGGTAGAATGTTAATATATTTATGCATAAAAGTCCTGTAGGGACGACCATTTTTTTTATTAAATGATGTTTGAATAAAGGCAATTCAAAAAAATATCAAATACTATCCCTTAGGATATGTAACTTAAAAAGTTAAGTTTAGATTTTTAATCTGAGTTTTTGTCAAAAATAAACCTAAATAAATTAGCTTATTGCAATAATTTGTATTTTCATTCTGACATTTTAAATCTTGCCACTACCTTAAGTTTTAAATGCTTATGAACTAAAATCTGTTTTCCTTACAGGGCATTACAAAGCTGATTAGACAAGTATGCACCATATTCCTTTGCTGATTATTTCAAACGGAAATTTCAAGAAAGGATGGAATTGATCAAGGGCTTTATCCATTCCCCTTTTCATACTATTCCTTTAATACAAAACTTTAAATCGAAGAAAATTCAGATATAAACGAGTAAGATATCATCAAATACCCCAAACTTTTAAAGTATCAAAAGCTTGGGGTATTTGATTAACTTTGAAGTGAATTTTATTCAAAAGTTATGTAAGAGATTAAACCTAAAAGGGAATTTGGCAAATTTGGTCGCTCGTATGTTCCAAACCTGGTAAATGATGACAATCAATACGAAATGCCTCAGTGGGCGGTGCAATTTTTATTTATCTATGACCTATAATATAAGAGTCCTAAGCTATTCAACGAAATTTCGCTTTCATTATTCAGAAGAAGCGACAACTTCGATCCAGTAATTCTCTCACTGTTCGATTTGGTCTCGAATAATCCTGATTCTGCTTACTGCACTAATCTATGAACCGATAAACAATACCCAATGAAATATTATCAGCTAATGAAAGACCTGAAAAACTTAGTTTAAAACTCTGGTCTTTTGTTATATCTTTTTGCTGTTGGAATAATAAACCATTAAAGTTGACTAAAACTCCCCATTTTGAAGCAATATCAATTAATGCTCCGAAGGGTACAGATATAGACAAAAAAACATCTTCCGAACTACCTAAGCCTTCTTGAGTATCTTGTCTGATGGTTTTCTTTGTCATTTTTGAATATCCGGATTTCAAACCAATATATGGATGTAAAAATCCATTTAAAAAATATTTTCTTACAAAAAGGGAGGCACTGTAAGCTTTACTTGTAGTAGTTGTGTAAAATACCGATCCCTGAAAATAACTTAAGTTATTGCGATCTGATCCCCAACCCCAGTATAAGCCAATTCCGGTTTGCAATTTCGGTGAAAGCCAAAAGCTAAATTCTGGTTCGATTTTCAAGTCGTCCCGTAGCCGTATTTTTTGTAAACCATTTTCTGCTTCGGTATGAAAATAGGAAACATTACCACCAACACTAAAAGAACTTTGGCATAAAAGATTAATAGAATTAGATATCAAAATGAATACCACTATTCCAATTTTCCTCATAATTTCATCAATTTAAAAGTTTTGGTAAATCCCGATTCTGTCCTGACTTTTAAGAAGTAGATTCCTTTGGGTCCGTTAAAATCAATTGGGATCGCATCAGAATATTTTATTAATCTATTTTTAGTCAATAAAAGTCGTCCCAATTGATCAACTATTTCCAAAGATAATGTAGTTTTTCTGTCAGACATAAACTTTAAATAAAAAATTTCTGAACTTGGATTCGGGAATATTAAAACATCTGGATTTGTTCCTTCTTCTGAAATGTAATTTATATTAAATTCTCTTTTCGAAATTGGCGTACCTGGTAAAAGTGAATTGACATCCCAATCTGATACATAAAAGCAGTTTTTTATTGAGTTTCCCACGTTATCACATTCTTCATGAAATATCTTATCGTAGTTTTTATATTTTTTCCAACAGAAGTTAGAAGCATTCGAACTATTTATTTCTATTTCCTTACCATCTGCGGTCATACAATCATCCCAATGCTCTTCAGGTATTGGACAAATAGAATCAATAGTTAAGCCATCTTCTACATTAGTATAATAAACCTGATTATTGAATTCGCACTCATCTGCTTTAAATGCATAGACACAATTATTTTCATCATCCTTACCATTAACATACTTTCCATAAGTCATGATGCCATTTAATGTTTTTACTTTAGTATCACTACAATATATTTCAAAACTACATTCATCCCATTTATATACTGTATCTCGCAATCCACCATGAAGCGGGCCATACGGCTCGCCATTATAACAATAATCTTGCAGAATACAATTTTCTGCATCTATTATTACTTGCTGGACACCGACATATTCGGTACCTATTTCATATCCGTCACTACAGTATTTTCTTCTATAACGACAGTCACTTTCAAGAAAATCTCCTAGATAAGTTGGGTTCTTATTATCAACATCAATTCCATTACAGAAAATATGACAGTTATTATCTCTGGTCACATTGACAACTGATGTGATGGTATAGCATTGGGTAAAAGTACATAAATGGACATCTGTCACTGACACACAATATGTACCAACACCTAGATTAGTCAATAAGCTCGTTGTATCCTCGGTCTGCCATTGTATCGTGTAAGGAGTATCAACTTGATCTAAATTCAAACTTATAGAACCGGCGGCATATCCAGGACAGGTGTGTGTTATATTGGCAGTAACCTGAGGCACAAATTCTTCACAACTCTTTACTTCAAAACATTCCGTCTTTGTAGAATACCCATTGTTAAGCGTAATGCAATACTGTCCTACACATAGATTCTGTGAATTTTCCAGAACGATTCCTTCAGGCATTTTTACAATAGTAACAAGATTGGTTTGCGTAGGTAGCATATTATGAGTAAAATTTATGGCTCCATCGCATGATTGGTTATCGGATGTATAGACGATCTGAGTGCTTGTAAAACTTGGCACAGTCATATTGGGTTCAGGATCACGACCACCTCCATCCTTATAACAGCAATCAAATCGGATATTACCTCCACAGGATAGAATCCCATTTGAATCAAAAATACCAAATGAATATTCATAAGGTGCAGCATTGTTAAGCATATTTCCTGTCAGATATGGCGGAGTACAACATTGATTTCCTTGTTCCCAAGCTATAGTATAAGGATATTGGGAATTTACATTTACTGTTACTGTCCCATCATTTGGGTAACCGGCACATGTTGGGTTGTGAAAATCAGAATAATAAAATCTCAAATCCTGAACTAAAAAGGACTTTTCAAACTGACATCCAGTAAACTCATTGCTAAATACAATAGTATAATACCCTTCTTGTTCAATATTCAATAGTGAAAGGGAATGGTTGTTTTCAATGATATCACCGTCAAAATACCAGTCATAATACCAACCTGATTGTGCATCTTCCAATTCTTGGTCGCAGTTTAATCTGATTGATCCTTTGTTTTGACCACAAATGTGGGATACCTGACCCTTAATGCTATTGTACAATTTAGGATCTTCAACAGAGAACGTGCCTTCAGCGGAACAGCCCGAGGTTGTATTTAATCTGTAAGTATAATTTCCGGATTCTGATATCTGAAGAAAAAGACCATTGTCTGATAGAGGTTGATTATTATAATACCATTCTACTTTGTCTTCTAGAGTCTCACCCTCTTTAAGTATTACTTCAACTTCCCATGGACCAGGTGATAAACATTCCGAATTTTGGGAAGGAGAAATTACTACATCCTGAACTATATTGTCACATCCTTCAATCTCGAAACAAAGTCTCACCTCGCAGCATTCGTTGTACGTAATCTCGACACAGTAATCACCTGGATATAGTATTTGAGTTATTCCTGTGCCTATGGTATTATTGTCTTTATCTTTCCAGATAGCAATATATCCATTAGGAATAGTAACGTTAGCATTTACACTAACCCGAGTTTTACCGTTACTGCCTAATACCTTTGTTTGAGTTATACTAAATGATTCATCAAAACTACAAAAAGGGCATTCTGATTCAGCCCTGATTTCTATATCTTCTTGTATTTGCGAGTTATTACATTCATTTTTTATAGTGAATGAATGATATGTATCCTTACCTACCTGAGTAGAAGTAGGATTAGGCAACCACAGTGTACCGGAAGTAGCTATTCTTGACGGAATTCTTATTTCCTTGTCATCTTGGCTGTCTGTAGGGTAGGTTCTAACATTGATCAAAGCATTTCCACTCATGTCACTACCAGTAAACTCCATTGTATAAGTATTGGGTGCTAATGACAATCCGGAAATGATTTTAACCCACTTAACACCATCTGTGCTCGTCAATGTATATGGAACTGACGATATCTGAGGTATCTTACATGACAGAGACTGCATAGGCTCACTGGTATATACCAATATTTGCAAGTTAACCCCTTTTGTCCAACACCTGTTGTTGACCAATTTTCGGAATTTTACTTTTCCATCACCCGAAGTTGTGAGGTCGTCATCTGTACCCCATGAGGTCGCTTTGTACAATAGTTCGTTGCCACCGATAGGAGTCGGACCGTTGCCTGGCGCCCTCTTGGCTATTTCTACGTGGTTGATAAAGGGTTTGAAGTTGTCGATGGTGACTTGATAAGTATCCCACTGCTCCTGATTGGTGACAGTTGTCATCCGTGCTTCTATGTCATAATTACCGTCATTGTACTTCGCAGCTGATGGGAAGTCGGCGTATATGGCACTATTCCCGGGACAATGGCTCTTATGGATTCGGGTGACAAAATCTGTGAAATAGTAATCATCTTCCGGTGTAGAGCTATATGCTTTTGGTACGATTCCATTCACCCCAGAATTAGCATCGGCACCCCAGGTGCCAGCCAGAGTAAGAATATTACTGGGCTTTTTAGCGGGATAATGATCCGGTGCGTCTGTACGTCCGCCATAATCTATACGGCTTTCGTAGTTAAGTCCTTCTATCACTTTGAACGTTTGGTTGCCCTTACGTATAGAGAGCTTTACACGGTTGATGTTCATCACCGCGCTGTAATTGCCTCCACCGCTTTGATTAGACATACGTACACGTACACCTACTTTGGTTCTCTCCGTACCGGGGTACACCAAGCCGATGCCCTCTTGCGAAAAGTCGGAGTTTTTGTAAGCGCTGACGATATAGATTGGTGCAGTATGTGTTGCAAACTGTAGAGGATTGAGGGTGTTGATATCACTTGCATCAGTGCCATTATAGTTATTTGAACCAAAGTTATACAAATGTAAATGTGCTTCTACAGCTGCACTTTCTGATGAACCATAACTTGTTCCCATCGGTGCAATTTCATCACCTATGGAAACCTGATTTGTTGCTTCAATGACGGTATTGTCATCTTTTTTATACTTAAATTCAGAACAAGGTTTTAAAACATTCTCATTGTTTTTACACGTGTGATATAGCTTTTGCGTTTCAACATTAAATATCGCATATAAACTAGAATATGGAGATTCTAATTGAACTAATTTAAAATCACCAGATGATTGAGCTCCCTTGGTAGAAGTAAAAATATGTCCATACCCGAAGTCTTTTGTACCATCAATTCTCATATATTTATATCCTGCTTGGTTGATTCTATGCAAATATGTGATTGTTCCATTTTCGAGAGCGAGCAAAGAGTACCCCCTATCGTTATTATTTTGCATTGGTGAATAGTCCACCCCTCCGTTCCAGTCATAATTAGGAATCTTCCGAGGCCCGAAGTCAGAGGCAATCTGTTGGGGAGTAAATGTTGTTGCTGCACCATTGTGGTTGACTTTATACTGCACATTCTGGGCTATTAAGTCAAGGCATAGAAGTATTGCGCCCAGTAAGGGCAGGATTATTTTTTTCATCTTAAAAAAGGTTTTAGGTTATTGTATTACTCGGCTGATTTTGTAAATTTCAAATTGTTAAAATCACCGTAAGTCATTATTTGAAAATCTTTATTGAGGTCATATTTTTCAGCAACTCCGTTTGGTTTTTTTTCAAATATGATGGTATCTTTTTCTATCTTTCTAATTTCTCCCCCATAACCATATCCTTCAGGTGTGTAAATAAGGCGTTCGTCTTTTCTAAAAATTTTATCAGATTTTAGAACAAATACAATTGTATAGCCTTTCTTACCTAAATTTTCACCATTACATGATAAAATAATTTTCGATTCTATCTTTTGAAGAAAAAAGGGAAGTTCTTCGCCATAAATTTTATCTATCTCATATTTTTTAGTATTTCTGTTATAAGTCCTGATACCTTCAGGACTCATGCCTGATTCTAAATCATTTAGATTCGAACTATCATTGAATGAATAACAAATGTTATCATTGGTAATCAAAATTTTGTCCAATTCATATGGTATATTAGCTAAGACATCAACAATATTCCCTTGCTCATTTAATACAATCAATCGAGAGTTTAAGTTATGGATGTTATTTCCAAGATAGTTCGTAACATTGTATTCTACTACAATTAGCCCAGACAAGTTACTTTCATCTATTTTATCCCAAAGTACTTTGATATTAGTAATTGTGGAAGTCGACCCTTCTGAAACTTTCCTATCATTTCTATATTTAGGATGCATTGCAGAATTCCATTGGTCTTTTGACATATTTTTCTTTTCAATCCATATACCTTCAAGGGTTATTACTCCTATTTCTCCATAATCTAATGAAAACAACTTTTCATTCTCTTTTGCTTTCAAAAAGTCAGGGGCAAATGGCGCAGTACGTAAGTCAAAAGTCTTTGTTACTTTACCAGTCGTATCTAAGAACTCTATACCCACCTGTCGAGTAGCCTGATTGTTGTTGGCTTCAATAATCCTAAACTTACCACCATTGGGATCGGTGATGTATGATTTTTTGGCTTCGCTCCAAGGCATGACAGGTAGGGGCTGAGGTGTGGTATGGGTGTTTTTTTCCTGCCCTCGACAGGCACCTATAGCAACAAATAAGATCGGTACGATTAGCCACTGTGTTTTTTTCATGATTTCTTGATTTGTGAGTTTTATATTAAAAAGTACTGTATATTATAGTATTATAATTTTGGTCAATTTATATATTATAATAAATCATAATGCAAATATATTGTACTATTCCTTATAAAATTAAACTATGTATTTTTACAACCAACGGAATGATCATGTATTTATGCATAAAAGTCCTGTATGGACGACCATTGTTATAAAAGAAAGCTTCAATGAAGATGGCTCTCCGCCGTTCTTTCCGCGCCACCATGCTGGATCAAATGCTATAAAAGTCACCCAAGGCTAAAAACATTTTGAAACTTCCACCCAGATCGCATAATACATTTAAAAATAAATGAATCAGATTTCCGCACCTCTTTAAAGCAACATCGCCACAATCAATATTTATAATAATTTGATATTGTATTTCAATAGATATATCTTAAAGAATAAATTTTATTAAATATTTTTTTATCAGAAAATATTTTATTTCACATATTTATTTATCTTTGTAGCGCTTAAAATAGCTATAGGAAAAACATACACTTATTATCCTATCGAACAAAGTTTTTAATTCTTGTAAAGTAGTAATAAAAGAAGATAGGTTAATAGTCAAAGAATAAGAGGTAGTATTTTTATATTTTACGCAGTTCCTCCCAGGGCTGCGTATTTTTTTGCCTGTTAGTCAACTTGTAATTTTGGCACAAATATTATCCAATTGAGATTACGTCCGTAGCCTGAATGCCCCGGCTCAAAACCAATAAATCCGACTATTTCAAGGTATTTCTTATGAATTGATAGGAAGGTCCAGTTTTGCCTTTTTTATTTCCTCCAGAAGCTGCTCATTGGCTCCTTCGCTCAGTGGAGTTAACGGCAATCTGACTTCTTTGGAACAAAGTCCAATATCTTCCATAGCTCCTTTGATTCCGGTTGGATTTCCTTCAGTATATAGCAAAGGGTGGATATCCAACATCTGAAGATGTAATTCTGCCCCTCGAACAAAGTCGCCTCGCAAGGCAGCTCTGATCATCTCTGAAAAGTGATAAGGATAGGCATTGCCTATGACGGAGATAGCTCCATCTGCGCCTAAGGCCATGGTGGGGAAGGCAGTGTAGTCGTCACCCGACCATACCATGAAATGCTCAGGCCGGTGTTTTATCAGTTTGCCGATTGCAAAAAAGTCAGCTGTCGCTTCCTTGACTCCGAGGAAATTGGGATGTGTCTCGGCAAGTCTTAAAATAGTTTCATACGAAATCTTACTTGCTGTTCTGCTGGGCACATTGTAAATAATCACAGGTTTGGAGCTGGCGTCGGCTATACGCATATAATGCTGATAAATTCCTTCCTGAGTCGGCTTGACATATGCCGGGCTACTTGCCATGATAGCATCAACCCTGCTGAGATCGGATGATTTTATCTTGCCCACAAGTTCGAGGGTGTTGTTGCTTCCAAAGGGACCGAAGACGATGGGCAGCCGGCCTGCGTTGACTTCGATGGTATGGCTAAGGATGGCTGTGGTCTCCTCACTGCTCAGAGCCGTGGCTTCACCCGTCGTTCCCAGGCATACGATAAATTCGATTCCACCGTCGATGATGTGATTAAGGACGGTCGTAAGGCCTGCATAATCCACTTCACCCTGTCTGAATGGCGTTACCACAGCGACGCCGGTACCCCGAAACCGATTATTTTTACTCACTTTTTTAAAGTTTGATAGATGGTAAAAAACTGTTTTATCCGGGCGAGTCGATCGGTATTTTCACTTGGCACGATAAAGTTATAAAACTTTTCATTATCCTTATTAAATCTCACCATGAGTGTGGGTGAAAATTTTATCAGATAGTGATGTAACAATGGGCTAGAAATATCGTCCAGATCAACGATATAATCATATCTGCCTTTGAGGTCAACCTTTGCTTCCTTATCCTTCAACTCTGCACGAAGCGTAAATCCACCTTTGTGCAAAATATTTTTGTCAGGTGCATGCTTTGACTTCTCATCTACAAAACTCAGGTGGGATATCTTTCCAAAGTCCCTTCCCAGCAACGTATCCATTGACTGCCGCATCTGTCCTGATAGCTCCGCACCTTCATGTACGAGGAGTATGGACGGATTTCTTATCTCAAAAGGCTTGACAGGATGTGCCTCCCTTGCCTTTTTTTTCAGGGTATTGCCGAGAAAATACTTTATCAGAAAATCGCGAATCATCGTCGCTCGCTTAATGTGTCATCAGGATTCAAGAACACGAAACTTGCCCATATTCCTATATTTCTCAATGCGTCGCTTAATCATGTTTTTGTGACCTTCCTTAGCCAACTCTTTCAGGTTGGTGCTGATGTGTTTTTTCAGGATTGCTGCCATCGCATCATAGTCGGAATGTGCGCCACCCAACGGCTCAGAAACAATACCATCCACCAGATTAAATTCAAACATGTGTTCGGGAGTCAGTTTAAGTGCTTCTGCTGCCTTGACTTTGTAATCCCAGCTACGCCAGAGAATGGTAGAGCAATTTTCGGGCGAAATGACTGTGTACCAGGTATTTTCAAGCATATACACCCTATCTCCCACTCCGATGCCCAACGCTCCGCCGGATGCACCTTCGCCGATGATGTAACATAGAATAATGGTTTTCAATTGGGACATTTCATAAATATTCCGGGCGATAGCTTCTGCCTGACCGCGATCTTCTGCTTCCAATCCCGGATAGGCACCGGGTGTATCAATAAAGCATATAACCGGCATATTGAATTTCTCGGCAAGTCGCATCAATCGCAAGGCTTTCCGATAGCCTTCCGGATTAGCCATACCAAAGTTTCGATACTGCCTTTCCTTGGTATTGTGTCCTTTTTGATGGCCGATTATCATGACCGGTGCACCATCCAGCTTAGCCATGCCTGCCACGATGGCCTTGTCATCCTTTACATTCCGGTCACCATGCAGTTCAATAAAGTCTGTAAAAATCCGTTCTATATAATCTAGGGTATACGGTCGCTCCGGATGGCGTGAAAGCTGGACGCGCTGCCAGGAGGTCAGGTTTTTGTATAACGTTTCACGCTCTACCTCAATTTTCTTTTCAAGGGTAGCAACCATCTCTTGCATATCCATCTCCCCCTGATTATCCATTTCCTTCAACTTGTTCAACTGATCGTACAAGTCTGCAATCGGTTTTTCAAAATCCATAAATACCATAGCGACACTTATTAGTCCACAAAGATACGTTTAATAATTAAAATTTAGGTTTTGAATAGACATAATGCGCTTCCTGTTTCTCTATCATTTTTACTGGGCAGAGAAGTTCAACCACCCTTTTGTACTACAAATATTTACTTTAATATATTCAGAGTCTGATGATAAGATATAGCTTAATACTGCGATGTAATCACCTGATTGAGTATTGCAAAAAATAAAATTTCATGCAATTTTTACAATTCCTATTTTGAATCCAAAAATTGACTCATTCCTTCTAATTACTCTTAAAAACAAAAGTCGGTGAAGGGAGGTCCCTCTTCACCGACTTTAATGCCAGCAATTAAAGCTGCTTTTTAGTCAAAAAATGCAGTTTATTGACTATTGCTTCACTACTTTATAGTTATTGATACTTCCATCCGCCTTTGAAGCAATCTGAATGATGTAAATACCACTTTGTAGGTCAGCCATTGAAAGCGTTATTCTCTGATCTCCGACGGATGTTATTTTCCTGATAAAATTTCCGTGAATATCAGAAATACTCACTTCTTGTATTCCATTTGCCACTATTGTCAATTGATCCACAACCGGATTAGGAAATAAATCTATGGTTGAATGATTTCCGATGGAAACTGACCGGATATGACTAAAAGAAGAGCCGCCATCAGAATCAACTTGCTCTAATCGATACAAATGATTACCGGCAGATGGCTTGCTGACAATATAAGAATAATTATTAGTGCCGGTAAGTGCATTCCTGTCTGTCCGGCTCGCCACAAATCCCAGTGTTTGCCAATTTTCACCATCTTGGCTTGTCTGAATATAAAAGCCTGAATTTTTCTTTTCTTCTGCTGTGGTCCATTGCAAAACGACATTTTCTGATTTTATTGTTGCTGAGAAATTAATCCAGGAGACAGGTAGCGGAGCTTGTCCGACCTCGTATGATTCAAAACAAGTGTTTTTATCATCCAGCCATGTTGGCCAGATACCCGGACAATCACTTTCCTTTGCATACGGCCCGCATAGTTGAGCCTCACCCGAAGTTAAATTGGCTAATTGATCCATCACAATCCATTCAATATTTGAATGGTCGCCAAGCTCGTTGGTTCCCATACCGGATGCAGGAGCCTTATTGATAAAATAGGCGTTTTTGTTAGTTCCGGTATAGTGAACATAGGGCGAACTCGTCTTAAACTGTGTATAGGTTCCGCAGATTTCAACTGCCGTATTATCGTCCATTTCCAAAATTGCCTCGCCTATTGTTGGGTTGTATTGAGTCCAAGAGCCGGTTGTCGCAAAGAAACTGTTCTTGTGCATGATAATTCTGGCGGATGACTGAGCTCCGAAACCTGTCTGAAGTGACCCAGTAGAGAAAATTCCGCTTCCGGGATTCAGTTCAAGAATTCCGTTCATGACCAAGTTTCCGGAATATGAAAAATTCACACCCGTATTGATTATCAATCGTCCTCCATCCTGGATGGAAAGACTGGTAATCGTCATATTGGAAAGGACGATAAAGGTCTCTCCGTTACCGATGACAGCTTGCCCTGTATATGGAGTCTGTGCCTTAATCCCTATAGTCAGTATAAGGCTAAAAATAAAAGAATAAATAAATTTTTTCATGAGTTCAAGTTAAATATGGTAATATCTTTAAAATACAATTCCCATTGTGACGTACTATTAGTGTCAAAGTAACACTATCATTAAGAAAAAATTAATTTCTCATTGATGATGAGGTAGTTAAATAAATTTTGTAGTAAAAAAATGTGTATTTTTTATATTTCGGGGTGCAAAGGTAAATGAAAATCATAAAGATGCAAATAACAATGTAACTATTTGCATAAAAATCTTATGAAATAATAAAAGCCTAAAGCAACGGGTTAATTTGCCAATCTTTCATCCACGTCATTGACCCTAAATACAGATACAGCCGCGATCAGAAAGGCAATACCGCTTACGACGAGCGCATAAATAGCATTTCCACCGTATAGATATTTGACAAGCGGACCGCCTATAATGGCATTGACAATCTGAGGCAGTACAATAAAAAAGTTGAATATTCCCATATAGACGCCCATTTTTCTGGCAGGAATAGAGCCGGCAAGGATGGCATAAGGCATAGCCAATATACTTGCCCATGCTATACCTACGCCGACCATTGAAAGAATCAGCATAATGGGGTTTGAGATAAAATATATTGAAATCAGGCCAATACCGCCTATAATTAAGGAAATGGCATGTGTGGCTCTGCGTCCCAATTTTTTAGCTAAATATGGCAAAAAGAAGGCAAATATGGCAGACACTCCGTTATATACACCAAAGATTATACCCACCCAATCACCGGCTTTCTGATATATTTCCTTCTGGGCATCTGTCAGATCTTTAAACTCGACTAAAGGTGTCCCATAGATGTGATGGGCGATAGCGGGTGTACTGAATACCCACATACCAAAGAGGGCAAACCAGGAAAAAAACTGAGTCCACGCCAGCTGACGCATAGTATCCGGCATTTTTGCAAAATCCGAGAAGATGGCCATAAAACCCTTGTTTGCTCCGGCTTCCGGACTTTTCTCCTCCGTTTCATAGCGGACAAGTTCTTCCGGTGGAAATTCTTTCACAGACATAATGGTCACCAGGACGGCACCTACCATACATACAGCACCGATAACAAATGAAAGAATAATGTGGTAAGGCACTTGATCTCCCGGTGCATCAGAAGACACGCCAAACCAGTTGCTCAGAGCATACGGCAGCCATGAGCCAATGACAGCTCCGACACCTATCAGGATGGTCTGCGCACTGTACCCCAGCGTTCTCTGATCTGAAGGCAAAAGATCTGCTACCAACGCTCTGAAAGGCTCCATGGCTATATTGAAGGAGGCATCCATTATCATTAAAAAACCTGCACCAACCCAGAGCGCGGGCAATAGGGCTACGAATATCCCTGATTGAGGCATTAATATCAGTCCCAAGGCAGCCAGTAATGAACCAACTAAAAAATATGGTTTACGACGTCCCATCCTTGTCCAAGTTATATCGCTGTAATGGCCTATTATCGGCTGCACGATCAATCCCATCAATGGCGGAATAATCCAGAACCAAGACAAACTATGCACATCAGCACCAAATGACTGCAATATCCGACTGGCATTGACATTCTGCAAGGCAAAGCCCATTTGAATTCCAAGGAAACCAAAACTCATATTGAATATCTGAAGAAAGGAAAGTCTGGGTTTATGATGTGTCATGGCTGCCATATCAGGTATTAATTTTCTTTGATAAATATTTTATAATCCCAAGGGCCCAAAGCGACTGTCCCCTTGAAGTCCAGTTGTACCTGCTGCCCGCTGAAATATTCCTTGTAAATTCCATCTGAAAAATGATCATTTCCCCAAAAACCCGTTCGATAAAACTGATCTGACAGGTTGACCATCACTACCATTTCATCTTTACCTGATTTTCGGGTGAAAACCATTATTTTTTCAGGATAATTATTGCCTACTATGGCAAATTTGCCTCCGAATGAGCCGTTCGCAAGGCAAGGGTGATTATGTTTCAGTGAATTCAACCTGGTATAAAAATCCTGTAAAGGAAAATTTTTAAAGTCAATGGTATCCTTGTCAAAAAATCTCAACGACTTATCCAGCGTGGACTCCTGACCTGAATACATTAACGGCATTCCCGGCAAGGTATAAGTCAATACAGCAAAAGTGCGGTAACCTTTACCAAACCGACTGGGGATAGTGCCTTGCCAGCTGTTCTCGTCATGATTGTCAATAAACAACATTCTATAGGCATCTTGTGGAAATTTCTGTTGATTTTCGATAATTGTTTTTGCCAGCCCGGCTGCATTATCTCTCCCCTGTGCCACATCTACCATCTTATGATGTATTGTCCATGAATATGTCATATCAAAGGCTTTATCATGAAAGGCCGGATCCTCTGCCTCTGCCAACAAAAAATATTTTCCGGTTTTGTTTAATTCCGCTCTGCACTCTTGCCAAAAGTCCAACGGAACAAAACTTGCTATATCACATCTGAACCCATCCACATGATGCCGGCCTGTCCAGAACAACATCTCCCGGATCATCTCCTGCCTCATCCCGGCATTATCGTAATTCAAATCTGCCACATCCGTCCAGTCAGTCAGCTTACCGTCATTATCACGAGGCACAAAAATATTGCCATCTTCATCATGAATATACCATTCCGGATGTTCCTTCGTCCAGACGTGATCAAATGAGGTATGATTGGCCACCCAATCCAGGATTACATGCATTCCAAGGCGATGTATTTCACTCACCAGGTTGTCAAAATCATCCATGGTACCAAATTCAGGATTAACTGCCTTATAGTCACTTATGGAATAATAACTGCCCAGACTGCCTTTTCGGTTGAGTTTCCCGATGGGATATACCGGCATCAACCAGAGAATATCCACTCCCATAGACTTAAGTCGGGGAAGATGGCGGGAAAAGGCATTAAAAGTACCTTCAGGTGTATATTGTCTGATATTTACTTCATAGATATTGGCTGATCGAGTCCACTCGGGAGCCGCATTTCCTGTATCCTTCATTTCATTGGAAAAGTTTTGTGCCGCCAATCCATACATTGAAAGCATCGATAAAAACAAAATTAGGGTATTTTTCATCAGTTTTGTTTTACAATAAATCAGGCATCAACAATCTTACGGATGTAGGTAAAGTTACTGCCGGAAGCCAATCGGATTTCTTCTCCATATACGGAAAGGGACAGATCGGGTCCATTCAAATTTGTGAAAACAAGATGATCCCGATTAACTTTCAGTTCAACAGCATTTTGCCTGAATAGTATGCGGAATGAATATCCCTCCCATTCATCAGGAAGCATTGGGCTGAAGCTCAATTGACCCTTCTTGACTTTCATTCCTCCAAAGCCCTTGACGACAGCCAGCCAGGTACCGGCCATCGAAGTAATGTGCAGACCGTCTTCGGTGTCGTTGTTGTAATTATCCAGGTCGAGTCGGGCCGTCCTGAGATACATTTCGTAAGCCTTGCGGAAATCGCCGATTCTCGCAGCCAGGATGGAGTGCACACAAGGCGAAAGTGAAGATTCGTGCACGGTACGGGGTTCATAAAATTCAAAATTGCGGCGGATGGTGTCGCTATCAAATTTATCTTCAAAAAAATAAATACCCTGCAGGACGTCAGCCTGCTTGATAAAACACGAACGAAGGATTCTATCCCAGCTCCACTTCTGGTTGAGTGGCAGGTGGGCCGGGTCAAGATCTTTAACAAGTATCTGTTCCTTGTCCATGTATCCGTCCTGCTGAAGGAAGATTTGCAATTCTTCATCAGCGGGCAGATACATATTTGCAATAATCCGGCTCCAGTCAGCTCGTTCCTCCTCTCTGAATCCGGTTTTTGTGACAATATTGGCGTAGTGACCGGGATCTTCTGTTTTCAGACTGTCAAGGATAGTCATGGTATATTCCAAACACCAGCAAGCGATATAGGAGGTGTACCAGTTATTATTGACATTGTTTTCGTATTCATTGGGTCCTGTCACGCCCAGCATTACGAATTTGTTTTTATCTACCGACCAGTTGACTCTTTGTTTCCAGAAGCGGGCAATACCGATCAGGACCTCGATACCGTATTGCATGACATAGGCTGTGTCGCCTGTATAGGTCGTATATTCATAGATCGCATAGGCTATGGCACCATTTCGATGGATCTCTTCGAAAGTAATCTCCCATTCATTGTGACATTCTTCCCCATTCATGGTTACCATCGGGTAGAGGGCAGCGCCTTCATTAAATCCCAGTTTCGCTGCATTTTCGATGGCTTTCCCGAGATGGTTATACCTGTAACGCAGGAGAAAGTTACCTACTTTATCGCCTGCAGTGGCCATATAAAACGGAAGGCAATAGGCTTCCGTATCCCAGTATGTGCTACCTCCGTACTTTTCCCCGGTAAATCCCTTGGGACCTATATTGAGAAACTCATGTTCACCGGTGTAGGTCTGGTTCAGCTGAAAGATATTAAACCGGATACCCTGCTGGGCGTTGACATCGCCGTCGATGACGATATCGTTGTGATCCCAGCTTCTTCGCCAGGCGTCTATCTGCCTGTCACGCATCTCGTCATAGCCTGCTTCCGTTATGGATGCCAGGGTAGTCAATGCTTTATCTTTCAGGTCGTCGTCCGGGTAAAAAAAGGAGGTGGCGATGGCGGTATATTTTTCGACCATAACTTCATCTCCGGTAGAGAGGAAGGTAGAGTAATTGGCATTGACGCGACTTGGAGAGGCTGCTTCCATGGAGCCGTTGATATTCCAGCCGTTGACGACTACGCGGTGAGTTGTGGCCGCAGCGACCCGAAAGCCTGTTTTTTTGGTTGATGTAGTCACGACGCCTTTGGTATCGATGGCTTCGGAGGAGAAATTTTCCCAGAAGGCGTCACCATAGTTGGAATCCTTGTTGTGCACATCCGCTTCCAGTCCGGAATCGATGGTAAAGTCAGTCTCTCCTTCTTCTACCTTGATACGGTATCTCAGCAGGGTTGTATCGGGATCGCTTTTCGAATAAAATCTTTCTGAATGGATGCGTACAAAGACATCATTGGGAAGATGCAATCCGAAGGTGCGGGAAAGAATGCCCTTTTCCATGTCCAGCTCACTGTAATAGTCGATAGGCTTCAGTTTACCCAGGTCGATGGCGGTATCATCAAGGGCAATATGCAATCCAAGCCAGTCCACTGAATTGAGTACCTTGGCAAAGTATTCCGGATAGCCGTTTTTCCACCAGCCCACCCTAGTTTTGTCAGGATAATATATCCCTGCCAGGTATGAACCCCGAAGACTTTCACCGGAAAAGGTCTCTTCGAAGACGGCTCGTTGACCCATCCTGCCATTGCCTATTGCCAGCAAAGATTCCGTAATCATGTTATCGTCCAGACTAAAGTCCGTTTCGATAATTTTCCAGGGGTGAGCTTCAATATATTTCTTCATATCCTGTTTTTAAAAATTTAAAATCCCTGCTACTTAATCAGAAATGCAGGAAATTAAGGATTATTCTGCCGGATTAAGCTAATGACCTGATCAATTTCTGCTTGTTTCAGCGTGTCATAATGTAGCTGAGCTGCCGGCAGAGTATCTTTTGAACCAATGCCGATGGCTACCATACCTCCTTTCAGCGCTGCTTCAATTCCAACCTCTGCATCCTCAAACACTGCACATCGGGAAGGCTCTAAATGCATGGCTGACGAGCCTTTCAGAAATACTTCCGGATGGGGTTTATTATGGGTCAATGAACGGCCATCCACAATAGCATCAAAGTAATCTGTGATACCCAATCTGTCCAAGACCGGTAAGGCATTTTTAGAGGCCGACCCAAGCGCTATTCCAATGCGGCGATTACGGGCAGCCGTCAGAAAATCTATGGCACCGGGCAGTGCATCTTTTGTGGTCAGATGCCGAATCAATTCATTGTACCATTCATTCTTTTGGGTAGCGGCATTTATTTTCTCCTCTTCTGTCATGGTCTTTCCTCCCCAGGATAAAATTTTATTGAGTGAATCTATCCGACCGACACCCTTCAATTCTTCATTCTGCTTCTCAGAAAAATCAAATCCCAGGCTATTGGCAAGACGCCTCCATGCCTGATAATGCAATACGGCAGTATCAACAAGGACGCCATCCAGATCGAAAATAAATCCTACATCCTTTGTTTCTTTCGCCATAATATCCAGCAGTTTATTTGTATTTGGCTAAGATATAAATATTCTATCGGAAATTGTGTAAAAAGTACACAATAAATATTCCCTCAATGGGTCAGGATTTATTGAGTGAATCTATCAGACCAAATCAACTTCCCTTCCTGATCTTAAAACTGATGTCCATGCTGGTGGAAGAGTGCGTCAGTGCGCCGACAGAGATGTAGTCCACTCCGGCAAGGGCGATACTTCTCACGGTATTGAGCTTCACACCTCCGGAAGCTTCTGTTTCGAAACGACCATTAACCAGTTCAACTGCCTTAGCCAATTCTGCTATTTCAAAATTATCAAACATAATCCTGGTTATACCTCCGGTCGTCAGCACTTCTTCTATTTCTTCAAAATTTCTGACTTCTACCGTGATTCCGAGGTTCAGTCCATGAGCCTTCTGGTAATCGTGTACCCTCTCAATGGCAGCCCTTATGCTTCCCGCAGCATCAATGTGATTATCTTTGATCATAATCCAGTCGTACAGGCCATCCCGATAGTTATAACAACCACCGATGCGCACCGCCCATTTCTCAAAGAAACGAATCAGCGGTGTCGTCTTCCGGGTGTCCAGGATCTTAACCGGGAGGTCTCGCACTTCAAAGGAAAACCGCCGGCTGAGTGTGGCTATACCGCTCATTCTCTGCATGATGTTAAGCAGCAATCGCTCGGCCATCAACAAAGCTCTTGAATTGGCTCTGACCTTCATGGCTATGTCGCCGTATGCCACCTCAGTGCCATCTTCTATTAATATTTCGATTTGTGCCTGTGGATCTACGTGCAGGATAATTTTTTCAGCCAATTTTATTCCGGCCAAAACGCCATTGTCCTTGATTAACAGGTAGGCATCACTCATATCATCTGCGGGAATGCACGCTAAAGATGTATGGTCAAATCCATGAGTATCTTCATACAAGCCATCTTCGATAAACTGCCGGATATATTGCTCTTCTGTCATATTCATTTTAATTTAAACCAAAGAATGAATTGGGTAATTTAGGCCAGTCAACAGCATTTAAATTGTGTGAAAAAGATATTGTTTTGAAAAATTTATTACCCAGGATAAATTTTTTATAATCCTGATATTCAGGACTCATAATGAGGGGTATGTGAATCGTAAGATAATCCATTAAGTGCAGCTCTACTCCTGCCGCATATAGAAATCCCGTCGCTCCTTCATTCAACCTGCCTCCATACTTGGAAAGGTCACAAAAAATACGCACAGGAAGGCCTTTCACCAGAATATCTGTCTTCAGATTCAAAGCAACCAGATAGTCATCATTGAGTCCGGGTTGATTGCTATACAAAGGTGTGTTAAACTTGAATCCGCCTTCTCTGATGCCGACCTGCTGTGACCAAAAACCCGAAGGTTCGTTCCTGCCTCCAAAAGTATAATCATACAAATAATCATTGGCTCCGGAGAATGAATTGGCAAGCTGATATCTATATGTATCAAAGTAATTGTCTGAAAATTTGAAAAACTTGCCGGCATACGCTCTGATATAAAAACCCTTGCCCGGAATGGAATAATTAAATTTCCAGTTGGCCTCAGCGGAAAGCTTTGAAAAAACGGAGCCAATCTGCCCTTCTACCTGATAACTAAAGGGATCGATTATCCGATTGTCTGCATAACTGTATGTAATCT
This sequence comes from Saprospiraceae bacterium, assembly GCA_024103005.1. Lineage (GTDB taxonomy): Bacteria > Bacteroidota > Bacteroidia > Chitinophagales > Saprospiraceae > Parvibacillus. The sequence continues at coordinate 91,689 of JAGFJA010000071.1, forward strand.
TTCCATAGATATTATTGACATTGTTGCCATAAACGGGGCTTATGCCGGGTATGGTATCATATATAAACTGTTGTTCGGAGATAAAATAACCTTTGACGGAAAGCGCAGACAAGATCTTGCTCCTGTATGAGGGTTTTGAAAAATGAAAGACGACCTCCGGAGCCAGCTTGGTGTAACCTAGATATTTCTTCGGATAGTCATCGGAAAAAGTTCGCTGGAAGCCGAATCGTTTAAAATGAATAAAGTAATCGATATAGTCCAGTCTATCACTATTGATCTGCTGACTAAAGTTGAACACGGCACTTCCCGCAAGATTTTTACTCCTAAAACCATACATCGGATTGAGGATATATCTGAACTTATTCTGTGGTAAAGTGACATTATGCAGCAGGATTCCTGCCATCCATCCATCATAAATATTGTACCCTACAGCAGGAGCAATCCATGCTATCCTCCGGGAATCATCATTTAATCCGCCAAAAGGCCTTAGTGCAAATTTCCTCGATGAAGTATTAAACTTGATATTGCCATTGGGTATGCTAGGATCTATCTCAAAGGATACATTTTCAGGTGCTTTATTAAAAACGAATTCTTTAGTTCCGGTAAACGGTTCAGACCATTGGACGATATGGTGACCATCAGAGCTGATCGTCCGGAGGGCAACAGGTAGGGCAAACGAACAGTTGTTAGTCACATTTACCTTGACTGCATCTCCGTTTTTCTGAGGTCGTGAAACTGTAAAGCTGACCATTTCATCCGTTTTCATTAAATCAAAGAACCATTGGACATCCAATGGAGAGTTTGTTTTAAAAACGTTTTCAAAATCAGCAGGTTGAGGATGCTTAAACTTCCATTTCCGAAAATAAGCTTGCATTGCTTCATCAAATGAACTTTCGCCCATATAGGCTTCGAGATAGTTCAAATACAAGGGCATTTTATAATAAACATCTACTCCATAGTTATACTCAGTAAATTTTTCACTTCTCATATTTGCAGGTGATAGGTGATCTGCCGCACCGAATACAGAATAAGCAAGGAATTTATCATCTGTAGCTTTTTTTATTCCGGTGTTTTCGCTCTTTTCAACAAATTTTCCTTCATAGAAGCTGTTGATGCCTTCATCCATCCAGGGGTTTATTCTCTCGTTGGAACCCAATATTCCATAAAACCAGTTGTGCCCTACTTCGTGTACGATAATATTATCCACCAGGTGAGCATTATTGGTTTGTTCGATGACGGTTACGGTAGGATATTCCATGCCACCTCCGGCCTTCAGCCATCCTTCCACGACTTTAACGGTCTTATAAGGGTATAGGCCCACCTTTGACCCATATCCTTCCATTGTTCGCCTGACAGATTCAATGGATTTATCCCATCCGGCCGTATGAGCAGGATTATAGGCAGAAAAGGCAACGACTTTGTCCGGATAGCCTTCAAGGCTCAGAGTATCAATTTCCAACTTCCATTTTTTATCAGCAAACCAGGCAAAGTCATGGATATTGTGCTCTTTAAAGGTAATTGTTTTATTTTTATGTCTGCTGGGGGGCGTAACATTCATAGACAATGAGTCAGTGGACTGCCGATCATTAGCTATTTGCTGAAGCCAGTGATTTTCACTTTCTTCCTGAATATTTCCCGTACCCATGACGATATAGTTTTCAGGTAGCGTAATTTTTACTTCATAATCTCCGTATTCACTATAAAATTCTCCCTGGTCTAGATAAGGCATCTGATGCCAGCCGGAAGCGTCATAGACAGCGGGTTTGGGATACCACTGGGATATTTGATAACTCTGACGGACGTGACCAAGTCGGGAAAACACATAGGGAATCTTCACCCGAAAAGGAGTTGCGATTTCTATTGTCTTGCCCGGGGTCAGGGGTTCAGGAAGGTTAAGCTTGATGACATCATCAAAGCCTGCAAAATCAAAGTCAGCAGCTATAAAGCCGGTGTCGGTTTTTACGGAAAAGGAAAGGCTGTCAATGTACCCTCTTTTTGATTTTGGTGAATAGTAGAATTCCGTGGATCCGTTGTCCAATTGTTGTTTAGCAAAGGCAGTTCTCGTGTTTTTATAGGCATTGGGGTAGATATGAAAATAAATAAATGTCAGGCTGTCAGGGCTGTTATTTGTATAAGTAACCACTTCACTTCCGTGTAAAAAATGGAGTGTATCATCTAGTCTGACTTCAATTTTAAAATCTACCTTCTGCTGCCAGTAACCGGCTTGCGCAAAGCCTGAATTACCACAAATAAGGACTAAGAAAAAGAATAAAAATACTTTTTTCATCGACAATATTTAATGCCCAAATGTAGTAAAATAACTCAATGTAAGCCTCCCGTTAATGATAACTGATCGCTTGATAGCCTCTGTCACCTACTGACAATCAATTTCCGGATCCATCTTTGTCTGTTGTCACTGATGTGAACAAAATATACGCCTGCAGGCAGGGAGTTTATGCTGACCTTCCTGTACTGATCACTGTTACCTTGTTTTATAATCTTTCCATTGATATTTAAGATGGCAAAGTCAACCAAATGAGGAGTAGTTATGGTAATTTCATCTCCGGATGGATTGGGATATATCAGAATATTTGGTTGGTCCGGCCGGGAAACGTCCATTTTATTACATTCCACGAGATTGTCACGGATATCTATCCGAAGTTGAGGGATCATATCGAACAAAAACTGTCCCGGGCATTCCGTACTGCAGCCATTCCGATGTCCTGCAAGTACCGGCAATAGTGGCCCTGAAACGGTATCGGGATGATGGAGAGAGTCAAGTGGATTCATCCTATCTTTAAACATCTTCCATGAAAGCAAATGCTCCAAAGCGTCCACCGCACGAGGATCCGGGGCTTCTTCCTGAAAATTGCCTATCACGCAGACTCCCATGGTATATGAATTTTTACCGCAAAAGTGAGCGCCGAATACATTATCCTGTTCTATACCGGGTTTTTCCGGATCTCTACCGGCAAAGATGGTGCCATCATGACCTATCAGATAATTGTATCCGATATCGTCCCATCCATTGACTTCGGTATGTTGAATATAAAAGGCTCTTACCAGTTTGACGGAATTCGTATCCGCATTGGAAGAGGCGGAATGATGTACGATACAATGCCGGGTCGGTGTAGCTTTGCGTCCGGGTGTAGGCGGATTCAGCCCGGCACGCCATACACTCTGCGGGACGACAGTCGGTTCCGTACAGGCGGAAGACCGACCCTTGTAACTTTCCGGCAACGTAAACTCAGGCACCTTAATAAAATAAGCCTTGCCTTTTATACCTTCCCTCAGTCCCGTCATGCTAAATCCGGTCTGATGATCAGGAAAGAGTATCAGATTACTCTGCAGATATGATTCCTGGTGCTCATCACGTGTGACCGGATATTTATTACCATGACTGTCCACAACCTGTGCATCCTCAGGAAAAATACCTTCAAATCGCAGGACAAGAGCATCAAAGTCTCCTGACCTGTCCAATATTTTATAAAAATTTCCGGTGAATTTAAATTCCTGTGTCTGCACGTGGGAGGTCTGTCCGAAACTTATTTGTACACCCGATAAAATGAAGAATAAGCACAAAAATAATTTTGTAAAAAAATGGAATCGATGAAAATGTAATGACATTAATTCTTTGTTTTTAAGTAAAATTACTTCATATTTCATTTAAAGCCAGCAAAAAAAATTACTTAGGCTTTGCTGAAAAACACATAACACATAGAATAACAGATAAATATGTATAAATAATCTTGTATAAATGCAAAGGAATGTGTATCTTTAAGATCAAAATGATGCATTTATGCTTACATATACATCACAAAAACAGTTAAGTTTATTTGATTTTCG